>JAJTGE010000003.1:0-55273 GCA_021298555.1 Oxalobacteraceae bacterium
CGCCCCATACCTATCGATGTACGCATCATTAGCGCAACGCATTGTCAACTTGAAGAACGTATCGCAACTAATCAATTTCGTGCTGATCTTTTTTATCGTCTCGGAGTTTTGCGTGTACACCTACCCTCACTGCGCGAACGAAAGGACGACATCATTCCGCTAGCTGAATGGTGGCTAAAAAATGCTCTGGCTGATTTAGGCGCACGTGCGAGTGTCAATCTGCATGCAGAATTACAAACCTGTGCAAGTTTGCTCTATGCATGGCATTGGCCGGGTAATGTGCGCGAATTACGTAATCTTATGCAGCGCGTCGCTTTGTTTTTATCAGTCGAGCCACTGCAGGCATTGACACCTTCATTATTGATTCGTCTGGCGCCTGAGCTTGCAGCTGAAAATTCGCTAGCCATCCGCGCCGAAACTCACAGAACAGATAACGATATAAAAACCATACTCCACCGCTTTGGCGGCAACCGAGAGCAAGCCGCGGCCTACCTGGGCATCAGCCGGACCACCCTGTGGAGACGTATTAAATCAGGCCAATAATTGTGCCTAACGCGAACCGACGTCACTGCGGATTATGGTAAAAATTTAACCACCTTATCTAAAGATTTCAACGTTAAAGCCGAAACATTAGATGTTGAATGCTACTTGTATTGGGTGGAGCTCGGTCATGAACCAAAAATATGTAGAAGAGGGATACGTACTGCCCGCCGCTGGAAAACAGCCAGGTCAACACGACTGGAAACCAGGATCTGATGTGCAGTCGCTGTGGCGTCGCTTCGGCTGGACACCACCCAGTGAGAGCTCACAATCTAGCAAGAAGTCCACTAACGACAAACACCCACCCGTGCACCTGCTGCGCGGCTGAGCGTGCCTAAACTGGCTGCTTAGTCGTCTTTGCCGCCTTCGATACCCAGCTCTTGTATTTTGCGCGTGATGGTGTTGCGACCTATACCTAAACGTATAGCAGCATCATTCTTGCGCCCGTGCGTGTGTTTAAGCGCCGTTTTTATCAAGGCAGATTCAAACTGCTTTCCCAGAGCATCCATCACTTCTGGCTTACCAGCAGAGAGCATTTGAGCAGCCTCTGCTTCTAGCATCAGTATCCAGTTAGTCCGCTCGCTAGTACCACCTACTAATCTGGACAATGGATTTTCATCGCTTGATTCAGAGACATGAGCATATGAACCATTTATCTCAGGTTCCCCTTGCGACTCCGTACCCGATGATGCAGATGGAACAAACACTCCGGCGGTCATCTCAGGAGGTAAATCTTTGATTTCAACTGTCTGACCTGGCGCCATGACGGTAATCCAGTTACACAGATTTTCCAGCTGTCGCACATTACCAGGCAAATCTAAGGTGGAAAGAAAATGCATCGCCTGATCTGATAATCGCTTAGAGTCAACCCCTAGCTGATGCGCACTTTGATTTAAAAAGTAGCGCGCCAATAATGGAATGTCTTCGCGACGCTCACGCAAAGATGGCAACCGCAAGCGAATCACATTGAGTCGGTGATATAAATCCTCGCGAAACAATCCGTCTCGAACACGTTGCTCTAAATTTTGATGAGTCGCCGCTATGACTCGTACATTCGCTTTGAGTGATTGGTGCCCACCTACACGATAAAAATGACCATCTGACAGCACACGCAATAACCGCGTCTGTAGATCAAAAGGCATATCGCCTATTTCATCCAAAAACAGTGTGCCGCCTTCGGCTTGTTCAAATCGACCTCGCCGGGTTGCCTGAGCTCCGGTAAATGCACCGCGTTCATGACCAAATAATTCGGACTCGAGCAAATCCTTGGGTATGGCTGCCGTGTTGAGCGCAATAAAAGGTTGAGAGGCTCGCGGGCTGTGTTTATGTAGTGCGCGTGCTACCAGTTCTTTGCCAGTGCCGGACTCGCCTGTAATCAGCACGGTGACATTCGATTGCGACAGCCTGCCTATAGCGCGAAAAACATCCTGCATGGCTGCGGCCTGACCCAAAATTTCGGGATTCTCAGCTTCGGTTTGTTCGCCGGCTGATTCGCGCAGACTTTCTTCTAATGCTCGTCGTATGAGTTCTACCGCTTTGTCGAGATCAAATGGCTTAGCGAGATACTCAAAGGCACCTCCCTGAAATGCGGCAACGGCAGAATCCAGATCAGAAAACGCCGTCATCACGATTACTGGCAAGCCAGGAAAACGCTCTTTGACTATCTGCAGCAGCTCCAGGCCAGATTCTCCTGGCATGCGTATATCGGAAACCAAGACTTGCGGCGTTCCTGAATCAAGGGCAGCGACAACATCTCGTACATTGGAAAAACTGCGGGTGGAGAGATTTTCTCGCGCCAATGCCTTTTCAAGCACCCAGCGTATCGATTCATCGTCATCAACTATCCAGATTGGTTTCATGTGCGTCGCCATGCGTCCAGCATAATCCATCGCCAGCACCATTACAGTGCGCTTACCGCCCTTGTTTGTCTCACCCACACCAGGTGCTCAATAAACGCACAGAATCAGGGCAGACCCACAAGAATACGAAAATCCGTGCAACCGGGTCGGCTGTCACATTCAATGACACCGTTATGCTGCTGAACGAAGGTCTGGGCCAACGAAAATTCTATCCTTCAGCTCAGCCGGTATACCCGGGCCGTTGTCTATGATATGCAAGTCCAGTGCCAGCCTGTAGCGATGTTTGGCGATGGTAATTGAGCGCGCAATCCGACTACGAAATGTTAATTCGGCATCGCCCTGCCTGACCCTGCTCGCCAAGGCTTGCGCTGCATTGTGGGCAATATTAAGAACAGCTTGAATCAGTTGCTCTTTATCACCGCGAAACTCTGGCAACGATAAATCGTAGTCACGCCAGATGGTGAGACCTTGGGGAAATTCCGCCATGATCAAGCTGCGAACCCGCTCGAACACTTCATGGATATTCACATCACCCACTATCTGAGGTCGTCGATGCGGCGCCAGCAAGCGATCCACCAGCGTTTGTAATCTATCAGACTCTTTGATGATTACTTGGGTGTACTCGCGTAAGTCTCGCAGGTCGTGACTGGGCAGCTCCAACTCGAGTAGCTGCGCTGCGCCACGTATGCCCCCTAGTGGATTCTTGATTTCATGCGCAAGATTTCGGATGAGCTCTTTGTTTGCCTGAGTCTGATCAAGCAAGCGCTCTTCCCTATCCATCTTCATCTGTTGAACGTTTTCGCGTAGCTCTATCAAGACTGGATTATCTGCATCGTCCAACACAGTAATGATGAGATTTACCTGTAAGGGTGGCCTGCCCAGACGTTCCAGCAGCAAGTCTTCACGCTTCTCGTCAAACTGATGCTGCAGTGCCTGATCGAAAATTAACCCCAGCTTCTCGCCGTTCAGAAACAAGTCGGACAGCCGCTGAAGGTTGAGTACCTTGAATGAATTCTCCAGCAAGCTCTCCGATGCTGCATTGGCATAGGTTATACGCCCTTGAGTATCCAACAACAGTACCGCGGAGGCTAATAAATCCAGTCCGCCTAGTGAGTTCGTCAGCATATACACAGTCATCCAAAAGACGAGGGCCGCAGCGCGGCCCCAGGTACGGCAAAAGTGCGTAGCACCTATTTTAATTGACTGATCTCACGCCGTAGTGCCTCAATATTTTTCTCTGTTCTCTGAATTTCTTCTTTCATCATGGCCACACGATCTTGGTATTTCGCATAGTTGCGCTCGCTACCCAATCGCTCAGGCTCGCCATTTTGGAATTCTTTCTTCAATTCGGCCAGTTTACCTTCTTCTGTGCGCACTTCATCGAGCAAGATCTGCATTCTGTCCTGGTCACGACGTTTTTGTACTTGCGATTCAATTTTTGGGAAGGGTGTGCCCGCCGCATCGCTTTTAGTTTGAGACGGACTTGTGGAAGACGAAGGAATGGTCGAGATCGACTCTAATTCGAGCTTGCGGCACCCTCGTGTATCACCTGTATTACGGTACTCTCGTGTGCCATTGGGATGGCTGCACAAATACACACCCTGAGCATGAGCCTGTATGGAAAATGCGCACAACAAAACGAAGGTATTGCAAACAGAGCTTTTCATAGGCAGCACCATGAGGCAGTCATTGAAACAACATGATGTTTTTATAGCAGAAAGTCGCTTTAGTTATTTGTCAAATAAACAACAAAATGATTAAAAAAAAGGGGCGGTTGCACCGCCCCTCAGATTTCGGCATACCTAGCCCGATTTACAGCGAATAGTACATGTCGAACTCAATCGGATGGGTCGTCATGCGGAAACGCGTGACTTCCTGCATCTTCAGTTCGATGTATGCATCCAACATGGTGTCGCTAAACACACCGCCACGAGTCAAGAACTCGCGATCTTTGTCCAGATATTCCAGCGCCTGATCCAGCGAAGAACAAACGGTTGGGATCTTTGCGTCTTCTTCTGGCGGCAGATGGTACAGATCTTTCGATGCAGCCTCACCTGGATGGATCTTGTTTTGTACGCCGTCTAAACCAGCCATTAACAGCGCAGAGAAGCACAGGTAAGGATTGGCTGATGGATCCGGGAAGCGCGTTTCAATGCGGCGACCCTTAGGATTCGGTACATGAGGAATACGAATCGAGGCTGAACGATTACGTGAGGAGTAAGCCAGTTTAACTGGTGCCTCAAAACCTGGAACCAAACGCTTATAAGAATTGGTACCAGGGTTAGTAATTGCATTCAAAGCACGCGCATGCTTGATGATGCCGCCGATGTAGTACAGAGCGAAATCCGACAAGCCGGCATAGCCATCACCAGCAAACAAATTCTTGCCATCTTTCCAGACAGATTGGTGGACGTGCATACCTGATCCATTGTCACCAACAACAGGCTTGGGCATGAAGGTCGCTGTTTTACCGTAGGTATGTGCGACGTTAAACACGACGTATTTCAATACCTGAGTCCAGTCAGCGCGCTGCACCAGAGTAGAGAATCGAGTGCCGATTTCGTTTTGACCAGCGCCAGCAACTTCGTGGTGATGCACTTCAACCGGGATGCCTAACGACTCCAGAATCAAACACATCTCTGAACGCATGTCTTGGAAGCTATCGACCGGAGGCACTGGGAAGTAACCGCCTTTGACGGTAGGACGATGGCCGCTGTTACCGCCTTCGATTTTCGAGCCTGTGCTCCATGAAGCTTCTTCTGAATCAATCTTCACGAAGCAGCCAGACATATCTATGCCCCAGCGTACGCTGTCAAAAATAAAGAACTCAGGCTCGGGACCAAAGTAGGCCGTGTCACCCATACCGGAAGATTTTAGATACGCCTCAGCACGCTTGGCGATAGAACGTGGATCACGATCGTACCCTTTGCCGTCGCCCGGTTCGATCACGTCGCACTGCATAAACAATGTAGTCTCTTCCATGAACGGATCGAGCGATGCGGTGTTGGCATCGGGCATGAGCAACATATCGGATGCCTCAATACCCTTCCAGCCAGCAATGGACGAACCATCAAATGCATGACCGGACTCAAATTTGTCCATGTCAAAATGTGAAACTGGCACGGTGACGTGCTGCTCTTTACCTTTGGTGTCCGCAAAACGAAAATCAACAAACTTGACCTCGTTCTCTTTCACCATCTTCAATACATCTGCAGCCGTCTTTGACATGCGAATCTCCTAAAAATGTTTCTTGTAACTTGGGTAATAAAAGCGTGGGCCGATCAGTTGCCAACTTGATAGCAAGCTAGAGATGTAGAAATACGACCGGATCTCGAGGCGGGATGATAGCAGGTTCCATGCCATTAACAATGGCTACAGGCACAATCCTGAGCCTATGGAAAAGGTTGGAATTTCCCCTATAAAACCAATGGCTTTTGACCATTTACAAATTTACCGAAGATAAAAGTTAGCATCCGTCACGCCAAACAAAAGCACTATTAAAGTGCGCTTTTGGAATTAAGCACTATTATGGTGCATTGCCAAGGTGCAGTAGCCACCCAGGTGCGTCAAACTTAAGCTTATTTCTGGGGTATGAAGCCCACCCTCGTATGGTGTGCTCGCGCAGTTGCCCATCTCACGCGGAGCTATGAACCTCTGCACTCTGCTGCAACCAAAGAATTCGCTTGCGCACGAAATTAATATGGCTACGAAGATCGTATAACTCTTCTGCAAATGACAATGGAATAGTGAGTTGATTTACCCGCTGCTCGATTTCACTGAGTCGTTTTAGTTGGTAATCACAAATAGCACGCTTGCCTGCCCCACTTGCCTCCTCCACCGCCTGCTCGACACTGCGCAATTGACCATACCATCGATAAATACGGGAGCGTACCTTCCACACATACAAAGGCGGTACTACTCTGGATAAGGGCAAAAGAAGTGCGCCTAGTGCCACCATTACTAGCCACATACGATCAAAGAAATTCGCCAACCAAAATGGCAAATAACGGTTCAATAGCGGAGGGCCTTGTTTGAAGAATTTCTCAGCAGAGGCGGCTACCGGAATCTCGGTGTAGTGTGCATTGGGAAAATCACCGCGTCGCTGAAACCAACCCGGCCCACCATGAATTTCAGCCGCCGCTTGAACGAACAAGTCTATAAGCGCGGGATGCAAATCCTCGCGCGCAACCAAGGTAGCCGTCGGCGCTATAAGTTGCAGATCACGAGGGGGCTGATTGTGGCCTAAATTAATAATTCCCTTTGGAAGACTCACAGCAGACAGAAAAGGGAAGCGGCGGGAGTAGGCTTCTGATTGTGAGAAATTGAATAATCGTATGCCGGGTGTTTGCAATAGCATTTGTATCAACAGCCCCTCTGCCGCTGAACTAAATACCATGCCATCAATTTTGCCTGCTAATAACGCAACGGTTGCAGGAGTATTTTCCATGTCAGTCAATGACAGCCGCTTGGGATCTATCCCGTTGGCAGTCAATAATTTTCCGAATAGCTGAGGAACTCCCGTACCCTGTGGGCCAACATTAATTTTCAATGAGCGAAATTGCTGCAGATGACCAAGTCGGGTATCCGATCGGTAGAACAGCCATACTGGCTCGACAAACAAACTACCCAATGAAACTAAGCCAATTTTTTCCGCCTGAACCAAATCGGTAGAACCACTTTGAACAAAGGCGATATCAATGCCCGAATCTGGATCTTTCAATCGGTCGAGATTTTCTAAGGAACCCTCAGATCGAATAACTTTGACCTCTATTCCCTCTTTTGCTAACACCGTAGCGTAGCGCTTTGCCAGATTTTCATAAGCGCTATTTTCCTGGCCAGCCGAAATGGTCACTCGCTTTGGCGGTGATGGATCAATAATTCGATAGGCAATCACACCTGCCATGATTACCAGCAACAGAGGCGGACCAAATGTAATACTCAGGTCGCGCAAAGAGAGTGTGGTGAATCGAAAAAATTTTGGCATGATTCTAAAAAAAAGTAAGCTTTTTAGAACCATGCCAAATTATGAAAAGATATGCAAGCCTTACTATTAACTGCGTCGTATTTTTTTAAGAAATCAATTTATATAAACCCAAGGATGAAGCAAAGGATTTATCCAAGCCTACGTGGTTAGTCGTCATCAAGAAAAAATGATAACTGCGCAGCAGAATGACGATTATGTTGCGACAGAAAGCTGGTCGCCAATCCAAACCAAGCCTCATTAGGCATTACCCGCTCTGCTATCTTGACTAATTCTTCTTCTCGATTGAAGCGCTGATAAAAATTCAAACAACACTGTTCTAGTGAACTACACAATTCTTCTATCATTGCAGTCCCGTTTGTTAAAACAAGCTGCAACCTCTGCTGTAATGATTTAACCAAAGCGATACTGGCTTTATTTAATTTTTCTAATTCATCAAGCAAGCCATCTGCCTCATGAGTACATTTTCGTAATACAGGAATTAAAAATACCGCTATACGGCGTTGTTGACAATAATTTTCAAACTGCGAAATTCTTTTAACTAATTGCTCAGTATCTATACCCCCGGCGGATCGAATATGTCGAATACTGTTACGTATGTAGTGCTGAAGCGAAGAAAACGTCCAGCGCACTTTTTTTTGCTCAAGTTCTAATGCGACTATTGAATAAGTGGCTGTAAGCATGTGTTACCTCCGAAAAACTAACAAAATCCCCTGCGCGACCGAAGTCCACATGAAAACTGGTTTGATCTAGGAATTGCGGCTAGGCCGCTCAGGCACATGTAGTGTAAATACCAAGCTAGCTGACCCGATTGACTTCCCGCAAAAACGGAACTCGTTTCCAGGCAATCGCTGCTTAATGGTGTGCTATTGCGGCCGGTGCATGCAGCGACTGGGATCGAGCGGCCATGATTCGGTAGGGCTAGCTGACCTTAATGGCATGCTCACGAGTAGAGTGAAACGTTACGCCTGGCCAGCGTTCTTGGGTAAGCTTGAGGTTTACACCTGAACTGGCTAAATAAGCCAGGTTACCTGCGGCATCATGAGCCAGATTGCCACCTGCAGATGATTTTTCAAAATCCGCAAGCATGCGTTTATCGTCGCACGAAATCCAACGCGCGCTATTGATGCTGGTGCCTTCGAAAACAGCATCGACACCATATTCATTCATTAAACGACTGGCGACTACTTCAAACTGCAGCACACCGACCGCACCTAAAATTAATTCACCGCCATGTACAGGCTTGAAAACCTGAACAGCTCCCTCTTCACCCAACTGCTGCAAACCTTTGTGCAATTGCTTAATCTTGAGTGGATTACGAATACGAACTGATCTAAAAAAGTCAGGAGCAAAATAAGGTATGCCTGTGAACTGCAGCGGTTCGCCTTCGGAGAACGTATCGCCGATTTGCATGTTGCCGTGATTGGGCAACCCAATAATATCGCCGGCATAAGCTTCTTCAACCTGCTCTCTCGACGACGCCATGAAAGTCACTACGGAAGACACTTTTATTTCTCTGTCTAATCGTAAATGCTTAATCTTCATCCCGCGCTCAAAATGGCCTGAACAAACGCGCAGAAAAGCAATACGATCGCGATGCGCAGGATCCATATTTGCTTGAATCTTGAAAACGAAACCAGAGAAGGTTGGCTCATCTGGCCTAACCTCACGTATCGTGGCATCACGTTCTTTAGGAGGCTGCGCCCAATCGAGCAAGGCGTTCAAGATTTCACGCACACCAAAATTATTAATCGCCGAACCAAAAAATACAGGCGTCTGCTTACCACTCAGGAAAGCCTCAAGATTAAACGGATGTGAAGCTCCATGCACCAGCTCTACTTCCATTTTTAGTTGTTCTATTTCCATAGGAAACATTTGTGCAAGGCGGGGATTATCCAAGCCTTTGATTATTTCAAACTCTTGATCTGCTTTTTCACTACCCGGCGCAAACAACATAATTTCATCGCGCATCAAATGGTAAACACCACGAAATGATTTTCCCATGCCTATAGGCCACGTGACTGGGGCGCACTGAATTTCGAGTACCGATTCGAGCTCATCAAGCAACTCAAGTGGATCGCGCGTCTCACGATCCATTTTGTTCATGAAGGTAATAATGGGGGTATTACGCATGCGGCAGACATTGAGTAGTTTGATCGTCTGCGCTTCTACACCTTTAGCCGCGTCTATCACCATTAACGCAGAGTCAACTGCCGTTAGAACGCGATAGGTGTCTTCAGAAAAATCTTGGTGACCTGGTGTATCGAGTAGGTTAACGACATGATCGCGGTACTCAAACTGCATAACCGAGCTAGCGACAGAGATACCGCGCTGCTTTTCGATTTCCATCCAATCAGAGGTGGCGTGACGACCGCTTTTACGGGCCTTCACTGTGCCTGCGAGTTGAATAGCACCTGAAAAAAGCAATAGCTTTTCAGTCAGAGTAGTTTTACCCGCGTCCGGGTGAGAAATAATGCCGAAGGTACGTCGGCGTGCTACTTCGAGAGCGATTTTTTCACGGGATACCGGACCCGGCGTGGTCACGCCCTTGCCCTGTTGCTCATCGTGCTGCTGAAGATTGACTGAGTCCGTCATTGCATTCCGTAAAAAAGTTCAAGAGTCTAGCCATTTTGGCTAGCTAAAGGAAGTACTGATTAATTTAAACGAGGCGTTTCGGCCGTAACTAGTACCAGCTTACTACTAGATTCACTTAGCCCCACCCCGCATATCTCCACTGGCCCGTCATGCAAGTCTCATTGATTGGTTATGTTCCCTGATCAGCTACTCACCGAGTTTTGCCAAAAAAGCACGGCACCAAATGCCTGTCTTACGAGCATGATCAACCTATAGCTGCCGAAAGCTTCGCCCAGTTCTAATTGGCTTGGCCCATGTCCGTCAGTATGAACGACGCAAGTCGTTACAGAATCTACATAGCCTTACAGCAAAAGCCATCCACTCAACTACTCCAGTGCATCCAGGAGGTGCAATTACTATGTCCAACTTCAGTATGGTTCGAATAGAGTCTGCATCAACAGTATCTATCTACCCAAACTACATACCCGATTTCGTAACCCACGCTTTGGATACGCTGTATGGTAATTTACATGCATCACTCGCCACACTTAAATCTCACAGCCTGCGTGATGCCAGTACCTACGTTAAATGGCGCAGTCTAGACCAACAGCCAGAATCTATTTTTCTTTTTCGAAAAGCAGGACAGGCCATTCGAGTCATTAATGAAGGAATGCGTTTAAGCAGAGAAGCTGTTGATGATTTTTGCGAGTATATGTTTAGCCATGAGAACGATATTACTCAAATAGATTTTCATGCAGTTGCTCCACCACAGGAGCGATTATCCAGACCTCATCTACGTTGGTCGTGTACTGAGGACATCGTCATAACATTACCTACAACCGAACTAGCTTATGTAAACCAGCTTGGAAAAGCTACTCGCAAATCCATAAAAAAATCGCTTACTCGCGCTCACCGTTTACTACCTAATTTCACCCATAGTGTTCATGCCGGAAGTGATGTGAGTGACGATCTGATACGGGAAGTCGTACGATTCAATCATTCACGTATGGCAGTAAAAGAAAAATCATCCGCACTAAATGAGGAGGCAACCAATGAATTGATTGCACTGATGCGTACTCATGGCATAGTAGGTTTAGTTGGCTCTGACCAGGGTTTGGGTGCAGGTACGCTCGCTTGTCGTTTTGGTGATGATATTTTTTCCATCATCACTGCTCATGATCCAAGGTATGACCCATTTGGCCTGGGTACGCTCAGTCGTCATTTAATGATTATTCATTGCATAGAGTTAGGTGCGAAGCGGTTTCATTTATTAGGCGGCAATATGAGCAGCAAGCGCTCTGCTCTGGGTATGCGCGAAATATTAGATCACCTGACAATTTACCGAACACCCACCGATATGCTGCGCCATCCCATCGCAACCTTACGATTAGCCCTCAATGCAGCTAAGTACCAATTACATCGTTGGCTGGAGGATCAATCAGCGCAGCCTGAACATTCACCTGCAGCACGCATACTCAATACACTGCGTCTGTCAGCAAGAGCTATGCGGCGCTGGCTCAGCCCCCGCGCTACTAGCTTAAATTAGTCGCTCCTGATGCCACTAACAAACTACATTTCAATTTCTCTACCAATAGCGTGTCAGTGCTGCCTCGCCACCAGCGCAAAGCCATGGGTTTTTGTCTGGAGTGTCCTACGATGACTAGCTCAACTTTAAGTTCATGAGCTAGCTCCTCGATGACGCTGACTGGCTCGCCTATTTCAAGATGAGGAATCACATTTAAACCAGCATTGGTCAGCATGGCTGCTCCAGCCTCGAGTTCTTTAGCCATTTTTTCTTTTTCTACAGTCAACCCCTCCTCCACGCTGAGCACTGCAGCCGCGGCAAACTCTCCAACGAGCAGATAAGGAGGGGGACTTACTACTGCCAATAAGTGTATGGACGCACCTTGAGCTGGCGTCATACGTAGGCATTCTTGAAGCGCCACTCGACTTTCGGGCGTTCCGTTGTATGCAACCAATATGGTCTTGTACATGCGCTCCTCCGTAAAAATACCCCGACAGGGCATTTAGTTGGACATCCAACGACGGCCCAACGCTACACCAAGAAAGGGGAAACGGCAACGCAGATCATGAATCACAATCACCGTGGATAGTTTTGTGGATAAGTAGCGAAAGATTGCTTAAGTGACTGATTTTTATTGATTATCTGAATTTGATCCAACGCAGTCTCAAGAAATGACCAGAAAAAAACCCGACTACGCGTGAGCCTAGCCGGGTTAAATCCATCCTTATTGAAGGCTGGAGGAGACAGATGCAACTTTATCAATCCTCTTTTGCCATGTCTGCTTTCTGTTTGTGATGCCAGTTATAAACTTTACTTATGATTTCTTTGAAGAAGTATTTCAAAAATACGATAGCGACTGCATACAGTGTATGGTGAGCTTGAATCCACTCTTTATTTAAAAAAAACCCGCCATGCTTGCGCATGACGGGTTTCTGTCTCCTCTCGCTCTTCTGGCGATAGATTATTTTATTTCTGCAGGGGAATTCTGCATTCGAAAAACAATAAAGTCATCATGCGATGCAGCATGCCGGACAAATAAAAAGGGGCTAACTCAGTTATGAGCTTGGCCCCTAGTCCAACATTTGTGCTGGTTAATCGTCCAATTACCACTGAACCAGTAATTCCATAGCCAATTGACGACTTAAATATCGTCGTCAATTTTTCTAGGCTTACCGTCAACCTCGCTAATGCGTATACGTTTACGACGGTCGCCCATCAGTTCACGCAGCTCGCGAATACTTAAGTCAGTCACTTCATGCATACGAATAAGCAGTGAAGCGCCAACTGGCAAAGTGCGATGCCGGATTTTACTTATCACCGGCGGCCGCACTTCTAGTGCACGCGACAGAGCAGCATCATTTTTCAGATTCAGCTTCTGGATTAACGCATCCAGCAAACGATTCGGATCGTAGCCATCCTGCGATACCAGAGGATGTTTGTCCATGGCGGTTCTCCCCTTGGGATTTTTATTAGGTAACAAACAGCCGAAATACGGCCGAATTGCCAACGAGCAATTACTCGAATGTTAATTTATATGTCATCGGTGCAACATTTTCAAGAGTTTGATTGAAAATAAACTGTTAATGATGCATTTTTGCGAAATAAACGTATCTTTAAAACAACTAATTAATCGTGGAACAGAGAGTAAATCCAATTTAATCAATAAGTTATATTTTTTTATGAAAAATACACCATTGACAGGCTTTACATCTCGAAAGACCGGCTAAATATTTTCTAAAAGATAATTTTTAATGGTTAAGCCGAATACTAGATTCAATGCTGGCCGAATAAAAAAAGACGTGAACTGCTTCACAAAAAGAAGCTAACTCCTTGATTCGCTTACGGAGTAACAAGTAGACGTAAGGAAAACGGTGCGCAAGAGTTTACTTACACTCAAAACACGATGTAGAAGAAATCGTTGATAAAAAAATACTGATTACTTACTGCCAGCCTTGGCTTCGTCAAACAATCGCTTGCCGTCAAAACCTTTGGCCGACATATCTTTTATCCACTCTTCCGTGACGCTTAATGTTGCTGCCTCCCAGCGTTTAAGTTCTGCCGCAGGTAAAACATATATTGTGTTTTTACGTGCCTCAGCTGATTTTTTTCCGGGCAGTGCATCATCAGCAAATACTTTTCCTACCCAAGCCGATGGATCAGGGCCGCTGTTGGAATCAATGATTTTTTTAAGCTCTAAAGGCAGCGCATCGTATTTCGCCGGATTCATACCGAATAAAAATACCGTATTGGACATTTGTGGCTCACCAGGTGCGGCTTCGGTATGAAATTTGGTGACTTCATCAAATTTCACGGCCGGCACAACCTCCCACGGAATCATCACACCATCAATCACCCCTTTTGATAACGCTTCGGCTGCCTGTGGTAATGGCATGGGCACGGGTGTTGCCCCCAGCGCTGCGAGCATCTTAGAGCCTTGACGAGTCGGCGCTCTCAGCTTTAAGCCTTTGAAATCTTCTAGGGTTTTAATCTGTTTTTTTGTTGTGTGCATGAGAGAGCCATCATGCACATGAAACAAAATCGGCTTAACACCTTTGAATTCCGCCGTGGCATTGCGGATTGCGTAGTGCCAAAGTCCACGACTGGCACGTTCAGAATCCTGAACCATGAAAGGTAATTCATATGCCTCTATTACTGGAAAACGGCCAGCCTGATAACTAGGCACTGTCCAGACGATATCTGCCACGCCATCTTTGACCTGATCATAGAGTTGCTGTGGCGAGCCGCCCATCTGCATCGCAGGATAAATTTGGCACTTCAGTCGACCAGCCGATTCTTTGGCGATTTTTTCACACCATGGAACAATAAAATTTTTATGTGTTGTCGATGCGGGTGGCAGAAAATGATGAACCTTGAGCGTCACCACCTGAGCCAATGGAGTTCCTGCCAAACCCAACAATACCAGCGATACAATCAGTTCGCGTGTAGGTAGTTTCATGTTTGCACCCGGGAGAAAAAATTATGAGCCTAGTGTATGCACCAGATAGAGCGAGATGGCCGGGAAAAAAACCAGAGCAACTGTACGAATCAAATCAGACACCAGAAAAGGAACAACACCTTTAAAAGTTTCCATCACAGGTACATCCTTGGCTAACCTGTTGATGATGTAAATATTCATTCCTACAGGTGGATGCACTAGACCTATCTCTACCACCATCAATGCCAAAATACCGAACCAAACAGATTTATCAGCTACTGTCATGCCCCAAAAATCAAGGCCCATCACAATCGGATAAAAAATAGGAATGGTTAGCAATATCATTGCTAACGAATCCATCACACAGCCGAGAAAAATATAAATCAGCAGAATTGCAAAAATGACAGACAGCGGTGGCAAACCACTACCCTGCACCCACCCAGCGAGTTCCGTCGGCATTTGCGTAATAGCCAACCCCGCATTGAGCATGTCAGCACCCAGCAGTACAAGAAAAATCATCGCTGTTGCCTGAGCCGTACCCGTGATGCTTTTTAAAATACCTTCAAATCGCATGCCACCTGCGATGGCTAATAACCCGCAAGCGAAAACACCAATCGATGCTGCCTCGGTTGGGTTGGCCCAGCCACCGTAAATACCCACAATCACCACGACAAAAACCAGAATGATCGGAATGACACCCAATAGAGAGCGCAGCGCAGTAGCGGTGGGAACACGCTCACCTGCTGGGCCTGCCTCTGGTTTGAAGGTCACCACCAAGCGAATAACTAGCATGTAACCCAGCATCGCAAGCAGGCCAGGAATAATCGCTGCCATAAACAGCTTGCCGAT
The DNA here is from genome assembly GCA_021298555.1 of Oxalobacteraceae bacterium. Lineage (GTDB taxonomy): Bacteria > Pseudomonadota > Gammaproteobacteria > Burkholderiales > Burkholderiaceae_D > Pernthalerella. Next base: position 15,264 of record JAJTGE010000003.1, read on the forward strand.
AGACTCTTGCGTCAATACTGCATAAATCACTAAGGGCACGGAGGGTGGAATCATAATGCCTAAGGTACCGCCAGCAGCCAGCGCCCCGGTAGCCAATGACCCGGCATAGTTATAACGACGCAGTTCAGGTAAAGCGACTTGCCCCATCGTGGCAGCGGTTGCCAGAGACGACCCACAAATAGCGCCAAAGGCAGCACATGCACCAACGGCCGCCATCGCAACACCACCACGAAAATGGCCAACGAAATTATTTACGCAAGTGAACAACGCTCGCGACAAGCCGCCATTAGTTGCAAACTGCCCCATGAGCATAAACAGAGGAATAACAGCGAGGTCGTAATTTGAAAACCGCGAATACGCGAGATTTTTTAGAGCATTTAGCAAAGGGAGCCAAGCATAATCATTCATAACCACAAAACCGGCTGCACCTACCAAAAACATACCTATACCTATATGTACACGCAGTGCCAAAAGTACCATCAACACGGCAAACATGATCATGCCTATTGTCATGCCGCTCATGTGGATACTCCTGATGCAGCTGATTTCCAGTGCATAGCCGCGTTGTAAAAACCAGAGAGAGCAAGTAAAGCAAAGCTAGGCACAATGGCTGCCACGACTACCCATACTGGCCAGGCAAGTATCATTGAAGTCTCGCCTGCTTCTTTGATAGAGATTGCAGAAACGGCCGTACGCCACGCAATCAAAGCGGCCACCAACCCTAGCAATAAATGAGAAAAAGTATCGAGTATTTCACGCGTTTTAGGCGATACAGAAGCAGTGAAAAAATCGACGCGCAGATGGTGTCGCTCCATCTCACAATAGGCAAGCATGGCCGCCGATGCCACAGCGGTGCCCATTTGCATGACCTCGATATCGCCAGGTATGGGCATAGAAACCAGTTTCCGGCCTACGATAGAAATCAATGACATGACGACTAAGGCAATAAAACCTAGTCCACCGCCAATGGCAAAGATGCGGGTTATCTCGTAGAGTTTTTCTCCTAACGGACCACGACTAAACTCCGCTTCCGTATCCAGTAAGCCTGGTTCCTGCATGTTTTCTCCCTAGCGTGCGGGTTGCACCCGTCTTGTCTTGAATGTCGTATGCACGTCGCTAACTTCGCGACTCAGTCAGTGCTGAGTAAGCCATTAAAAAGCCATCCATAATAACTGCTGAGCGACGGAGTGAGAAATTCTCTTAGTAGTTCACTAGCGCAGGCATTATTCGGCCAGTCACCGATCCAAATCCACAACGATAATGTTTGCCGTGACATGCACCTCGCAGAGTAAGCACATCGCCATCATGAAGAAAACTACGCTGTGTATGTCCATCGCTTAGTGTCACGGGCCGCTGCCCATTCCAACTTAGCTCCAGCAAACTACCAAACGAATCGGGTTGCGTGCCACTAATGGTGCCAGACGCCATAAGGTCACCAACTCGCACATTGCAGCCAGAAACCGTGTGATGCGCAAGCTGCTGCGCCATACTCCAATACATAGCGCGGTAGTTAGTGTTGCATAACCTGGTTGATTCCTGACTGTTAGCAGGCTCAATATCAACAGACAATGCAATATCAAAACTATGATTACCTGTCTGACGCAGGTAAGGCAGAGGTTCCGGGTGTTGTTCAGGGCCGGCCACACGAAATGGTTCCAGCGCTTCCATCATAACTACCCATGGTGAAATAGAGGTTGCAAATGTTTTTGCATTAAATGGTCCGAGCGGAACATATTCCCACTGCTGTATATCGCGCGCGCTCCAGTCATTTAATAACACCATGCCAAAAATCATATCCTCGGCATCATGTACTGATACCGGATCGCCCAGCACTGTATTAGCGCCCACTATGAATGCCGTTTCTAATTCAAAGTCAAGCTTGGCACAGGCTGCAAAAATTGGTTGCTCCGAGGTGGGCGGTTTAATTTGTCCCACAGGCCGACGAACGTCTGTACCACTGACAACCACTGAGCTGGCTCGACCGTTATAACCCACAGGCAGGTGTAACCAGTTGGGTAGCAAAGCATTCGCGGGATCACGAAACATCGACCCCACATTCGTTGCGTGCTCTTTGGATGAATAGAAATCGGTATATCCAGTCACAGCAATTGGAAGATGCATGATGGCTTCATGCATAGGAATCAATGCACTTGTACGCAACTGCACATCATCACGCAAACGCGCATGATCACTGCGTAACAGCAAACTAATCTGAGCACGCGTAGAACGCCAGATAGCCTGACCCAGTGCAATGAAATCGTTCAAGTTTGGTTTATCAAATACCGGCTGACTACTCGGTGCAAGTAAACCTGCTCTTTCACACTGAGCCAAATCGAGCACCCACTCACCGATCGCTACACCTGCGCGTAAATCAGGAGCATTACGCGTACTGAAAATCCCAAAAGGCAGATTTTGTATAGGAAAATCTGATGCTGGATCAACCGGTATGAACGACTTCAACGACGGTGTATTTGGATGCATAACAAAGGTTAATTAGTAAAATATTTTTTAAATCCCTGCCAGCAATTTATATAGTCACTTTGCAAGTGAGGTGATTCCATCGCCAGCTTGGTTGGACGTAATGGCAAGCGTGTTTCAAACATAAAGGCCAGTGTCTGATCGATTTTTTGCGGTACCAAATCTGCATGACTGGCTTTTTCAAAGCTTGCGACGTCCGGCCCATGAGCTGACATGCAATTGTGCAGACTGCCTCCACCAGGTAAAAAACCTTCAGCCTTGGCATCGTACTGTCCATGTACCAGCCCCATGTATTCGCTCATGACATTACGATGAAACCACGGTGGTCGAAATGTATTTTCAGCTACCATCCAACGCGGCGGGAATATAACTAAATCAAGATTGGCTGTGCCAGCCATAGCCGACGGTGACGTTAGTACGGTAAAAATCGACGGATCAGCATGATCAAAGCTGACCGAATTCATCACATTAAAATGCGCCAGATCGTATTTATATGGCGCGTAATTACCGTGCCATGCAACGACATCTAAAGGCGAATGATCTATAGATGCAGTCCAACATTTCCCTGCAAATTTAGCGATCAATTCAAATTGACCTTCTTGGTCTTCAAAGGCAGCTACAGGGGTTAAGAAATCGCGCGGATTGGCAAGTCCATTCGCACCTATGGGGCCCAAATCAGGCAGGCGTAACAGCGATCCATAATTTTCACAGACATAACCCCTTGCAGAATCACCCAGCAGATCAACTGCAAAGCGCACTCCTCGCGGAATAACTGCAATCTCGCCGGGCTTAATATCAATCACACCAAACTCCGTACGCAAGTTCAATTCACCCAACTGAGGAACGAGTAATAGCTCGCCATCGGCGTTATAAAAAAATCGATTTGTCATCGATTGATTCGCCAGATACAGATGAATAGCAATGCCCGATTGTGTATCAGCGCTGCCATTGCCAGCGATAGTGACCAAACCATCGATAAAATCACACGCTGTTGTTGGAACAGGAAATGGATTCCAGCGTAATTGATTTGGTGAAGGATCTAACTCATGGAATGATCCATCACACAGGGTAGGATGATTTTTTTCTGTAAATTTTCCATGCACGGCACTAGGCCGTATTCTGTAGAGCCACGAACGCCGGTTTTCTGCGCGTGGCGCTGTAAATGCCGTTCCTGAAAGCTGTTCAGCATACAAACCACGCGCTACTTTTTGCGGTGAATTTCGACCTACGGGTAAAATTCCTGATTGGGCTTCAGTGGCAAATTCATTACCAAAACCTGACAAATAAGAATTCATTAATTTAGACATGGCTATGTCTACTCCGTAGTTTCATTAGTCACAATGGATGAGCGTGCCAACGCCATGGCCTGATTTATGATCGACAGATCACCTATATGGTTGGCCATCAATAACACCAGGCGCGCATTCAAGGCTTCGCTTTGCTCTGGCGTCAAATCGCTATGAATACTGATTAACGCCTCATAGAAATCATCAGGCTGAGTAAAGTTATTGTCTGTAATCAGTTCACTCATACATGCTGCTCCTGCAAACATGCTCTACTCAGCGCAGATTGAATAGCTAATTGATCAAATTGACGCCAGCGTGCAGCAACATGCTGATCCGGTCGAAATAAATAAGTTGTGCCTGGCTTGGCGTCATAGCGCTGTGCGATTAAACCGTCAACATCAATGATCACTTGTTCGTGAGTCGAATTACCTAGTGCTGGTTGAGGAAGCACTTGCCACACCAGTGCGTTGGGCAGATCTTCAATTGTTTGGTACTGGTCTGTAAACAGTACTACGCAAAATTGTTCGCCTAGTTGTTGAACAAACCAGTCACGCTTGCCTGTTGCAAGTAGTATCGGCGCATCACTAGCAGGTGATCCCGGACACATAGAACTTGCGAAAGGATGAGCGTCAAGGGTATTTAATGATGATGCACTATACGTAGACGGTAGCGATAATCTGCCACTGTTAACCAACCGTCGTGCGAAGGGATGTTCTTTTGCTAGTGACAGCACTGCATCACGAAAAATACGGCTAGCATGATTTTTGGGTGTAATAAAATCCGTTGAGCGTGTGGAATTTAAAATATTTTCGTCCGCTGCCAGTTCGCGCTCTTCCCCATACGTATCGAGTAATTTGTCAGAGGCTTCGCCGCGCAGCACTAGCGCCAACTTCCAACACAGGTTGTCGGCATCTTGTATGCCGCTGTTTGCACCACGCGCACCAAACGGTGACACACCATGTGCTGCATCACCAGCAAACAGCACACGTCCATGGCGAAATTTTTCCATCCGCATGCACGCAAAGGTATAAACACTCACCCATTCCAGATCGAAATCAACGTGATCCCCTAGCAAAGCACGCACGCGTGGGATGACATTTTCAGGCTTTTTTTCTTCTTCAGGATCTGCATCCCAACCTAATTGAAAGTCTATTCGCCAGACGTCATCCGCTTCGCGATGTAATAAAACCGATTGGTTAGGATGAAACGGCGGATCAAACCAAAACCATCGCTCTGTCGGAAAATCTGCTTTCATTTTGACGTCTGCAATCAAAAATCGATCGCGAAACACACGCCCCTTACTCTCTAATCCTAATGCGGATCGAACCGGGCTACGTGCACCATCGGCGGCAATCACATAATCTGCCGTCAAGCGGTAGTCGCCGTCAGGAGTCGCTATCGTAATGTCAGCGGATTCAGAATTTTGAGTAACATTGATTACGCAATTTTTCCATCGGATTTCTAATAAAGGTAGCAGCTGCGCTGCTTCGTAGAGATATCCCTCCAAGTAATACTGCTGGAGGTTCACAAAGGCTGGACGGTGATGATCGGGCTCAGGTAGTAAGTTAAAACTGTAAAGAGGTTCATTACGAAAAAAAACCTTACCAATATTCCAGGAAACACCTTTGTTTACTACCGCGTCGCCGCAACCAAGGCGATCTAAAATCTCTAAGGTGCGTTTTGCGTAACACAAGGCCCGCGATCCAACGGAGAGGCTATCGCCATCATCAAGCACTACAACACGCACGCCATGCCGTGCCAGGTCGATCGCAGCAGCCAAACCCACCGGACCAGCGCCCACCACTACAACAGGCAGATGCGCTGGTGGCTCCTGACCAAAATCCGATGGTCGCTGATAAGAGAATTTCAGATGTTGATAATCTGGTTGCATTCGTGCGCTCGCCTGACTGATCAGTGTTGTAGCGCGTGCCACATTTCTTTGTCACGCTCGGCAGTCCAGATTCTGGGATGTTTAATGCCCTTGGCTTCATCTACAGCACGCGTAACATCAAACGGCAGGCAGTGCTCATAAATAAACACATGGCCAAACTTTGCGTCCATGTACGAGCGCACATGAGCCATCGCTGCTTTCAAATCATGACCCGCTGCCACAGCTTCTTTTGCGCTTTTGAGTAAGGTGGTAACAAAATCGCGTGTGTAATCCAAACCCTCATTGACCTGATCAGGATTGAGTAATGCCGGGCCACGCCCTGGCACTAATTTTTGTGCACCCATGGCACGTAATACCTCGAGTGTCTGTGGCCACTCTTCTAATTGCGCATCACCTGTGTAGGCAGCGGCTTGGTACTCGACCAAATCACCCGAGAACAATACTTTTTGTGATGGTATCCAAACGATAGTGTCGCCCTTGGTATGACCCATACCTACATGCATAATGTTGACTTCGAGCTTACCCATAAACAAAGTCATTTCGCGCTCGAATACCAGCGTTGGCCAAGTCAATCCAGGGACCGATTCAACTCCGGCAAACAGCCTTGGAAATCGATCGATTTCCGATTTCATATCTTGCTCACCGCGCTCGACTATCAACTCATAGGTTCCACGCGAGGCAATGATTTGCTGCGCACCTTCTTTAAAATAAGCAGAAGCTCCCAGCACGCGTACTGCATGGTAATGAGTCAGAGTTACATACTTAATAGGCAGATCAGTGATCTCACGTATATGCGCAATCAGCGACTGCGCCATGATAGGCGTAGCTGTGGTGTCGATCACCATCACTGAATCATCACCAATAATTACACCAGAATTTGGGTCACCTTCTGCCGTGTATGCATAGGCGTTTTCAGACAATTTGATAAAGCTGGTTTTCTTTTCTTGCACGTCAGCTTGCGATGCAAATGGCTTGGCACTCATAAACGTCTCCGTAACAAGGTCGATAATAAAATTTTGTCTGTACAAAAAAATCACGACCTGTGTGATGTGGTGGCCGCGCACAGCACCGATTTGCGCTAGGCAGCGAGCCCAAGCGAGGGTAAGATAGAATTCGTTTTAGGTCAATTCGTTTGTTATAGACGAATTATTCTCATGGGTTGAATAAGCCGTTACCAACTAACCAACATGTCCGATCTGCCTAAAAAATCCTCAGCAAAGAGCCGACGCGGCATACAGTCCATAGAAATAGGCGGTCGTTTGCTAACGACCCTGGTCGAGGAAGGTAGTCCCATGAGTTTGGGTGACTTGGCAAAAAAAGCCGGCATGCCCTCGGCCAAAGCTCACCCCTATTTGGTGAGCTTTGGCAGCTTTGGACTGGTTGAGCAAAATCTGCTGACGGGTCGCTATGAGCTAGGGCCATTCGCGCTGCAGCTGGGTTTAATCAGCCTCCAGCTACTAGACCCTGTGCGTATCGCCATACCCATGATCACTCAGCTGGCTGATGACATCGACCAAACAATCGGCTTATCGGTGCTGGGCAATCAGGGACCCACCATCATTTACATTGCTGAATCCAGCTACCCAATTCACGTCAACATGCGCACCGGTACAGTCATGTCCATACAATCAACGGCCACTGGCCGCGTATTTGCTGCTTTTCTACCTCCGCGGCAAGTCGATCGTATGCTCGCACAAGAAAAACGCAATGGCATCGCAGCCGCGTTTGGCGCCCAGGGCATGAAAGCCCCAGCTCTGGAGAACCTGCTAAGTGATGTGCGTAAACGCGGCATGGCGCGCGTTCAGGGGGAACCCATACCGGGTATCAATGCGATATGTGCCCCTGTTTTTGAGCATACAGGCACGATCAGGCTGGGCATCACGGCTATAGGCCCAGCAGGAAGTTTCGATGCTAACTGGAGTGGCAACATTGCAAAACAAGTAAATGCCTGTGCAAAAGCTATCTCACATAGGCTGGGCTACCAAGACCCTGAATAGGGTTCGTCCTCGGGTCCGCAGGCAGCAATTTTCCATTTCCGGTACGATCTGCGTTAGTGATTGCTGCCAGAGGTGCACATGAAAACAATGCTGACAAGTCTGTTGATGATACTGCTGACCCATTCGGCCTATGCCACAGAGTGGAAGCTAATTTCAGAAACAGAAGAAAAAGACAAAACCGTGAGTTGGTATGTCGACATGGGCAGTATTGTTCGTGAAGAAGACTATCTACGCGCATTCCTAAGAACTTCCTGGTCAGTGCCCCAGTACGGGCCTGATGATGTTCCCTACCAATCGTCTACCTACATCAACTATTTCGACTGCAGCACGGGCAAAATTGCCTACACCGGCAATGCCTACTACCGAACCACTGAACCGGCTGGAAAACCTTTGCATCAAGAGCCAGAACATCCGGTAGAAAAACTAAAATTTCAACCTGTGCGATTGGGTTCTGCAGGTGAGGAACGCTTGAGATTCGTTTGTAAATTCCGCTCGAAAAATTTTATGACTCAACGACCATCTTCTTCCTACCTAGGTTGAGTCAACAAGACTACGATGCAAATAAAAAAACCGCAGACTAAGCTGCGGTTTTTTTATGAGCGTAAGACTAATTACACACGGCGTTTGTATTCACCTGTACGCGTATCGATTTCTATTTTGTCGCCCTGACCTACAAACAAAGGCACCGAGACTTCGAATCCCGTGGCAATTTTTGCTGGCTTGAGCACCTTGCCCGATGTGTCGCCTTTAACAGCAGGTTCGGTGTAGGTAATTTCCCGCACCACTGTCGTTGGTAGCTCAACAGAGATCGCCTTTTCGTTGTAGAAGACAACTTCACAAGCCATGCCATCTTCAAGGTAATTAATGGCATCACCCAGATTTTCAGATTCAACCTCGTGCTGGTTGTAATCGACATCCATAAATACATACAGCGGATCAGCAAAGTAAGAGTACGTCGCTTCTTTACGATCCAAGTTTACGATTTCAAACTTCTCATCGGACTTGTAAACGGATTCGAGCCCCGCTTCGGTGAGTAGGTTTTTCATTTTCATCTTGACCACAGATGCATTGCGGCCAGATTTGGAGAATTCGGTGCGGATTACGACCATAGGCTGGCCGGAAACCATAACGACATTACCAACGCGGATTTCTTGAGCGGTTTTCATAGTGATAGTCTGAAGTTACTGAAGTGACTAACCCGCGGATGTAATTGATGTATGCGCAGGGGTGAGTCAGTTAAAACACGCGAGATTTTAACCGATTTTGCTTGCGAAACGAATTAGTTGAGTCGAGAGCTCATCCACCGATGACACTTTCGCCGACCAAAGCCTGTGGTGTGTACCTAATCGTGGCAATGTTTTGGCGAAAGATGCCCAATCGAGCGTTGCCACAGAGTTGCCATTCCACGCCAGCCAGAAAGCCCTGACAACTAGCGCATCAGGCTCACTCATGCCCAAACAAAAATGGTCCAGAAAAGCGGTCAACTTGATGATGTGCGCGTCGTCATGTTGAGGGTACAGCTGCCACACAAAGGGGTGATGTGCCCAATGCGCGCGCACCAGGCTATCCTCCCCGCGCACAAAATTCACATCACAACTCCACAGTAAGCGATCGTAGTCATCAGGTTCCAGAAAAGGAATGATACTGATTGTTAGCTGGCCGTCGCTTATCTGACTGCCAGCTGATAAATCATTCGCCATTCGCTGGCCTAGTACATTTTTAGCTACACCTTCAGGCACCAAGCAATGTGTAGGTGGCCCCGAACGCATCGCTTTAAATAAGTCCTCAATCGGCGCCTGCTCATAGCAAAATAATGAAATAAGCCTAGTGTTCAAAGTAACATCTATGCCTAGATTTTTCAGAAATGCTGCACGCATCTCTAAATTGAATGCTAAACGCGCTTGCATCAAACCGTCTTCTCGTAGCAGCCCACCCGATTCGGCTACAAAACCAGGGAAAAAGAAATACTGCGTCAAGGGCAACCGAGGATGGTGTGATGGCAAACAGTGACTGCCAACCGTCCATGATTCAGCAGACAGATATTCCAAATTAATCCAAACAGGTGCAGGATTGGCATTGGACATATGATTCAGCATAGAGTCAGTCAGTCGACATCCGAAAGCTTCAATCACTACATCAGCCGGTTGATAGTCGAATTCAGCGTGTTCATTCCAAGCGATGACCTCAAAACCATCAAGTACTTGCTCAGCTAAACAGTCATCCAGCGCTGGTCTTAAGTGTTTCAAACACCATAGATCATTAATCCAAAGTCTGACCGACATCCCTTGTGAGGATAGTGCGCGTGCTAATCGCCAGCTCACGCCAGCGTCACCAAAATTATCAATAACGTCGCAAAAAATATCAACTGACTTGAAGGGATGCATACGATTTACTATGAACTGTCGTTTATGCAGACAAGTTGATCAGACTGCTTATGAAGTTGGGAATTTACCTAATCATCAAGCAGGTTGATATAAAGCGATAAATCTCAATGGTGAAATGTCTGGCAAACATTAGGGCCGTTAAAGCGCGTGCAAATAAGTTAGGTTCTTGCGGCACGAATCTTTGTAACTGCATCTCGCCACTTGTTGGACACCAGCGGCTTATGTCTCAGCCACTGCCTGACGCAGTGCTCCTTCGAATACTTCCACTGGTTGTCCACCCTGAACTAAGTATCGCTGATTGATAATCACCGCAGGTACAGAGTTAATGCCTTGCGATATATAGAGCTGCTGACTTTGTCTTACCTCGTTGCGAAATTCATCACTGCTCACCACCTCGCCTGCACGCGTTCGGTCCAAACCTGCTCGCTCGACGGCATCGAGCAGCACCGCGTGATTTGATGGATTTTCACCTTGAGTGAAATAGGCTTCTAGCAGTGAACGTTTTAATTTGTGCTGAGCATGGCCGCCACACTCTGCCTCTGCCCAATGCAGCAAACGATGCGCATCAAAGGTATTGTAAATTCGCCTGCGGCCTGCTTGGTTGAAGTGAAAACCCACCTCTTCTCCACGCTGCGCAATGCGTTGCTGATTGACCGCTACTTGTTCAGGCGACATTTGATATTTTTGCGACAGATGTTCGACTATATCCTCGCCATCAGAACCCATATGAGGATTCAACTCAAAGGGTTGAAAATGAAGCTCAACAGTGGCTTCATCCTTAATTAGCTCTATCGCCTGCTCTAGCGATGCCAAGCCTACGGCGCACCAGGGACAAGCAATATCGGAAACGAAATCAATTCTTATGGGTTTCATTATGGGTAACTCGATAGTAAAGTTGATCGTGCGATGCTAGCACGGCTTAGTGCGCACAACTGCGAGTAGCCGGTATGATTCGGCTTATGCGACTTTTCGCTCATCGATCCTGAAAAAGCTAACCATGAAATTGTTCCTCAAATCTCTATTGCTCTGGATATGCCTGTCCTTTAACGCCCTAGCCGCCGACCTAAGCGTGCCTATGGCCGACATCGAACCCAAACCACTTCACTCACCCCCGCAAGCAAACAAGATAGTCATCCCCTTTGATGAAGCCCCGATGCCGGCTGAGGCCGGGTCAGCCATGGATGACTTTGCGTTTGCAAATAAAAACCCCAATAGCGGCAGCCCCGTCACTGGACCTGCAACAGCCATGCCGCATTTAGAGGGCTTCTAACGGTAAGCTCGGCTAAGGGTGTAGTTCGCTATGACCTGTTGAGTTAATAATCAAATTTATAAAACAGCATGAAAAGTTTTCAAAAATGAAATCACCTTCCAACCGAAAAGCACTCAGCATGGCCAGTTCGGTTTTGGGAGCGGGCACGCGCCTGCAGGGTACGCTGCATGTAGAAGAAAGCATCCGCATCGATGGTCGCCTGGAGGGAAATATAGAGCAGTCGGAGGGTAAAACTCATTGGGTGGTTATCGGCCCAACCAGCGAGATCATAGGCGATATACATGCTCAAAATGTGCGTGTGGCTGGCAAAATCATCGGCAACATTATCGCCAGTGGCAATGTAGAGTTAACCAATGGCGCAGAAGTGCGCGGCAACATCAAGCATAGTGCTATTACCGTCGAGCCCGGCGCCAGTGTGCACGGCCAATTAATCGCTAATAACTATGACGATGACTTATCAACGACTGCGAGTGCGCCCGCTGGGATAGACCCACTTAATTAAGTAAACTGCATCTAAAGCATCAGACTTACTATCTTAACTGGTTAAGTGCAAGAACAGACTCAAGCTACTCTATAATCAAAATTGTCCCGTATGTGAGATGGATTACCCCCTACGCAATGACCAAGACTAAACACGTTGTGATTCAAGCCCTGCTGGCTTGTGTGGCTGCCATAACGCTAATGGCGCCAGTGCATGCAGCCGTCTATCGCTGCTCCATAACCAAAATGCGTGGCAATGATTTCGTCTGCCGTGAATACCCCAATCTATGTAATTTCGTCTTCATCGTTGATGAATCAGCCAAGAAAATATCTCGTAAAGACCCAGAGCAAAAAAATTTAGTAAAAATCATTGTCGATAAATGGGATGAAAAACTGATCATCACGCACGAAGATCAAACTAGAGTAGACAATCGTTTTATCGAGCAGTATTTTTATAAAATCGAAATCGGCACGGGTAATTTTTTGATGGCCAATGAATACATGACCAACACCGGCCGCTATCTGACCCAGGAAGATATTGATATGGCAGATAAGCGCAGTTTTTCTTATTACAAGCCCTTGCTATTTTCAGAAAAAGGCCGCTGTAATCTCAAAGCGAAAGAGTGATACGGCACGCTTTGAAACGTCCACCAAATTTAGTTTGCTGCCCAAGCTACAACAACCCTTGAAAAAAATCTTAGGCGCATTAACAAATTTAAGTCTGTGAATGATGTGCGCAGTGTGCAGGGCGTAGTGCTTAGTGAGTAGTGTCAATCACACTCACCGTAACTACGCCATTTTTCGGAGCGGCGATCAACGCCGATAACCCCATGACGACTCAACCCGTACGCCGCTACCGATACTATGATTTATTGCTAGTCGCCTTTGTTACCGTTTTACTCTGCTCAAATCTCATTGGTGCCGGCAAAGCTGCTGTCATCACCCTACCCCTGCTGGGTGAAGTTACCTACGGCGCAGGCATACTTTTTTTTCCAATTTCTTACTTGTTTGGCGACATACTGACCGAAGTCTATGGCTACGCCCATGATCGTCGAGCGGTATGGGCAGGGTTTGCCGCACTGGTGTTTGCAGCCTTTATGTCATTGGTGGTGCTGTCACTCACTCCGGCAAGTGGCGATTACATGAGTAATTATCAGCAAGGATTAGAAACTGTATTCGGTAACACTTGGCGCATCGTAATTGCATCCATCACTGCCTTTTGGGCCGGCAGCCTGGCCAATGGCTACGTTATGGCAAAAATGAAAATCTGGAGTGGTGGCAAACATTTGTGGATGCGAACCATCGGTTCAACCGCAGTTGGTGAAGCACTGGATTCTTCACTTTTTTATGTAATGGCTTTTTATGCGATCTGGCCAATAGAACAAGTTATTTCAGTCGCTATTGCACAGTATTTTTTAAAGACAGGATGGGAAGTCATCATGACCCCCGTGACCTATAAAGTTGTTGGCTGGCTCAAACGCCAGGAAGACGAAGACTATATGGACATCGGTACTGATTTCACGCCGTTCCGCGTTCGCGTGTAGCCACGCCCAAAAAAAACGCCACTGCATCCCAAAAGAAGCAGTGGCGTTTATTTAAATCTGAAGGTTTACTTAGCCATAGCAGGTTCTTCGAGTTGCTCAAGAGCCGTTGCTAACTGCCCTACCGTACGATCTATATGCAGCAATTTTTCTAAACCGAATAAGCCAATACGGAAGGTGCGGAAATCGCTGCGCTCACCCACTTGCAAAGGTACACCAGCAGCTGTCTGCATACCTAACTGCATGAATTTTTTACCGTTCTGTATGTCAGGGTCAGTGGTGTAACTAACCACTACGCAGGGGGCTTGATATCCAGGTGCTGCAACGCTCATCAATCCTTTTGATTCGAGCAATTTGCGCACTTTAGTACCCAGCTCTTCCTGATTTCTTTTCAGGTTAGCGAATCCAGCTGCCTGTGTTTCTTTCATGGTGTCGCGCAATATGCGCAACGAATCCGTTGGCATCGTGGTGTGATAAACATGCGAACCCTTTTCGTAGGTTTCAATGACTACCAGCCATTTTTTCAAATCACAGGAGTAGCTCGTGCTCGTAGTGCTGTCAATTTTTTGTCGCGCACGCTCACTCATCGCAATCAACGCGCAACAAGGTGAACTACTCCAACCTTTTTGTGGTGCACTGATTACTACATCAACCTTGGATGCCACCATATCGACCCACATCGCTCCGGAGGCGATGCAGTCGAGTACAAACAAACCATCGACCGATTCCACTGCCTCACCAACAGCGCGTAGATACTCTGGCGGAAGTATCATTCCAGCGGATGTTTCTACATGCGGGGCAAATACAACCGCTGGTTTTTCTTTGCGTATCCATGCGGTTATTTCTTCTATCGGTGGCGGTGCATACGCGCCTTCAAAACCTTCCGTGGGCTGGCGACCCTGAATCACGTGCAGCTGATCAGATATGTGACCCATTTCAAAAATTTGCGTCCACCGGTAACTAAACCAGCCGTTACGAATCACCAGGCATTTTTTTCCGGTTGCGAACTGGCGAGCCACTGCTTCCATACCGTAGGTACCGCTGCCAGGCACGACCAACGCTGACTTGGCGTTGTAAACTTCTTTGAGTAACTTGGATATGTCGGTGATGACGCCCATGAAGGCTTTCGACATATGGTTAAGAGAGCGATCGGTGTAAACCACCGAAAATTCGAGCAGTCCGTCCGGATCGACGTTGGGAAGTAAACCTGGCATGGCACATCCTGAAAAATAAATAAGGCCTCTGAGACCTGATCGCGGAGCAGATACACCCCGAGCTGACTCATAAGTTTAACAGAGCTGTTCTTTTCCGCAGGCTGACGCTGCTCAGTGGGATATTGATTACGTAATTAGCAATGCGCGCACAGTATAGAATTCGCCGCAGGACGTCACAGATCAGGGCCGTTTCACTAATCTGTTACCAGAAATATAAATTTTTATTACGAACGGAACACACCATGCGTGCAGCTATTTACACCACCAAGGGACCCGCAGCCGATGTGCTGCACGTGGTTGAAAAATCAGATCCCGAGCCGGCCGCTGGCGAAATACGTGTCAAGCTCGCTTATAGCGGGGTGAACCCATCGGATGTGAAATCTCGTTCAGGCGTGTCAGCCCGCGGCAGCGGATACCCTGAAGTTATCCCCCACAGCGATGGCGCAGGCACTATCGACAAAGTCGGCCTTGGCGTTGACCCTGGATTACTTGGGCAGCGCGTGTGGGTATTTAATGGCCAGTGGGACAGGCCCTATGGTACCGCCGCCGAATTCGTCACCCTTCCCGCTACGCAAACCGTGGCTCTATCTGACGACATCTCATTTGAAATTGGTGCATCAATAGGAATACCTCTCATGACCGCCATGCACGCCGTTCAAGCCTGCGGATCATTGATAGGTAAAAGTGTGCTGGTACCCGGTGCCGCGGGAAGTGTCGGTTTTTATGTTACCCAACTCGCTCGCATGGCAGGTGCACGCGTGATTGCCATTGTCAGTACCGAACAAAAAGCCCAATTAGCAAAAGATATAGGAGCTACCGACGTCATCAATTACAAAACCGAATCCGTTACCGACAGGGTGCAGGCATTAACTCATGGTCGTGGTGCCGATGCCATCATTGATGTCGACGCAGCGGCGCATGCACCCCACTATGGCAGCCTGCTGTCGTTTGACGGCAAAGCCGTTGTGTACGGGTCAAACCAGCCCCAAGTGAGCATGCCATTCGGACCTATGATTATGGGTTTTATTAGCATTTATTATTTTATCGTTTACAAACTCCCCGCTAGCGCCATGCAAGAAGTACTCGCTGGTGTGGCCGCTGCATTATCAGCACCCGGCTTCAAACATCCTCCCACCAGCATCTATGCCCTGGCCGACATCGCTAAAGCACATGAGCAAGTAGAACGTGGAGCCAATGCCAAAGTATTGATCAAGCTGTAGATCATGGCCGTTGATCATTTCGGCAACGTCGCAGCGAACTATTCGCTGCACAGACCCAGCTATCCATCCGCCTTGTTTGATTGGATAGCAAGTGAATGCCCCTCACACGATACGGCTTGGGATTGTGGTGCAGGCAATGGGCAGGCATCGCTTGCACTGGCGGCTCATTTCGATCACGTGTTCGCCACAGACATGAGCGCCACTCAAATCGCCAACGCAAAAGCTCATCCGCGTATTAAATACAGAGTGGCCCTAGCAGAAGCCAGCGAACTACCCTCCTCCTGTGCTGACCTTGTCACGATTGCACAAGCCTTACATTGGTTTGATCTGGAAAAATTTTATGGTGAAGTAAGACGCGTAATGAAACCCACCGGGCTCATTGCGGCATGGACCTACGGCATGGTGGTGATTACGAACGATGAAGCAAATGAGTGCTTACAACATTTTTATCATCATGTTATTGGCCCGTATTGGCCATCTGAGCGGCATCATGTAGAGACTGGCTATCGTGAACTTTATTTTCCATTCGAGCGAATTAATACGCCAAACGTGAGTATGCAAGTTGAATGGAATGCCAGCCAATTGACAGGATACCTTCGCAGTTGGTCCGCAACCGCTCGCTATCATGAAGCAACTGGAATTGATCCAGTGAAAGAGTTGAGTCACCAACTTATCGATTCACTTGACGCGCCGTCCCAATTAATTAAAGTGTACTGGCCTTTATCGATACTAGCGGGCCGTTAGAAAAATAATGACCCCTGTAGAACTATAATCGTTGATCACCCTCTGAATACACTCTACGTATGCGCTATCTAAAGGCTCTTTTTTTGATATTAGTTGGTTTGAGCTCTGTGCATCTGCACGCAGAGCCACTACGTTTTGTTTGCCGTGGATGGGCACCACTTTATCTCAGTAGCTGGACGCCAGAAAATCCCATACCCACTGATTTTGACATGATGAATCTGGAAGCCGATGAAGCCACAGGTATGGTGCGCGTTGACCTTGCTATGGTAGGCAGACTCTTATTTGCTGGGTCAATCAGCGACTATGCAATCAAGGCCGCTATTCCATACAAACGTATGATGGTGGATGATTTTATTGAAATCATCGATTTTTATTACAACCGACCCAGTGGCGAGATCATCATCACTGCCATGGAGAAAAAAACTCGCAAGGGACACCCTTTGTTCAAGGGTAAATGTGGTCGACTCAAACCTATGAATTTTGAGCCTATCCCTCCCTCACCAATTCAAATACGGTAGTGGCATACACCGATCAAAGAAAGTTCCCTCTGATATAAAGCTCGACGATAGCGGCGCCAGCCATAAAATCACGATTCCCTCAGACCTAAATACGCCTAAAGTTTAGTGGCAATACATGCCGCGACTCACAACGACAGTTATTTAAGACTCCGTTTAAGGCCTTGGATCAGCGTCTAGCTATCAAAATTCCAACCAAGAATAAAGCCGTCTTACGGCAGTCGTTTTAGTGAACTACTCAGCTGCAGGCTTCTATTTAATGACCCTTACCCCTTTAGCGGTCTAGTCTTCCAATTTCTTTCACCAGGAAATCATAAAAATAATTACTTTAATGACGAACTTTTTTACACATAATGTAACTACTTAGGCGATAGTATTTAATGAAAGTATCGCCATGATTGCTTTTAAAGAACCGACTAATCTGTTTACTAATTCCGTAACGGAAATAACAACCCAGAATACCGTTCAGTCATCGTCTGAAGCTTCTGCGAGTTCATCTACACCCGCATCGCCCCAACAACCGCCCATCATAGCGAATCGGTCAAAAACCCCTTTTCCTGATATCCCACTTACTCATTATTATTCGGCCATTTTCTCAGTACCCGACCATCAGACACAATCTTCTGATCCGATCAAGGCAGAATTAGACAAGGAGTGGGCAAACATCATTACCCTGCGTACTAAAGTTCGGTCAGGTTCTCAGGTAGTAAAAAAAAATGACTATTCTGAGAAAAATAATTTCAAAACGACTACCGATATATCGAAGCAGAATGAAATCAAAGTTTCCTTACAAGTTAATGAGAAAAAATCGCCTGAATATTTTTATAATTTAGGGTTGGCGTATTCAAAAGGAACTGGGGTCGATCAAAACGATACTGTCGCGTTTAGCTATTTTTTTCAGGCAGCAGCACAAGGTCATGCTAAGGCTCAATTTTATTTAGCCCTGATGTATAAGAGAGGCCAAGGTGTTGATCAAGATTTTCGTAAAGCCGCTGAGCTCTACTCAAAAGCAGCAATGCAAGGTGGTGCCTATGCTCTATTCAATTTAGCCAGGATGTACCAGAAAGGCGAAGGTGTTGATCAAGATTTACGTAAAGCCGCTGAGCTCTACACAAAAGCAGCAATGCAAGGTAGTGCCGATGCTCAAAACAATTTGGCACGGATGTACCAGAATGGCGAAGGTGTTAATCAAGATTTATGTAAAGCTGCTGATCTCTACACAAAAGCATCGGCACAAGGTCATGCTATGGCTCAATACAATTTAGCCTTAATGTACGATAAAGGCGAAGGTGTTGATCAAGATTTACCTAAAGCTGCTGAGCTCCACTCAAAAGCAGCAACGCAAGGTCATGCTGGTGCTCAATTCAATTTGGCCTTAATGTACGAGAAAGGCGAAGGTGTTGATCAAGATTTACCTAAAGCTGCTGATCTCTTCACAAAAGCAGCAATACAAGGCTATGATAAAGCTCAAAACAATTTAGCTTTTATGTACGAGAAAGGCGAAGTCGTTAATAAAGACCTGCGTAAAGCCGCTGAGTTCTACTCAAAAGCAGCTAATCAAGGTAATGCATATGCACAATACAATTTGGCACGGATGTACCAGAAAGGGGAAGGTGTTAATCAAGATTTACGCAAAGCCGCTGATCTCTACACAAAAGCATCGGCACAAGGTCATGCTAAGTCTCAATTTTATTTAGCCTTGATGTATAGAGAAGGTCAAGGCGTTGATAAAGATATGAGTAAAGCCATTGAGTTGTTCGTAGACGCAGCTAATGCTGGCCACAAGGAATCACAGTTTGCTTTGTCTAAAATTTATTTTTTGGGCACTGGCTTAAAAAAGGATATAAATGTAGCGACATTGTGGCTACTGCGGTATGGCCTATCAGATGACAAAAAAACTATCACTATTGCGAAAAACACGGATTTTGAGCTTATCCAAAATATTCCTGACGTTTTACATACTTCCCCAGACTTTCAGGATGTTACGTCATTAATATTTTTGACTTTACCTTATCAAGCTCGTGGGCAAGTGGGTGCCCTATTTGCTGAGTTGATTCAATGCTATCCCAATCTTAAAAGATTAGAAGCCCCAAACTACAACATCACTGATGCTGAAGCATTAGTCATTAAATCATCATTATCTTCAAACACCGAATTAAGGCACTTGAAAATAAACTACACCGATCTCGATCGAACCACCAATGTATTAAACAAGTTAAAAATTCAGGCCTCAAAAAAACTACCTAAAATTTTCGGCCCTGATAAATCAATCAAATCTCAATTGCTGGCAACAGTACAACAAAACAAAGATTTACTGGAGCTGCGTAACTACTTGTTTAAGTATCTCAAAGCTATGGACAAAAATTCATCAACCCGCTGGTTTGACGAAATGCCTAGCGATATAGTGAATATTGTGGCTAACCAGTTTATTCTTACCAATTTAAAAAACGGCTATGGCAAGCAGGCTAGTAAAGATGGACTGGATGAATTTTTGCTCAGCTTGCAGAAAAATAATCTTACGATGAACACACACTGAATAGGTGCACATAAGCTACGAACTGCACACTGCGCATAGATTTGATCTGGATGAGGGCAAATCGTTATGTATGCAATGATCGTGTGTAGTGATAATTGGAGGCTTGTTCGTTGCCTAGTTTGAATTCTAATCTACAGAACTCTTTGGTTTGTGTAGTGTTAGAAAAATGGGCTTATTGAGCGAGACACTATGTGCAGCAGCTAAAGCGATAGGATGCTGCGACAATACCGCTACCCAGAAAAAAAGCCGACATCTTACGATGCCGGCTTTTTTATTTGGCGTCCCCACGGGGATTCGAACCCCGGTACTCACCGTGAAAGGGTGATGTCCTAGGCCTCTAGACGATGGGGACAATGACCTGTCCTGATACTGACCTATGTTTTCTGCCGCACCCTTGGATAATAACTAGGTGGTGGAGGTAAGCGGGATCGAACCGCTGACCTCTTGCATGCCATGCAAGCGCTCTCCCAGCTGAGCTATACCCCCTGTGTAGCAGAAGCGGGATTATAGCCGAATCTTTTCCAGACTGTAAATCTCTGTAGGCGGCAAAACCTCATTGAATATGCTGAGCGATTCGGTCCAGCACGACATTACGCCCAAACAGTGTCAATACGACGTCAACCGCAGGTGTCTGCAACTGACCTGTTACCAAAAGCCGCAAAGGCATAGCCAGCGTAGGCATTTTCATCTGATGATCTGCTAAAACCTGCTTGATCAGGCCTGCAATCGCCTCTTTGCTCCACTCAATCGTAGGGGCTGTGTCCACAAACTGTTTTAACGCTGCGCGTGCAGGGTCGGTCAAATGTTGTGCCAATAAGGCAGGATCTGGTTTGGGCTGACGGTAAAACATCATCGCCGCATCAGCTAATTCATTCACGGTATTGGCTCTGTCCTTAAGCACTGCAATGACGTCACTCAGCAGAGGGCCACCGGCTAGCTGGGCACCATCACGTTCCAACTCAGGCATCGCCAATGCAGCAAGTCGGGAGTTATCAGCGAGTTTTATGTAATGGTTGTTTAACCAAGCAAGTTTTTCTGGATTAAATTGTGCCGGGGATTTGGTGAGATTATCCAAATCAAACCATGCGCAAAACTGATCCATCGTAAAAACTTCTTCATCGCCATGGCTCCAACCTAATCGAGCAAGATAGTTGAGCATAGCCTCAGGCAGGTAGCCTTGTGCAGGGTAGTCCATAACGCTCACAGCACCGTGACGTTTAGATAGTTTTTCGCCGTCTGATCCTAAAATCATGGGCACGTGTCCATACACTGGCAAAGTTGCCCCCAGAGCTTGCAAAATATTGATCTGGCGGGGTGTGTTATTGACATGATCGTCTCCACGTATGACGTGGGTGATGCGCATGTCCCAGTCATCCACCACAACACAAAAATTGTAGGTCGGTGTACCGTCAGGCCGCGCAATCACCAGATCGTCTAACTCACGATTAGAAATCGTAATGCGACCCTTGACTGCGTCGTCCCAACTGACATCGCCATCAAGCGGATTACGAAAGCGCACGACAGGCTGACGGCCTTCGGGTATGGCAGGTAATTGCTTGCCAGGCTCGGGGCGCCAAGTACCGTCATAACGGGGCTTGTCACCGGCCGCGCGCTGTCGTTCTCGCATAGCCTCGACTTCCTCTGGGGATGCATAGCAGTGGTAGGCTGTGCCCTCGGTCAGCATTTGTGCAATCACTGCGCGGTAGCGATCCATGTGCCGCATCTGATAAAACGGGCCCTCGTCATGATGCAAACCTAGCCATTGCATGCCGTCGATGATGGCTTGTACCGCTTCCGGGGTAGAACGCTCAAGATCAGTATCTTCTATACGTAATATGAATTTGCCATGGAAATGACGGGCATAAGCCCAGGAAAACAAGGCAGTTCGTGCGCCACCTAGGTGTAAATAGCCGGTGGGGCTGGGTGCAAAACGGGTACGTACGGTCATTTGATGGGTAATTTAATGGGGTGATGGCGACCATCCACGCGGTCGCCTTGAACAAAACGCTATTTTAGCGGTAGGCCCGATAATAAGGCCGCACTGATAGAATCCTGCTTTTGTTTCTATCTTCCAATCGACCGCCATGAGCGTTGTCCCTCCAAATACCCATCCACGCACGCTGTTTGTCACCACCGCCCTGCCCTATGCCAACGGTGCATTCCATATTGGCCACATCATGGAATACATACAGGCAGATATCTGGGTGCGCTTTATGCGTATGCGTGGGCACGAAGTTCATTTTGTATGCGCCGACGATACGCATGGCGCGCCGATCATGATTGCGGCTGAAAAGGCTGGAGTTACGCCTCAGGAGTTTGTTGCAAACATTGCTTCAGGTCGTAAGCAGTACCTGGATGGTTTTTACATCAGCTTTGATAACTGGCATTCGACTGATGGCGTAGAAAATCACGAGCTTTCACAAGAAATATATCGCCGGCTACGTGACGACGCTAAATTGATAACGTCACGTTCTGTGGAACAGTTTTTTGATCCGGTAAAAAATATGTTTTTACCGGATCGCTACATTAAGGGCGACTGCCCGAAATGCAGTACCAAAGATCAGTACGGTGATTCATGTGAAGTCTGTAGTGCCGTGTACGCACCTACCGATCTTAAAAATCCTTACTCCACATTGACTGGCGCAGCGCCAGTAATGAAATCGTCAGATCACTATTTCTTCCAGCTGTCTGACCCTAAGTGTGGTCAGTTTTTGCGCGACTGGGCCTTGGATCCTGAACGCTTACAGGCAGAAGTAGCCAACAAAGCGCGCGAGTGGTTAGAGAGTGATTCTGGTCTTGGTGACTGGGATATTAGCCGAGACGCGCCTTACTTCGGCATTGAGATTCCAGATGCGCCGGGCAAATATTTTTATGTTTGGCTAGATGCACCGATTGGTTATCTCGCGTCACTTAAAAACTATTTCAGTAAAACCGGGCGTGACTTTGAAGCGTTCATGGCCGACCCGGCCACTGAACAATATCATTTCATTGGTAAAGATATTACGTACTTTCACACGCTGTTCTGGCCGGCAGTACTACATTTCGCTGGTATGAAAGTGCCCAATAATATTTTTGTACATGGCTTCATTACAGTTAGTGGTGAAAAAATGTCCAAGTCACGCGGGACCGGCATTTCGCCACTGCGCTACCTGGATGTAGGCATGAATCCCGAATGGATGCGTTACTACATAGCTGCCAAGTTAAATTCACATGTAGAAGATGTCGATTTTAATCCTGAAGATTTTGTTGCGCGAGTTAACAGCGACCTGATTGGTAAATACATTAACATCGCCAGCCGTGCTGCCGGATTCATCGCTAAAAAATTCGATGGCAAGCTGGGCATGACGTGGGCTAATGATGGCGATAGTTTTCTTTCTGCTCTGCGTGCAGCCGGCCCAGAGGTTGCTGCGCTTTACGAAGCCCGCGAATACGGCAAGGCACTGCGCACGGTCATGGAACAAGCCGATACTGTTAATGCCTATGTCGATGCCAACAAGCCCTGGGAATTGGCGAAAGATGCTGCCAACAATGCCAAGCTTCAGGAAGTGTGTAGTCGTTTACTCGAAGCCTTCCGCATACTCACAATTTACCTCAAGCCTGTACTGCCATCGTTGGCACTTCAAGTTGAACAGATGATGAATCTTGCTCCTTTAACCTGGTCGGACATCGTGCATGCCATGCCCGATCAGCACGCAATTAAACCGTATGCGCACCTAATGACGCGCGTGGAAGCTGCTATGTTGGATAAACTATTTGAACCATCAGTAGACGACGCTCCTGCACCTGTAGCCACAGGCAATGAGCCACTCGCAGCTGAAATTTCTATTGATGATTTCTCTAAAATTGACTTGCGAATTGCAACGATCGTTGACTGCGAATTAGTAGAAGGCTCGGACAAGCTACTGCGCTTAACGCTGGATGTGGGTGAGGGTCGACTTCGTAATGTTTTCTCGGGCATTAAATCTGCCTACAAACCCGACGATCTGAAAGGCAAGATGACAGTCGTGGTTGCCAATCTGGCACCACGCAAGATGAAATTCGGTGTCTCAGAGGGTATGGTTCTAGCGGCCTCAGCCGCTGATGAGAAAGCAAATCCAGGTCTTTACATACTTGAACCATGGCCCGGCGCACAACCAGGCATGCGGATTCGATGAGAAAACCCTGGCGCGCGGTAAAATACGCCCCTTGTGCAACACGCTGCTGATCGGGTCACTATGTTTAAGAAAAAAAATGGTTATGTCTCTGAATTTACTCAGTTTTTAGCTGAAATGAAAAATCAGGATCCAGCCATTGAAGAAGGCCAGCGCAGCGGTCGCGCGCGGCTGTGGGACAAAGAACCGACCGACCTCGACAGTCAGCGTCGATTGCAGGAATCTCGCGTGAAACAGCAAGCCTACGTGTATCAACAGCATTAAGTCGGTGCACACCAGTGAACATCGCAACTGAAACCACCGTTGACAGCACCCCCGATGTAATCGACGGTGTCGCGTTTGCTAAGCTCTATGGCGAACCGCTATTTAAGCTTCCCAACGATTTATACATTCCACCCGATGCACTTGAGGTTTTTCTCGAAGCCTTCGAAGGACCTCTTGACCTTTTGTTGTACCTGATCCGCAAGCAAAATTTCAATATTCTGGATATACCGCTGGCTCAAGTCACACTACAGTATCTGGAATACATAGAACAAATCAGAAAACGCAATCTGGAGTTGGCTGCAGATTACTTGCTGATGGCCGCTATGCTCATAGAAATCAAATCGCGCATGCTGCTGCCCATGAAAAAGGTACAGGGCGAGGAAGAAGTACTCGATCCGCGTGCAGAATTAGTTCGACGTCTGCTCGAATATGAGCAAATGAAACTGGCCGCATTTCAGCTCGATACCTTGCCGCAAGTGGGTCGTGATTTTATACGCACACAAATCTTTGTTGATCACACGGTAGTTACGCGCTTCCCGGATGTGAATGTCGTTGATCTGCAGTCGGCATGGAATGATTTGCTACGCCGCGCCAAACTCACTGCACGCCATACTATCTCGCGCGAAGAACTATCGGTACGTGAGCACATGAGTTCCATACTGCGCCATCTTCAGTCGGCTAAATTTGTTGAGTTTCATGATCTTTTTGATCCTACGCGCGGCGTCCCGGTCATCGTTGTTAATTTTATCGCTCTGCTTGAATTAGCCAAGGAAACCTTGATCGAAATAACTCAAGCTGAAGCTTTTGCTCCCATCTATGTCAGGCTCACTTACTCGCCTACATAGCGAGAATTCAATCAGTGATATGGCCACTGGTCGCATCAACATGATTTATCTTGGCATCTGAAACCTATCTATCAATATGAAAATCGTCTCTTCCATTGATGAGTTGCGTGACCAGTTACGCGGCCAGCTGCGCACGGTGTTCGTTCCAACGATGGGTAATCTACACGAAGGCCATCTGTCATTAATACGGTTAGCACGCAAACATGGCGATCCCATTGTGGCTTCCATTTTCGTCAATCGCCTGCAATTTGGACCCAATGAAGATTTTGATAAATATCCCCGAACCTTCGCTGCGGATATAGAAAAGCTGGAAAAAGAAGGCGTGTATGTCTTGTTTGCTCCGACTGAGCGCGATCTCTATCCGGAACCACAAGAATTTCGAGTACAGCCCCCACCCGACCTGGGGAATATTCTCGAAGGAGAGTTCCGCCCTGGATTTTTTACTGGAGTTTCCACAGTAGTACTTAAATTATTTTCATGCGTACAGCCCCGCGTGGCGGTCTTTGGTAAAAAAGATTATCAGCAGCTGATGATTATTCGAAATATGTCCCGCCAATTTGCGCTTCCTACCGACATCATTGCCGCAGAAACCTGGCGTGCAGAGGATGGCTTGGCGCTATCTTCGCGCAATACTTATCTCACTGAGGCTGAGCGCGCAGAAGCGCCTACGCTGTATGCAGAATTACAGTCGGTCGCAGATGCGGTACGCAATGGGGATCTCAATGTTTCTCTGATTGAGAAACAATCCATGGAACGATTGGCAGCACGTGGATGGAAACCCGATTATGTATCGATCAGAAAACGTATTGATCTGCAGCCACCTACAGCAGGTGACCTTGCACAGAATTCACCGCTGATCGTTCTAACTGCCGCCAAACTTGGGGCAACACGTTTGATCGACAATCTAGAAATATGATTTTTCCTAGTCACTGGAAATGTCGATATGCGTTATGCCTGTTTTTTTTCCTGACTGTTTTAGGCACGGCCTCCGCAGACATAACCGTCCTTGACGATGCTGCTAACCAAATCAAACTCTCTGCAACCGCACATCGTGTTGTCAGCCTTGCCCCGCACACAACTGAGTTACTGTTCGCAGCTGGTGCGGGCCATACTGTCGTTGGGGTCTCTGCGTGGAGCGACTACCCTGCTCAAGCCAAAAATTTACCCGTAGTTGCTGATGGTGGCCGTCTTGATCTCGAGCGCATCATTAATTTGCAACCTGATCTAATTATTGCCTGGAAAAATGGAAGCAATGCACGTCAAATAAAACGACTCAAAACCTTGGGATTTACGGTTTTTGAAAGCGAACCGCGCAGCTTAGCCGATATTGCATCCTCCTTGGAGCGGTTTTCTACATTGACAGGCACTACGGAAGGCGCTCAAGCCGCCAAACATTTTCGTGAACACGCTCAACAATTAAAGCAGCGCTATGCAGGGAGAAAATCACTACGAATTTTTTATCAGATTTGGGCTTCACCGTTAATGACCTTAAATGATCAGCATTTAATCACTGAAGTTTTTCAACTTTGCGGCGCTACGAATGTGTTTGGAAATTTATCCACACTCGCACCCTCAGTGAGTACTGAAGCCGTAGTAAAAGCCAATCCTGATGCGATATTTTTAGTGGATGCTGAGAGCTCTACAGTGCGTCGCTGGCAAGCTTTTCCAAAGCTAAAAGCAACTCATCATAATAATCTGTTTACCGTCAATGGCACACTACTTAACCGTGCTGGCCCACGCCTACTCGAAGGTGCGGCACAATTGTGTGAACACTTAGAAATAGCTCGTAGTCATCTTCAAGAACGCTAAAGCTCTAGGCTTACACAAACCTACCAATCTATAAAAATTTCATACTGGAGCTGCGCAATGAACCCAATTAACTCAACAGAGATTCAAGCCAAACTAAAAGGGACCTTACCAGAGCTTTTGGGTTTTGAAGTCCGCGCTATTGATGAGCATGGACTGACCGCAAGTTTTGATGTGCAGCCTCATCATCTTGCACCGAATGGATATCTGCATGCGGCGTCTATCGTGATGCTAGCCGATAGTGCTTGCGGTATGGGTTGTATGTTGAATCTACCAGAGGGTGCGCTGAGCTTCACAACGATAGAGCTTAAAAGTAATCATCTGGGCACTGCGCGTGAAGGTCGAATCGAATGCCATGCAAAGCCTGTACATAAAGGAAGAACGACCCAGGTATGGGATGCTTCAGTAACAGCCAATGGCAAAACATTAGCGCTATTTCGCTGCACACAGATGGTACTTTGGCCTACTGCCTAAATACCCTGTGCCATGGTGTGATTTTGTGCCTTTAAATTAGTGAGATTAATGAGCAATTAGAGCGCTATTAATACGCCATCCAGTGCTGGCCCTCGCGGCGAAAGCCACAGCTAAACACTACACCTAACCGCGCTTCATCAAGCACCTCTTCAACCGGCCCTTGCCAGTGCTGCTGCTCACCTATGAGCAGTACATGCGTAGCAAAATTAGCGGCATGGTTAATGTCATGACAGCTAGCTATCACGGCATGTTGCTTGGCAAGCTCGCATAATAGCCGCATAATTTTTAATTGATAAGCCACATCCTGATGCGAGGTTGGCTCGTCCAGTAACATCAACCCGGGTGATTGCACCATGAGAGCTGCAAGAGCTACTCTCTGCCGCTCACCGCTAGATAATTCGGTGATACTAGCGTTAACTTTTTCTTCGAGATCTACGCGCTGTAAGGCATGTATCACTGCATCGCTGTCAGCAACCGTATCCCAGCTTTTACCTGATCGATAGGGTGTCCTCGCTATTGAAACCACATTAAAAACTGACTCATTAAACGCATCCATGTGTGATTGCAACATCAACCCACGACAACGTGATAACGTCAACGCATCAAGCTCAGTAATATTTTTTTCATTCAGCGAAATCTCACCTTTGGTCGGCGCAGCCGCACCGGCCAGAGTATGTAGTAAGCTCGTTTTACCAGCACCATTTTTACCTAGTACACACCAAAACTCTCCACGCTGAACTTGCCAGTCCAGTTTTTCGATCAAGGTACGCTGATCAGTACTGATGCATAGCTGTCGGGTCTTCAACATTAGCGGCTTCGCGTAAGCAAGACTAAAAACACAGGCACACCCACTATGGAGGTGATGACGCCTACAGGTAACTGCACTGGCGCTGCAATGCTTCGTGCGATTAAATCAGCCAGACACAATACGGCTCCACCCACCAATGCAGAGGCTGGCAATAGTAAGCGCTGATCATTTCCTACAACAAGACGCAATGCATGCGGAACAACCAAACCAACGAATCCTATTGTCCCTGCAACTGAAACAGCTGTAGCAGTCGTAAATGCAGCAACCAATAAGGTCGCGTTTCGTAATTGATGGGTGGGCACGCCTAGCAAAAATGCTGTTAGCTCGCCATGCGAGAGCACATTTAGTCCAACGGCATTGTGTATCGACCACACCATGGCAAGCGCTAACATTAACCAGACTGGCCAGATTAATTCACTAGCTTCAAGATCTCCCATGAGCCAAAACAAGGCGCCCCGCAAGCTAGTGTCATCGGACAGCGACAGTAGCAATGTGATTAATGCACCTGAAGCTGCAGCAATCATTACGCCTGTCAGTATCAAGCGTAAGCCGGCCTGGGTGTCATTGATCCGCTGACGACTACTGATCAGTGACGGATAAGCCAGACCGAACAACAATGCCGTCGCAAGCAACGCCCCCACGAATGCGCCCACATGCAAACCATAGGTCATCAATGTCGCTGGTAATAGCCACGTTAAGCCTAATGCGCCGGCGGCAGCTCCACCCGATATACCCAACACATAGGGATCGGCCAGTGGGTTACGCAATACAAGCTGCATAAGCGCACCGGATAACGCCAGTGAAGCCCCAACCGCAAATGCAGATAATGCACGCGGCATTCGTACTAGCCACATCATGTCTGTCGTTGATGCGGGTATCGCGCAACCGCTTGCACCGCACAATCCAGCAATTATCATCGCTGCTATGGCTATACATACCAACAGAAATAATACTGTCTTGCTATTTTGTGACATGACATTCATGACATTAACCGATTATGGCTGCCAGTTAAGACCAACGAATACACCACGCGGTACTTGGTTAAAACCCCAGGCAGTCTGATAATTTGCATCAAATAAATTTTCTATTCGACCATAAACAGTAAGTTTTTTATCAACCTGATAGCGCGCTGTTAAATTCGCCAGCCAATAGGCTTGGAGCGATGTGGAGACATCCGACCGTGGACCCGTATACGACACATCACCGCCTATGCGCCATTGATTAATTTTTGTCGCAGCACCGAGCGAACCCAAAACAGCAGGACGCCGCGTCAAACGTTCATCTGTACTTAAATCTATAGGATCTTGCAGAGTCAAACCAGCACGTAATTCCCATCTGGAGTAATACTGCATTGCACTTAATTCAAACCCTTGATTACGCGTATTTTTAACGTTTCTGAGCTGTCCATCTCCAGTCGCAGAGTTGGTTGTTACCCACAGAAATTGATCGGAAGTCCTTGTCTCAAACACAGTAGCACGCACCACCGATGGGCCACTGCTGTATTGAATACCGGCTTCAGCTGATCGTGCATATTCTGGCTTTAATGCAGAATTTCCATAGGCTCCGTATAGATATCCCAATGGCGGTGCGCTAAAGGCGTTCGACAAATTAGCTATCAACTTAAAATCTTGATCGATCTGAAAACCATAACCCACATACCCTGTTGTTGCAGACAGATTTCCTGTCTCATCCTGACGGGCGTTCAATTGCCATTGGTGACGATCTATCAACCCTTCCAGACCTCCGAATACACTGTACGCATTACGCTGGTACGCCTCTGCTGATCCATATGCGTTGCTCGAGAAACGTTGCCACTGATGATTGGTACCGGCCGTCGCTCGCCAGTTCGGTGACAACATAATCTCATTACTCCATTCAGCAATTTGCGTTCTAGATTGATACCGGCTGCGGCTTGAGGTGGTTGAGTATTCACGATTGGTGTTGTCATCAGCCAGATCTGCCATGGATAAACGCGAGGTCCACGTATCACTGATACGATTATTGCTAAAGATGGTGTAGGAGCTAATCTCGGTGCGACTAAGGTGGCGATCGGTGGCTAAACCATACCCACTATCGAAGTCGGATTTACCAACGGCATTGGTGAAACGCAGACCAATCTCATGACCCTCAGACCAGGATTTTGCCAACGAACCACTTACACTTTGATTACGATAACCATCACGATCAGGGTTGGCAGATAAATACTGACGTGTATTTACAGCAGTAATTCCCTTGGTAACATAATCCGATACTGTTAAACCATAAGTAAGCCCGTCTGCGCTACCGCGAGCAGAAGCCGATATCCTTTGTGTATTCCTTGAACCCACCTCGACTGAGCCAGAGATACCCGGAGCTCCCGATGCCGCCTTGGTAAAAATTTGTATAACTCCACCCACGGCACCTGAGCCGTAAATACTCGACACATTACCTCGCACGACTTCAATTCTATCGATCTGATCTAGCATCATGTGTTCGATGCTGACCGTACCAGTTGCATCCTGCTTGGTCATGGGCACACCATCAATCACAACCAACGTCTGCCGTGTATCTGTACCACGCAAGAACATACCAGTCGCAGAACCTACGCCACCGCTTTGCGTGATTTGTAAGCCAGCTTCTCTGGCCAACAACGCAGGTAAATCAATTGCCTGACTATCGCGTATCTGCTGCGATGTGATAACGGTTGTATGGAGTAATGCTTCACTTTGCAATTGTGGAGTTCGTGTAGCGGTTACAACCACGGGTGGCAATGAAGGTTTATCTTCGTAGGAAAACGCAGACTGGGAAAACGCAATGGAGAGTGATGAGACGAGCAGCGACAAACGCGTGCCGTATAAAGCATGTTTAGTTTTGGTATTCATTATTTTTCAGGATAGTGTCGTCCACCTGCCTCCCCGCAAGTAGACCTACCAGGAAGACGTCACGAGACTATCGGGCGAAAATATGCCGAGCCAAGCTCAACACATTTGCGGTCCGACGAACATCACCCCGTGTCGTCACTCCCACCTGTCATGGCCGGTATCCGGGCTAACAAGCATCTGTTTCGCCTTCCCATGCATTAGACACAGTGGCTTTCGAAACAGATTGCATGGCGATCCATGCGCTTGCTTACCGTTGCGGGGGCAGCACACGTTGGAATCAGCTAACTAGCTGAATCTTCGTGTTTCCCGTTTAACTGCCCGTCGGAACCGACGAGCGAGCACCAAAACAAGTCGAGTTTAGGCGACGATAGCCGTGGTCGTCAACGTCAATGATTGACATCCCAAGTAAATGCTAACTCGAGGAGGGACTAACTGAATTAGTATCTCTCTAAACCCATTAAACTTCTAAAAAATAAAAAAGAGGAAGATACAAATGCACACGCCATCCAATACCAGTCAATCACTGACTAGTTACTACAGCCAGCAATACAACGCTCGTGCGTCTATACCAGATCATCCCGATATCTTTACCCGCTGGCAGCGCGACTCGGCCCTAGCTCGCAGAACCAATGCCGGTTTACTGGACGTTTCTTATGGCCCCGCCGCTGGCGAGCGGTTAGATTTTTTCCCTGCACACAAAAGCTCTGCACCCTTGCTGGTATTTATTCACGGTGGTTGGTGGCGCTCGCTCGATAAATCTGACTTTAGTTTTCTGGTACCTGGCTATCTGCAAGAGGGTTTTAATGTTGCGCTGACAAATTACACGCTAGCGCCCCATGCGACCCTAGAAGAAATAACTCAACAGCAGTGCCGCGCCTTGGCATGGCTTTATCGTCAAGCGGAGCATTATGACTATGACCCACAAAGAATAGTGGTTGCCGGCCACTCTGCAGGTGGACACTTAGCTGCAATGATGATGGCTGCCATGTGGCCTGTATGGTCAGATGAACTGCCCGTCGATTTAGTGAAGGCTGGCGTGCTGCTGTCTGGCTTGTTTGATCTGGAAGCTATTCAGCACGTCGATTTTGTGGCAAATGATTTGCAGCTAAGTGAAGAATGTGTCAGCCGTCTCTCACCCGCTTGGATGCCACAATCACACCCTGCTCCGTTTATTACCTCGGTGGGCGATCTTGAGTCCGAAGAATTTAAACGCCAAAACCAACTGATTTCAGAAAGCTGGTTTGAAAGCCACAGGCACGACGTTCTGCTGGATGGCTATAACCATTTGACTATTTGTGATGCCTTTGGCACGCCGGGTCATCCCTTGTTTGAATCTACATGCGATTTGATACACACGCTGTAGCAGGTTTCTGCATCGCAGTAGAACAACTACCCTGCCCGCAAGAATTTACAGCGGGTCAGGGGGGTAATCGCGTATCATTTTTTGTCGCAAAGTCTCCTGAAACTCAGTGGCTAGCAAGACTTCTCTCAACAAATAAATAAAACTGGCCGTAAGCGACATCATAGCCAGAACAAATAACCCCGCAATGGGCGTCACCAAACGCAAATCCAGGGCATCGGCAACAAACAAAACTGCCACCACCAGACAGATCAGCAAAGCGCATAGCGTTGAGAGGAATATTGCGCGATTGATCTTGCTGGCACGCCGAAACAAGATATCTAGCTCATCAAAGGCTGCTAGCCTGGCTTTGGCGGACACTGAGGGCAATGCATCTTGCAATCGTTCATCCAGCTCTCTGGTTCGGTCAATGATTCGCGCCAATCGATTCGTGAGTACCAGCATGTTCGTACCCACACCGGTCAGCAAAAAGACCGGAGCAATCGCTAATTGAATAATGTGACCTATCTCACCAGGTTGGATACTCATAATTATTTTTCGTAGAACGCATAGAAGAGTCGACAGTCTACCAGTGCGCCGTTACAGCAACGAAAACCCAAGTCCGTCACACAGTCGCTGCGCCACCGACCAAACAGATTTGCCTCACAAGCCCACCCTGAAACATAAAACACCATTAATTAATTGCTCTATTTGAAGTAAAGGGCATTGAATTTATTTTGCGTGCGCTAGGTGTAGCTAATCTGTTTTTTTCACATTCCACCGAACAATTCCGCAGAGCAATCAAATTTAGTAACCAAGCACAAATATTCGATCCAGAGAAAATTTTTGATGCAAATCATCTAGGTCGCTTTGCGAAAAACTGTTACATTTAACTTTAATGTTGCCATTTTGTTACTAAGGAGCAAGCATGATGAACACCTGGTCTTCCTTAACCAACACTGACGTTGCGGATTAAACGCATGAAGCTCAGCAACACAATCAAAACACCCTCTCACCCTGGCTGGACAGAATCATGATCAGAGTAGTTATTGCTGATGACCACGCCTTGATGCGTGAAGGACTAAAACATATTTTGCAGTCGGCCACCGACATAGAAATAGCTGCCGAAGCAACCGATGGCTTTGAAACGCTGCAGGTAATTCGTACCAATTCGTGTGATGTGCTGGTCATGGATCTTTCCATGCCAGGTCGGGGCGGCATGGAATTAATACGTCAGATCAGGGAAGAAGTTCCTCAATTACGCATTTTGGTACTCACCATGCACGAGGAACAAGAATACGCCGCCAGAGCCATACGAGCCGGAGCCATGGGATACATGACAAAAGAAGGTGCAGGTACTCAACTTGTACATGCGATACGGCGCGTAGCAAGCGGCCGTCCCTACATCAGCATGGAAGTCGCCGAGCAGCTAGCTATTGATTCCATGCCAGCTAATGAAAAACTTCCGCACACATCACTTTCTGATCGAGAAATTGAAGTATTTAATTTATTAGTGAATGGAAAATCAGTCACTGAAATCGCTACGCTACTTCACTTATCAGCAAAAACCGTCAGCAGTCATAAGAGCCGAATTTTACAGAAAATGAATAGCTCCTCACTT
Organism: Oxalobacteraceae bacterium; assembly: GCA_021298555.1. Taxonomy (GTDB): domain Bacteria; phylum Pseudomonadota; class Gammaproteobacteria; order Burkholderiales; family Burkholderiaceae_D; genus Pernthalerella. The sequence goes on from JAJTGE010000003.1 coordinate 48,989, forward strand.
GCTGATCTTGTGCGCTATGCAGTAGCACATGAGCTGCTTCTACCCTTACGAAAATAATTGAATTTTGATCAATGCAAGCCACTCTTATGCGCATCATCAATCAGGTAATTAAAGGATCAGATTTAACCCACTTTCAATCAGTAGCACTCACATATGCATTCAGAGATATCCGATAGCCAGTGAGAAGTTCAATGTTGATACTTACCACTTCTTTCACCTATGACGCAAAACTGCAGGCAATTCGATATGCGATTAATTCTGCATCCTCAAACCGTCAACCAGGATTCATGATGTTGATCATAGAAATACACAGAATTTTTTTATTATTTTTATTCATTCATCCACAACAAAATAAGACGCAATTTTTTAGCTGTTAATTGAATTCACTTTATTTGTATCAGCCCTAAACACCTGGAGGTAACAATGACATCATCTAATATTTCCGAGACCCGACCAGAACCGGGCAGCAACTCCAATATTCACACCACGACTGGCGATGTCAGCTGGCAACGGCAGGGTAAGCTCTGGTCTAACCTGAAAGAGTTATGCGAGCTTTTACGTATACCAGCAACATCCTCTGTTAATGATGAAGAATTTTTATTTCAACATGTCCAATTTAAAACTGGCCAACGCGTGCACACTATCGGCCAACCCTTCGATACATTGTTCATTGTTCATTCAGGTTTTCTCAAAACCGTGCTGATTGATGAGTTCGGTAATGAGCAAGTACTTAGCTTTCCTATGAAAGGTGATTTGTTCGGCGTCGATGGCATACATACAAAACGATATGCCTCGGAGGCTGTTGCCTTATCGAATTGTGACTTGATACTTCTGCCTTTCAAAAAATTTATCGCTCTGGGGCGCACTCACGCCGAACTGGAATACGCTATGTATAGCGTCATGAGCCGTGAATTGGTTCGTGAGCAAGGCATGGTCAGCATGTTAGGCGCATTGTCAGCAGAAGCGCGCGTGGCACGCTTTTTGGTATCGTTGTCTGAGCGCTTTGCCGATATGGGCTACTCCAGCAAGCTATTTAATCTCCGCATGACGCGACACGAAATCGGAAGCTACCTGGGCCTGACATTGGAAACAGTGAGTCGTACGCTATCGGCGTTCAATGAGTTTGGTTTAATCACTGTTGACCAACGCTCCATAGGAATTAAGGATGTCGATTCACTACGCACCCTGCGCCGTCTGCCGCCTTCGAGTGCGCGCTCAAAACAAGCCAGCAAAAAAGCACGCGAGGCTGCACTGATGCGCAGTGGTAATTCCAATTCCGGCACAAGTGATTTACACGTAGCGTCGTTGTAGACAATTTGTATTTCGAGGATAGTCTGGGAAGTTAGCTCACTTGCACTGACTACCCAGACTATCTATTTTTTAGCTCTTATCGACCTTACCAACTACACCCATCCACACTATCAGGCCTTGCGTTGCCCCATCGCCTGCCGTTTACGAGAGCTGCTTGATGTTGGGCGAACGCCCTGAGTTACCTCTAATGGGTGCGTTGTTATCTCATGACCAACTTCACTCACGCCCTCACCGCTACTACTCTCTAGTGCTAAATGCTGACTGGTGGCTTCGCCAGCTTCTTCAAACGCATCTCGCCATACCGTTAACATACCCACGAATGGATTAACTGGTACTAGCTGATCCGAGTGCGATTCGTGAATCTGAACTTCGGCCTGATGAGAAAATTGCTGTAACTGGCCTCGAGATAACTGAGCTATCCTGTCCAAATACTGCCTGACTGTTTTACTGAACTCTGATTGGATTTCAATAATTGCGCTCATTATTTGCTGGTTAGATTGCATAGTTTTGTCAGGTCGACAAACAGCAGAATTTTGCAACTCCTGTATGCGTGATTGGTCACGCAGATCGGCTGCTACTCGCGCCAGTTTTAGCTGGGCGTCCAACATCTGGTGAGCCACGTCTAAGATGGCATGATCGATTTTATCGACTCCGGAAAAAATTGCATTTGCCAGGTTGGCTGATACATCGAGTTGGTGCTTTGCCAGATCAACCAATGAATTGTGCTGCTTAGTGCTCGGCATCGTAATGCTCCTTGAATTCAATAAGAAGTGAGCGCCGGCCAGCACCTAAATTCACTGGCAGGCGATCTCTGATGCTGCGGCAGCCAGATTCAACCATTTTGCGTACGATCAAAGCATGAGCCGAGGGTATAATAATGCCCGGCAAGGCTATGCATTGCCCCGAACGCGCCACCCTAGGTGCTGAAGGTAGTTAAAACACCGGGACTGTATGTCAAAGAACCAAGCCAGGAAGCCCCTGGAAATAAAAATTTCTACAGTAGTCGCTGTTGCTGCCATGCTGGCCGACACCGACACAGATAAATTGTCTTCAGCACTTTCACAAATCACCGGCGGAACTCCCGACTATTTCGAAGATGATTTCACGCTGCTTGATCTGAGCGGTCTAAGTGTCAAGCCTGCACCCGGAACTATCGATTGGCCAGCACTCATATCTCTATTCAAAAAACATCGACTGCACCCTGTCGCCGTGCGAAATGCACCTGCATCACTTGAAGAAGAAATCCGCAGTCATGGCTTAAGTATCGATACGGTCGACCAATCCAAGCAATTTGAACTAACACCTCCACCCTCGCCTGAAATCCCCGATGTGCCAGTTGCCGAGCCAGCTGTGGTTGAAACCACCATGAGCATGACCAATGCGATGGTGGTGGATACGCCGGTGCGTGCCGGTCAGCGTGTTTATGCGCGTGATTCCGATCTGATACTGATGGCGGTGGTCAATCCCGGAGGTGAAGTTATCGCTGACGGCAGTATTCATGTGTATGCCCCTCTGCGTGGCCGTGCTCTGGCGGGCGCCTCAGGTAACACACAGGCCAGGATTTTTTCATTATCGATGGAAGCTGAGCTTGTCTCCATTGCAGGTGTCTATCGCACCTTTGATGAAGAATTGTCGGCAACAGTGGCTGGCAAGCCAGCGCAGATAAGGCTTAACAGTGATCGTCTGGACATTACACCCATATCACTCAAATAATTTTTTCTCTTAATGGACACACAAAGATTTTATTTATTACAAATTTTTTTGCCCGACATGTCTGCTGTGGCTAGTCGAATTTAGCAAATGAATACCTTCGAAACGAAGGTCTGAGTAAAAATTTCTCCATTTATGTAATCCGTGCTTACGCAGACAAGGAGTTTTTCGTGGCAAAAATTATCGTTGTAACTTCAGGCAAAGGTGGGGTAGGTAAAACGACCTCCAGTGCCAGTTTTGCATCTGGCCTCGCATTGTTGGGTCACAAGACAGCTGTCATCGATTTTGACGTCGGGCTTCGTAATCTGGACCTGATCATGGGTTGCGAGCGCCGCGTGGTGTACGACATGATCAATGTGATCAATCGTGAAGCCAGCCTTACCCAGGCACTCATCAAAGATAAGCACTGCGATAATCTGTACGTACTTCCCGCATCTCAGACACGCGATAAAGACGCACTGAGTGAAGAAGGTGTAGAGCGTATTTTGAACGAATGCAAAGAAATGGGATTCGACTACATAGTGTGCGATTCCCCTGCCGGTATCGAACGTGGCGCTGTCATGGCACTGACTTTCGCAGACGAAGCCATCATCGTCACCAATCCGGAAGTCTCGTCAGTGCGAGACTCTGATCGCATACTCGGTATCATCCAAGCCAAGTCGCGCCGTGCGCAAACTGGCGATACACCTGTAAAAGAACATTTACTCATTACTCGCTATGTGCCCAAACGCGTTGACGCGGGTGAGATGCTGTCGCATGTAGATGTGCAGGAAATCCTGCGTATACCTTTGATCGGCATTATTCCTGAATCTGAATCTGTTCTGCACGCTTCCAATCAGGGAAATCCTGCAATTCATGTCGCCGGCAGTGATGTATCAGAAGCGTACAAAGACGTGGTTGCTCGTTTCCTTGGCGAGGATAAACCATTACGTTTTACTGATTATGAAAAGCCTGGCATCTTGTCGCGCATTTTTGGAGGCAAGTGATATGTCACTTTTATCCTTTCTCTTTAATAAAGAAAACAAATCTGCCAGCACTGCCAAAGAGCGTTTGCAAATCATCATTGCCCGTGAACGCACCATACACAATGGCCCCGATTTTATGCCCGCATTACATCAAGAGCTGATTGCTGTCATTTCCAAATATGTGCAAGTAAATCCAGAAGACATAAAAATTTCTCTGGATCGCCAGGGCAATCTGGAAGTGTTAGACGTCAACGTTGTGCTGCCGGATGCCACGGCGTCCAATTGAGGTTAGTTCTTCACCATTGTTGCATGGTGTGGATTTCACCTCCGCACCGCGCAAAGCCAAAGGCATCACGGTAGCAACTGGACGCCTGGTTCAAGATGTCTTTGAACTGGAGCAGCTCCACGTTCTGTATGACTTTACTCAATTCCAAGCCTGGCTAGTACAGCCGGGACCTTGGGTTGCAGGTTTTGATTTTCCATTTTCACTCTCGCGCGAGCTGGTTCAATTACTGAACTGGCCTACCGAATGGCCAGCGCTGATACAACATTACGCCTCGCTATCGCGCGCAGAAATACGCGACACCTTCAAAGCCGTCTGCGATAGCCGGCCTGCGGGTAACAAATTCATACATCGCAAAGGTGATAGTGCTGCGGGCTCATCGTCTTCGATGAAATGGGTGAATCCACCAGTGGCCTATATGCTGCATGCCGGCGCACCCTTGCTGTTGAATTCAGGCGTGTCCATACCATGCATGCATGATGGCGATCCTATGCGAGTCGCACTTGAGGCGTATCCAGGCATGATCGCGCGATCTATTACTCGTAACTCATACAAGAGCGATACACCTGCAATGCAAACGCCCGAACGTCGCAGCGCGCGGCTGGAAATTCTTAGCGGCTTAGAAAAAGCTGAGCATCCTTACCGCATCGCTCTGAATGCCGGTAAGTTTCTTCAGCGATTAGTCGATGACGGCAGTGGTGATTTACTCGACGCTGTGCTGTGCGCAATACTCGCTGCCTGGGGTTGGCAGCGCCGCGATTTCAACTACGGATTACCACCGCATGATGGTTTAGAAGGTTGGATAGTCGGTGCGCAATAAATAGCTAAGCTGGTTTAGCTGACTAAAGCTTTTAACCGGTTTTCTGCAAATGCTGCATACCACTGTAGTGATTGAGGATTACTCATGGCATCTGGATTAGCTATCTTCTCGATCGGTGTACCCAGTAATAATTTTTTGATGGGCAGCTCCATTTTCTTTCCGGTTAATGTACGAGGAATTTCCGGAACAAGAAAAATATCATTCGGCAGATAACGAGCTGATAATTGGGTGCGTATGTTCTCGCGTAGTTTGTGTGTGATGGCATCATTGAGCACTAATCCCTCGCGCAGAACTACAAACAAAGGCATATAGGATTCACGCCCAAGAAATTCTAAATCAACCACCATGCTATCGACGACTTCAGGTAATTCATCAACTACGCGATATATTTCTGCGGTACCCATGCGTATGCCATAGCGATTAATGGTGGCATCAGAACGACCATAGATGATGGCGCCACCCCGCGGCGTAATGCGTATCCAATCACCATGTCGCCACACGCCAGGATAATGATCAAAGTAGCTATCAAGGTACCGTTTATTACCCGGATCATTCCAGAAAAAAAGCGGCATGGTCGGCATGGGTTGAGTAACAACTAACTCACCTACATCATCAATAACAGACTCGCCGTGATCATTAAATGCATGCACTGCAATACCTAACGATCGGCATTGCATTTCACCTGCATAAATAGGCAATACAGGGCACGCACCCACAAAGGTGGCTACGACATCGGTGCCACCACTAATGGAAGCGAGCATGATGTCTGGATGCACGTTCTCATATATCCAATGAAACGCTTCATCGGCCAGTGGTGAGCCGGTCGAGCCCAAGCCACGCAACCGACTTAAATCAGCAATCTTAGATGGCTCAATGCCTGCTTTCATGCAGTTGGCATAAAACGCCGCACCTACTCCCATAAATGTCAGCTGCGTGTCTTCTGCAAAACGCCATAGACGACTCATATCTGGATAACCTGGATTGCCGTCATAAATACAAATCGTCGATCCAACCAAGAGTGCCGTGATTTGCGCATTCCACATCACCCATCCGGTTGTGGTGAACCATAAAAACCGATCGTCTTCACCTAAATCTAAAGAGAGTGCGTTGCCCTTGACAGCCTCGAGTAGACTGCCTGCATGCCCATGCACTATGGGCTTAGGCATACCAGTCGTTCCTGATGAATATAAAATCCA
>JAJTGE010000003.1:55294-101114 GCA_021298555.1 Oxalobacteraceae bacterium
GCTGCATCCAGATAAGGAAATAACACCGTGTGTTGCAGTGTTTTGAGCTCATCCCTTAACGTGCTTACGACGTTCATTCTGTCAAAATCTTTACCACCATAGCGGTAGCCATCTACTGCGATGAGTACTTTGGGTTCGATTTGTTGGAAACGATCTAAAACACTTGAGGCACCCATATCCGGCGAGCAGGATGACCAAATAGCTCCTACGCTTGCGCACGCAAAAAACGCGACGACTGCCTCAGGCGTATTTGGAAGGTAGGCGGCAATGCGATCGCCTGGTTGCACACCCATGGCACGCAGCGTGTTGGACACTGCTGTGACTTGATCTCTGAGCTGCTGCCATGACAAGCTGGTTCTGGCGCGTATTTCGGACTCAGCAATCACTGCAGGTTTATCACCCGTGCCAGCAGCTGTATTGAAGCGAAAGAGTTGTTCTGCGAAGTTCAGTCGACTATCTTCAAACCAGATTGCGCCTGGCATGGTGCGCTCAACTAAGACTCGCTTGTAGGGTACTGAACAAGTAATCTCAAAATAATCCCACACCGACGCCCAGAACTCTTCGATATTTTCAACCGACCATTGCCAAAGAGCGTTGTAATCAGCAAAGTGCTTACCTCGTTCTGCCAGCCACTGCTGATAGTTATGCAAGCGGCTGCGTGCTATACGCTCGGGACTTGGCGTCCACAACAATGGGTGCTGATCTGCCATGCTTATCTCCGTCTATTCTTATTAATTTACAGACTATGATAATGCAAAGCGCAAACGCGACTATCCACACCAACCAGCAACTAACTAAGCCCAAGCAAAAAAATTAATGCAGTACGTCTCCCTGATCTTTTAACAAATCATCGCTAACGTGCTTAGATGCTTGTTCGCGCGTCGATGATTCGCCCAGCTCGCGCTGCTCGCCTGAAAATGGTTTATGAGCAGATGACTCTCTAGTAGTTTTCTCCGATGGGTCGCGCGTTAATCTGTACCAGACCCACAAACCTGCGCTCACCGCGCACACCACGGATACTGTATCGGCCACCGACCAGTGCGTATGGCGCACAGGATTTATTACCGGACCTATCGCCAGATTGTGCTGCACCGCTTCTACACCCGGTATAGATTCCACTATCCCCAAAAGACGTGACTCTTCTTCCGCGGTGATGTTACCCGCGAGGCTAATAGTCCCCTGAGAAGCGCTGATCTGCACTTTTTCAAACTGTGGAATTTCGCGCCCCAACCGCGAACGAACCCGCGCTTCTAGTACATGGTCGTCGATAGGTTTTACCGACTGAGTACCTATAATGCGTCGCGCCTGCGCTTGTAGCCCTAACAGCCGGTTATGAGCATCCCTGATGAACCTATCCATTAGCTTGGATGTTTTATGGGTGGCGCTATTGACCTTGTCCTGCAACAGGGCTCGCCGCCTGCGTCCCTCTGAGGGATCCGACACAAACATGGCCAATGCACCGAGTGCCAGCCCTCCCACCAAGAACAGCCAGGAAAATTCTTCGCGTCGAGTCCGATAGTCCACTTTGTTCTCCTCGTTGAGTTTGCTTGTACATCGCTAGTAACCGTCAGGCCATACCTCGTTTGACTTGTTCGTCCATCAAAAGCTCAATCTTTCTTGAGAGTAAAATTCGTGAATTACGTTCGAAAACCGAACTGAAATTCCCTTCAGCGGTCAATTTGACGGAGACAGCGTGGCCAAACGGCTCTTAGATGCGAAAAATTACCCTAGTACTGCTCTTGCTTACGTGTTGTTTGACGGGACTCAGCCCGCAGACGGCTACTGCGCAAAATCAAACCTGTCTCAAACATTTCGTCGATGGCAAAGCTCCCGTCTTTACTCGGGCAAGCTTGCAGAACCGCAGCGTCGCTATTTGCTATGAAGCCTTTGCTGTCATGCACTCTGGCGTGTCGCGCACGCCCTTGTGGTCGGCAGAATATTTGACACGTAACAGTCTGGTTCAGGCGCGAGAGGTCAAACGCAAAGATGCTTTTCATGCTGATGAAAATCTGCCCGCAGATCAACGCGCTGAACTGTCGGATTACGCACATTCAGGATATGACCGTGGTCACTTGTCGCCTGCTGCAGATATGCCAACAGAACTATCACAGCATCAAAGCTTTTCGCTGGCAAATATCGTTCCGCAAAACCGCGAACATAATCAGATATTGTGGTCTGCCATTGAGGGTGCGACACGTCATTTAGTGAATCAACGCGGCGAGTTGTTTGTGATTACAGGCCCTGTTTTCGAAGGTGATCGCATAGCGCGAATCAATGAACGGGTTTTCATACCCACGCATATTTTTAAAGCTATCTACGATCCAGTAAAAAAAGAAGGTGCTGCATGGCTCTCACCCAATGGGGCTGGCTTTGCCTACGACGTTATTTCATTATCTGAGCTTGAAAAAAGGATAGGCATTACACTTTTTCCTTCTGTATCTTCAGACGTAAAATCAAAAGTTATCAGCCTGCCCGAGCCGCGCATACGTTCACGAAAATAAACTGATAGGAGATATCCATGTCTGACATTGCGCCGTTTCAAAATGAAACAGAATCCATCAGTATCGGTAATCTCACCATAGAAAATCGTCTCGATCAGGTAGAGATGTATGGCTCGCTTTCTATCACTCGCGATCAGTCTGGTCTGGCCTTGGCACTACAATTAAAATCGGTACTGGATGCTGCGGTAACTCATCTTCAGCAAGCACCTGACCTGCCGGCGCAGATAGTTTTTAAAGCGACCGACGAAATAAACAACCCCTTCAAATAAACCACAAACTACTAAGGGTCTTTTTTCTCGGCTAACGCTTGGTGGAAAAACACCCGGCGATGACCACGCAGCTTAGTCTGCGCGGGGCGTCTTTTTCAAACGCCGTATCGGTAACACTGGCATACTCTAGGCCCTGAACTTCTCCTGCTAGCCTGGTATGACACCCACACCCCATCCTCTGCGTGCCTACGCGCCGTTTCGGCCAGATTTAAAGCCTGCGCCCATGCTGCCGATGACACGCGCAGAAATGAATGCGCTGGGTTGGGATAGCTGCGACATCATTATCATCACTGGCGACGCTTATATAGATCACCCCAGCTTTGGCATGGCACTCATAGGGCGCTTACTTGAATCTCAGGGATTTCGAGTGGGGATCATCAGCCAGCCGGACTGGCTCTCTGCGGATGCTTTTCGTGAGTTAGGCAAACCCAATTTATATTTTGGCATCACCGCTGGCAACATGGATTCCATGATCAACCGCTACACGGCTGATCGCAAGATACGATCTGACGATGCTTACACCGCTGGTGGCCATCCCAATAAGCGGCCAGACCGCGCTGTAACGGTATATGCGCAGCGCGCACGTGAAGCCTTTCCCGGCACGCCGATTATCATCGGCAGCATAGAAGCCAGTCTGCGCAGAATTGCCCACTATGACTACTGGTCAGATACGGTACGCCGCTCGGTTCTGACCGATTCCAAAGCCGATATTCTTTTGTTTGGTAATGCAGAACGCGCCTTACTTGAACTTTCCCATCGTCTGGCCGCAGGCGAATCAGTTAAAGCCATACGCGATCTGCGCGGCACCGCATTTATGGTCACGCGCAACTGGAAACCTGCTGATGATTGGAGTGAAGTTGACTCCACCCGCGTTGATACACCCGGCAAAATCGAAGCTCATCCCGATCCGTATGAAATGAAGGAAATGAACACCACAGTATGTGCTACAGAGGGCCAGGCAGCCGAGCCAAAGCCTATGCCTTTAAAGCTGCTAACGCGAGAAGAACGTCTGGCGCAGCAAAAAGAGATACGTTCACGCAGCGTAGTAAGGTTACCTGCGTTTGAAACGGTCAAAGAAGATCCAGTTAGCTATGCCCATGCTTCGCGGGTATTTCATCTGGAATCGAATCCAGGCAATGCTCGCGCGATGGTACAAGCGCATGGCGAGCGCGATGTGTGGCTAAATCCTCCGCCGCTACCGCTGGCTATGGATGAAATGGATTATGTGTTTGATTTGCCGTATGCCCGCACACCGCATCCAGCCTACGGCAAAGAAAAAATTCCTGCTTGGGACATGATTCGTTTTTCTGTCAACATCATGCGCGGTTGCTTTGGTGGTTGTACTTTTTGCTCAATTACGGAGCATGAAGGTCGCATCATACAAAGCCGATCAGAGCCATCGATATTGCGAGAAATTGAACTCATACGCGATAAAACCAAAGGGTTCACAGGCACTATCTCTGATCTCGGTGGCCCCACTGCCAACATGTATCGCATGGCCTGCAAAGAAAAAAGTATAGAAGAATCGTGCCGTCGTCTTTCCTGTGTCTACCCAACGATATGCTCTAATTTAAATACCGATCACAGCAAACTCGTACAACTGTACCGCCGTGCGCGCGCCATTCCCGGCGTGAAGAAAATTTTGATTAGTTCGGGTTTGCGTTATGACCTCGCTGTGCGCTCACCTGAGTATGTAAAAGAACTCGCAACGCATCACGTAGGAGGTTTACTAAAGATCGCACCTGAGCATTCAGAAGAAGGCCCTTTATCAAAAATGATGAAGCCCGGTATGGGTTCTTACTACCGCTTTAAAGAGTTGTTCGACAAATACTCCAAAGAAGCAGGCAAAGAACAGTATCTGATTCCGTATTTCATTGCAGCGCATCCGGGAACCACGGACGAGGATATGCTGCACCTAGCCGTCTGGTTAAAGCAAAATGATTTCAGGCTGGATCAGGTACAAACGTTTTTGCCTACGCCCATGGCGATGGCAACCACCATGTATCACACGCGTAAAAATCCTTTACGAAAAATTTCGCAGGATTCAGAAACCGTCGAAACTCCCAGACTGGCAAAAACACGTAAATTACACAAAGCGCTGCTTCGTTATCACGATCCTGCTAACTGGGAAATCATACGCGAGGGACTCAAGCGTATGGGGCGCAGCGATTTAATAGGGAATGGTCCTCAGCATTTGGTTCCGCGCACAGATGCGGCATCAACTCAGGTTCGTCATCACTCGCGCGATGAGACGCCCTCGTTGAAAGTTATGGCGAAAAAATTTGGGCATAAAAAGTTGCGCCCGGGCGCTGCGGTTTCTCGCAAACGCGCTGGATAATGAAGTATAAAAAAACCGACCAGTAAGGTCGGTTTTTTGTATCAGTGGTGGGAAGTGCAAGTTTCGAACTTGCGACCTATCGCGTGTGAGGCGATCGCTCTACCCCTGAGCTAACCTCCCTGAAGTAGAAAGATTATCGCATAAAGAATATGTGACTCACACTTACTGCCGCCAGAGACAGCTGCCTTTGACTTCTTTGTCCAACGCTGCCAACAGGGCTTCATGCTCAGCGAGTTCTTTGTCGGTAGGCGCTACGATTAGCACCTCGGCCAAACTGACGCCGATTTCATTCTCACCATCCGCCTGAAAATCTGCATGCATATCCATGGTGAGGCTATCCTGACCACGCGTCATGGCCAAATAAACCTCAGCGAGTAATTCAGCATCGAGCAAAGCTCCATGCAACGTACGATGCGAATTCGAAATACCGTAGCGCTCGCACAGAGCATCAAGAGAATTACGTTTACCTGGATGGAGTTCCTTGGCCTGTAATAGTGTATCTATCACTTTTTGTACATGATCAGAAAAAACTGGCAATCCAACTTTTTCTAGTTCAGCGTCAAGAAAGCCCACATCAAACGGCGCGTTGTGAATGATGATTTCGGCATCACGAACAAATTCGCAGAATTCAGTAACGATATCGGCAAATTTTGGTTTATCCCTAAGAAACTCTGACGTAAGTCCGTGCACTGCTAATGCGCCAGGATCAGATTCGCGCTCAGGATTTAAGTAGTAATGAAAATTCTTACCCGTCAGCCGACGGTTAAGCATTTCAACACAACCAATTTCAATAATCCGGTCACCACTACGTGGATTCAAACCGGTGGTTTCAGTATCAAGAATAATTTGACGCATAAAAAAACGATCTAGTAGAAAATTTATTTTCAAGGTTTAATCAGGCATCAGAAACTGCCTGGCGCAACAGATCAACACCACGATTAGCCAATGCATCAGCGCGCTCATTGCCCTCGTGCCCCGCATGACCTTTTACCCACCGCCATTCTATCGAGTGACGCGACTGTGCTTCATCAAGCGCCTGCCAAAGATCAACGTTTTTGACAGGTGATTTACTGGCAGTACGCCAGCCTCTCGCCTTCCAGCCTACTAACCATTCGCTAATACCTTTTTGTACATACTGACTATCGGTATGAACGATAACGTCGCAGGGTCGCTTCAAGGCATTCAATGCTTCAATCACAGCCTTTAGTTCCATGCGGTTGTTCGTGGTGTTGAGTTCGCCTCCGCAGAGTTCTTTGCTGTTATCGCCAGCAATTAACCACGCGCCCCATCCTCCGGGCCCGGGATTACCCTTGCACGCACCATCAGTAAAAATTTCAACTTTGCTCATCGGTTTGATTTTTTTTCATCTGATTGATAGCGGGTACGGCTCGTTGTACCCTCGCACTGCGCTGTTCCAACACACGCCCTACTAATCGCATACCTTGCACACGTTTGATCGCTTGAACGATGTACAAGGCACCCAGATACGGCCACCAGCGATTACCTGCCTGCTCAAGAAAGTCAAAGCGTTGTAACCATTGACTGGTACCGCATGGCGGTGCATAACAACCGAAATGTCCTCGGTTGATTTCCATGTTTAAGAGTTTCAACCAATCTTTTAATCGAGGTACGCTGATGAATTCACCATCAACTGGTAAAAAATGCGCACCCGTGAGTCTTCCGAAAGCCTGACGCCCACCCCACATACTCACAGGATTGAATCCACAAATAATCACTTGTCCTTCAGGTATCAACACGCGTTCAACTTCACGCAACACCTGGTGCGGCTCGGCTGCAAATTCCAGCACATGAGGTAATACGACTAGGTCGAGGCTCTGAGATGCAAAGGGTAGCTCTGCATAATCATGGACCATCACAACTCGTCGGCGCTCTTGATCTTCTGTCGAATGATCGCTTTGATCGGAGGTGCTTGAGTCAATAGTATCCGTCATCCAGCGATTGGGCATGCGATTCGCTGCTAGGGTGTCCATCTGCGGCATACCCAGCTGCACAGCGTTGTAACCGAAAATATCGGCAGTTAATTCGTCGAGTCGTTCCTGCTCCCACGCCCGGGCATACATACCTGGTGGCGTATGGAACCACGAGCAGAGGGATATAATCAGATTTTGAGTAGCGTCTTGTTCCATACCCATGTCAGTCAATCAAACACTACACGTCACCGCCGTTCCGGCATTTAACGACAACTATCTCTGGTTGATACATGACCAGCAGTATGCTCTGGTGGTCGATCCAGGTGATGCAACACCCATTATTGAAGCACTGGATTCCCGCCAATTAGAACTAGTCGCTATTTTACTCACTCATCATCACGCTGACCATGTAGGAGGCGTCAGCGAGCTACTTAGTCGATGGAAGGTGCCTGTCTACGGCCCAGCCGCTGAAAATATCGCCAATGTCACCCATCGCCTGTCAGAAAACGACAGCATCACCTTTGCACAGCCCGACGTAACATTGAGGGTACTTGATGTGCCAGGACATACCGCAGGACACATTGCCTACGTTGAGCATGATCAGCACTGGCTATTTTGTGGCGATACCTTGTTTGCGGGAGGTTGCGGTCGCTTGTTCGAAGGTACTGCCGAGCAAATGACACACTCGCTCGCAAAATTTGCAGCGCTCCCAGATGATTTCAAGGTTTTTTGTGCGCATGAATACACGGTATCGAATCTGCGCTTTGCCGTTGCAGTTGAGCCTGACAATGTTGTGTTGATAGAACGTCTAAAGCAAGCACTGGCCGCTCGTGAACGAGGCATATCGACTGTTCCTTCACTTTTAGGCTTGGAAAAGCAAACCAATCCCTTCTTGCGCTATCGTCAGTCCAGCATCATCAAGACCCTGCAGCATGAAGGACGGCTAAGTCAGTCTGAACCGGTGGCTGCCTTCGCCGCGCTCAGAGAATGGAAAAATTCTTTTCGCTGACCCTGCCGGGCCGATATCGTTAGCAAACTGTCACTGCTAATCCTTACTTTTGCTGAAATTCCCTTGACTAGCTTTCATTTCGTTAACTACACTTGCGCGGTTCTTATGTACATCGTCGTCGACGTTGATCGCTGACGATGTAGCCTAGGCAGCCTTCGACATGATTTTCTCGTCAAGTGCGTGCTCCGATTACACAGTGCGAGTCAATGCCACACCCGACTCATCACAGCCTAACCAGGCCTATTCGCCAGATTGCTGATACTTTTGCTGACCTTTCTCAGGCCAATGCGTCACTCCCAACTCGTAGAGCTCACGAAACTCACGTTTATTTGTGTGCTCACACTGTCCTCATCTATCGTCCGTGGCAATGATCTCACCATCGCACCTAACTCCACGACGATAGATCGCAGTGAGCTAATCAAAGACTTCGAGCGTGAACCCGTAGGTTTGGATGGCGTTAGCTTACCCCCCGACTACGCAGCACAATTAGAAGATATACCTATAGAAAATTTTGACCTCTGGGACAGAATTCGCAAAGGGTATGCTATTCCTGATCTGAATAATCCATTAGTTGCTACACAAACTACGTGGTACAGCTCGCGTCCTGAATATTTACAACGTATTTCGCAACGTGCATCGCGTTATCTGTTTCATGTAGTTCAAGAATTAGAAAAACGCAAAATGCCGACTGAAATTGCGTTATTGCCTTTTATTGAATCTGCGTTTAATCCCCAGGCCTTCTCCAGCGCAAAAGCGGCAGGTATGTGGCAATTTATTCCAAGTACTGGGCGCGACTACAACCTGAAGCAAAATGCATTTCGCGATGAACGTCGTGATGTACTTGCTTCTACCAATGCTGCATTAAATTATCTGCAAAAACTCTACGGCATGTTTGGTGACTGGCAGTTGGCGCTGGCAGCCTACAACTGGGGAGAAGGATCAGTCTCGCGCGCTATCGCCAAAGCGGAAGCTGCTGGGCGGCCGACTGATTTCAATGGCCTCTCGGCATTCATGCCCGCTGAAACACGTAACTACTATCCTAAGCTGCAAGCGGTAAAAAACATTATCGCTACGCCTGCTCAGTACGGCGTCAAACTACCCATGGTCGAGAATCAGCCGTACTTTGTGTCGATTAAAAAAACACGCGACATCGATGTGAAGTTAGCAGCGCAACTGGCTGAATTACCTATGGAAGAATTCAGGGCCCTCAATCCACAATTCAATCGCCCGGTAATTACTGGTAGCCCGACTACGCAAATACTATTGCCTGAGTCGAATGCTGAAAAATTTAAAGAAAATTTATCGAACTGGACCAAGGCACTATCGAGCTGGACAGCGCACAAAGTAACTGCTGCTCGTGAACGCATAGAGAGTATTGCAGCCCGGTTTAAAACGACGCCAGAAATTATTCGCGAAGCTAATTCTATTCCGGCCAATATGCATCCCAAGGCAGGATCGACTGTACTGGTGCCCAAGTTGGCCTCTGCACCGGACAAAGATATTAGTCAGGATATTGCAGACAACGCCATGCTTTCCGTTGAGGCAGATGAGCCTCCAAGGAAAAAAATTAGTGTCAAAGTGAGCAAGCGCGACACCATAGACAGCATTGCAAAACGCTACAAGGTCAAGGTCGCAGAGATACGTCAGTGGAATGACATGAAGAACGATAAGCTCTCACCCGGTCAGTCACTGAAATTAGAAGTTCGCGCTCCTAAAAAGGCCAAGGTTAAATCCGACAAAGGCGTTGATAGCAAACGACCTGCTCACGGAAAATCAGAACACCAACGCCAGCAGCGAAATTAATCGATAGCGATAGGTTCTGGTTCGCTGAGCCTGAAATCTGCCGCTGCCAGCAACCTTTGGGTGTAAGCGTGTTTAGGTGTGGTCAATACCTCTGAGGTTAGACCACTCTCAACAACCAAACCATCTTTCATCACTATCACCCTATGAGCCATCGCACGTATAACGGCCAAGTCGTGACTAATAAACAGATACGCAATCCCATGCTTGCGCTGTAAATCCGCCAGTAATTCCAATACTTGATACTGAACCGATACATCTAATGACGAAGTCGGCTCATCCAAAAGTAGTAAAGCAGGCTTGAGTACCAAGGCGCGCGCAATCGCAATACGCTGACGCTGACCACCTGAAAATTCATGCGGATAGCGTGACATAAGCGATGGTGACAAACCCACTTCCTGCAAACTAGCGGCTACCGCATCGCGCAGGGAATGGCGTGGCAAGCCGGGCTTATGCAGCTCCAGGCCTTCTGCAACAATCTGCTCAACAGTACGACGCGGAGATAGCGATGCATAAGGATCTTGAAATACCACCTGCATCTGCGCTCGCAAAGGCTGTAGCTGGCTGCTACGCATATCACTAATAACATGGCCATTAAATTCAATATGACCCTTGGTCTTAGCTACGGATAATCTCAGCAAGGCCATACCCAACGTTGATTTACCCGAGCCCGATTCGCCAACAATGCCTAGTGTTTCGCCACGCGGCAGCACTAGGTCCATGCTTTCAACGGCAACAAACTCTTTTTGTCTAAACCAACTGCGGCGTATCATAAAACTGCAACGCAAACCTTTTGCTTCTATTAACGGCTCTGCACCTGGCACCACATCCGTCACCATGCGTTTGGCATGGCTGGCCAACAACCGCTGCGTATATTCTTCTCGCGGCTGACCAAATAAGCGTGAGGTATCCGCTGTCTCTATGAGTCGACCGTTTTGCATGACTCCTACTCTGTCGGCAAAACTTTTAACAAGATTTAGGTCGTGCGTAATCATCAATACCGCCATGCCCTCTTCGCGCTGCAATGTATTGAGTAAAGCGATCATTGCGCGCTGACGTTGACCACCTGAGAGTTGGTGCGGGTAAGACAGTGCACGACGGGCGGGTTCTGGGATTCCGGTTTTCTCCAGCAATTCAACTGCACGATTAGCGGCATCGCGTGCATTTAATCCATCGTGCAGCATCACCACTTCAGCGATTTGATTCCCTATGGTGAACAGAGGATTTAGTGCTGTCATCGGCTCCTGAAAAATCATGGCGATATCTTTGCCACGCAAGCGTCGCAAAGCATTTTCAGACATCAACTGAATTTTTTGGCCATCAAAAATTTGATTGCCGCGTATCTGCGCATCAGGTAAGAGACGCATCAAGGCTAACGCGCTAACGGTTTTACCTGACCCAGATTCACCTACCAGGGCAAATTTTTCGCCCTCTTCAATACGAAAGCTCACATTGTCGACGACACGACTCGTGCCGAAGCTGACTGACAGACTTTCTACGCGTAACAGGCTCATGTCTTTCTCCTGACATCTAGCGAATTACGTAAGGCATCACCTATATTGGTCAGCAGGAGCAAGGTGATTGTTAGTACAGCGAAGGTTGAAAGTGCTATCCACCAGGCGTCCAAATTATTTTTTCCTTGCGCGAGTAACTCACCCAAACTAGGCGTCGAGGGAGGAACACCCAGACCCAGAAAATCAAGACTGGTCAATGAAAGAATGGCTGCGCTCATGCGAAAAGGCAAAAACGTAACCACCGGTGTCATGCTGTTGGGTAGCACATGGCGCCATATGATTTGCCAGTTCGATAGACCCAGTGCGCGCGCAGCCTGCACATAATCCAAATTGCGATTACGTAGAAAATCAGCACGCACATAATCCGATAATCCCATCCAGCCAAACAGGGAAAGCAGCACCAGCAACAACAAAATACTGGGCTCGAAAATAGATGCAAAAATAATTAGCAAATACAGTTCAGGCATCGAACCCCAGATTTCCATGAAGCGCTGAAATAACAAATCGGTGCGCCCTGCGAAGTAGCCCTGCACTGCACCAGTGATGACACCTAGCGCAACGCCAGTAATCGTGAGCGCCAAACCAAACAATATCGATACACGAAAACCGTACACCAGCCGCGCGAACACATCGCGTCCTCGGTCATCCGTGCCTAGCCAGTTGTCGGTTGTGGGTGGCGCCGGGTTAGGTGCTTTGGCAAAATAATTTAAGGTGTCATAGCGATAGTGGTTGATGGGGTAAATCGCCCAATTACCGTTGGCCTGAAATTGTTGCTGAATAAATGGATCAAGATAATCTGCTGGTGAATCAAAATCACCGCCAAACGCTGTCTCTGCGTAGTCCGTCAAAATAGGCGACATGATCTGACCGTTGTAGCGCGCCAGTAGTGGCCGGTCATTGGAAATCAATTCAGCGCACAAACTCAAACCAAAAAATAAAAGGAAAAGCACAAGGCTCCAATAGCCGCGCCTATCCTGTTTAAAACGTAGCCAGATACGTCGCGATGGCGAGATCGAAGGCTCAGACGCTGAATAATTAGTTGTACTCATCGCGCAAGACTTTCAAACTGTACCCGTGGATCAGTCCACACGTAGCACAAATCACCCAGCAGCTTGACTACTAAGCCTATCAAGGTAAATAGATAAAGAGTGCCTAATACAACGGGGTAGTCGCGTCGCACCACAGACTCGTAAGACAACAGCCCTAAGCCATCTAATGAAAATAGCGTTTCAATCAGCAGGCTTCCTGCAAAAAATGCACCGATAAATGCAGCAGGAAATCCAGTTACCAAAGGTATCAAGGCATTACGAAATACATGTTTATACAAAACGGTTTTTTCAGATAGGCCTTTAGCGCGCGCTGTGAGTACATATTGCTTGCGTATCTCTTCTAGAAAAGTATTTTTAGTCAGCATGGTCATCACGGCAAATGATCCTGCGACAGATGCTGCAACTGGCAAAGTGATATGCCACAGGTAGTCCGTGGTTTTACCAAACCATGATAGCGACTCCCAATCATCAGAGGTTAATCCACGCAAGGGAAACCACTGAACAAAACTGCTGCCCGCAAAAACAACAAGTAAAAACACGCCCAAAACAAAACCCGGAATCGAGTAGCCTATTAACACCAGCATGCTGGTTACGCTATCAAATCGGCTGCCTGCACGCACCGCTTTGGCTACACCCAGCGGTACAGAAATAAAATAGGTAAGAAAAAACGTCCATAAACCTATCGTGATCGATACAGGTAATTTGGACTTCACTAATTCCCACACATCCATGTGATGATAAAAACTCTGGCCAAGATCAAATTTTGCGAAGCCCTGTAACATGAGCCAAAAACGCTCTGCGGGAGGCTTATCGAATCCATACAATGCTTTGATCTCTGCCACGCGCTCGCTATCAACACCTTGACGGCCGCGGTATTCAGACGCACCTGCGCCCGACGATTCACCAGCACCTGTTTGACCTTTTTTCAGTTCTATCAATGCTTGTTCGACCGGACCGCCGGGAACAAATTGAATCACTGCGAAAGTAATAGCAATCACACCCAACAGCGTGGGTATCATTAATAGTATGCGTTTTGCGATGTAGGACCAGAGATTCATAGCGTTGTCGATAGATTGATCACTGCCGTGGCTTAACTTGCCACCAACTTGAAATTACATACGGATCGGCTTGGTAATATTTTGGCGCAACGGCTGGAATACCAAACCGATTTCTGTAAGCCACTCTATGCGTGGCTGAATACCAGTGTGGCACCACGATATATTTATGCAGTAGCACACGATCGAGTGCACGAGATGCAGATACTAGTTGTTCACGCGATTCGGCTCGCACTAGGGCTGTAACCAGCGTATCAACTACTGGATCTTTTAGACCCCAGTAATTACTAGAGCCTTTTTCATCCGCTGCTTTGGATCCCAGCATGTCAAACATTTCATTGCCTGGGCTAGTCATATCACCAAAGCGCTGACTGGTCATATCAAAATCAAATTCTTCCATACGCTTCTGCACCAAGGCAAAATCTGCCGTGCGTTGGCTAACCCGTATACCCAGCTTTTCTAAATTACGCACATACACAGCAATAATGCGTGAGAGCGCCGATTGATCATCGAGAATCTCAAAACTGAAAATTTCGCCGCGAGAATTACGCAATGCGCCATCTTGATATTCCCATCCTGCCTGTTTGAGTAAGTCACGCGCTTGCAAAAGATTAGCGCGCAAAGACGCTGGCGGATTGGTGGTCGGCGGCACTGGCGCTGGCCCAAATACAGCGGGGTCTAGTTGTTCGCGCAGAGGCTCCAGCAGAGCCAACTCAGACTGGGAAGGGGATCCCTTAGCACCCAACTCGGAATTGCTAAAAAAAGAATCTATGCGCGTATATTGACTATAAAACAGTTGGCGATTCATCCATTCAAAATCTAATGCCAAACTCAGCGCACGACGCACGCGTACATCCTGAAATTGTGGACGTCGCAAATTCATTACAAAGGCCTGCATGCCTGCGCCATTGGAATGCCTGAGCGTGGATTTGATTAATTCACCTTTATCAAATTTAGGCCCTTTGTAGGCACGCGCCCAATTCTTTGCACGATACTCCACAACGACATCAAACTCGCCCGCCATGAATGCCTCTAAGCGGGCCACATCGTCTTTATAGAAACGATAAATAATACGGCCGAAATTAAATGCCCCTTTACGCGCAGGTATGTCGTTACCCCAGTACGCAGGGTTACGTTTAAAGGCGATCAATCGACCCAAATCATATTTTTCTATCAGATACGGGCCGCTGGCTATGGGTGGCGTTAACTGTATCTTGTCGAACGGCGTGCCCGCTGCCCACTTACGTGAAAATACGGGCATGGTTCCAACGATGAGGGGCAATTCGCGATTTAGTGTCTTGAATTCAAATCGTACCGTGAGCTCATCTACCACCACGCATTGCTTGACATCCGCATAAATCATTTTGAATTGCGGCGCGCCTTTGGCCATTAACGTATCAAAAGAATACTTAACATCGTCAGCACGTACCGGATCGCCATTGTTAAAGCGCGCTTTTGAATTGATACGAAACGTCATCGCAAGCCTATCCGCTGAGAGCGACATGTCGTCTGCCAGCAGGCCATACATGGTGGCGACTTCATCAGCTGAATTAATGGCCAATGATTCAAACATGAGGTTGGATACGCCAGCCGCAGCGACACCTTTCATGGAAAAAGGATTGAATTTATCGAAGCTGGTACGCGAATCGGGATTGGCCAGATACAGTTCGCCACCCTTGGGGGCATCTGGATTGAGGTAGTCAAAGTGCGTGAATTGTTGCGGATATTTAGGCGTGTCATACAAAGAAAATGCATGCGCGGCCCAAACCTGAGCAGTAAAACTGCTAATTACAACAACAATAATGCGGGCGAAAATTCTAATCATGGCTCTCTAGACAAGCGTAAACCTGCCAAGCATAGCGTTTTTCGCCCACTACCGCGCGTACATTGAGCGCTGCATGAGATTTGCCCACTCTGGCTCTACCCCCTAAAATGGCACGTTTTGCCGGCAATAGCGCCGGTTTGTGGTCTGACAGGAGTTTGACATGGCATTCTTGCAAGGTAAAAAAATATTGATCACGGGCGTACTTTCCAATCGCTCCATTGCTTATGGCATAGCCCAGGCATGTCACCGCGAGGGTGCTGAACTCGCCTTTACTTATGTAGGTGAACGTTTCAAAGAACGTATTACGGAGTTTGCTCGCGATTTCGGTAGTGAATTGATTTTTGATTGTGATGTGGGTAGTGATGAACAGATTAACAATGTTTTTGCTGATCTCGGAAAATCATGGAGCCAACTCGACGGCCTGGTACATGCGATAGGCTTTGCCCCACGTGAAGCGATTGCAGGTGATTTTCTCGATGGCCTCTCGCGCGAAAACTTTCGCATCGCCCACGACATTTCAGCTTACAGCTTCCCCGCATTGGCTAAGGCTGCGATGCCCATGCTGTCGTCGCGCTCTGCTCTGCTCACTCTCTCTTATTTAGGTGCATTGCGTGCTCTCCCCAACTACAACACCATGGGCCTGGCCAAGGCGTCGCTGGAAGCCAGCGTACGTTACCTTGCTGAGTCACTGGGCAAGCGCGGAGTACGTGTTAATGGCATTTCTGCCGGCCCTATCAAAACGCTGGCGGCATCTGGCATTAAAGATTTCGGAAAAATTTTGAACTTCGTAAAAGAAAATGCTCCGCTACGTCGCAATGTCACCCTAGAAGATGTGGGCAACGCCGCGGCCTTTCTGCTATCGGACTTAGCCGCTGGCATCACGGGCGAAATAACCTACGTCGATGGTGGTTTCTCTCAGGTGGTTGCCGGTATGGGTGGGGATGAATAAAGGTTGGGGCGACGCCCCACCTTTTTTATCCAAACTCCTGTACAATCTGCCCGCGCTGCAACATTTGGCGCTTAGCTGCAATGCACACCCTTAGCATCAACTTGAAAGCCCTCCCGCCTCCTGGTGCCCGTTTTATTGAGCACCGTCCCGGCGCAAAGCTTTTGTGCCGAAACCTTTTTCCGTTTCGTTTGTTTCGCTGGTAGGCGTTGCTTTTGTTATGTCGATCTGCCGTCGTCGGTGATTTCACCGTCTGCGTTCTATCGACCTTCTGAAAGACGAATAATGAATTTCGAATCCCTAGGACTACACCCGTTGGTCCTTAAGGCAGTAACTGATGCCGGCTATACTGAGGCAACTGCAGTGCAACAACAGGCATTACCGGCAGCAATCGCTGGCCGTGATCTGTTAGTTTCTTCGCAAACTGGTTCGGGTAAAACCGCTGCCTTCATGCTGCCCGCACTACACAAATTTGCCAGCGCGCCTGCGGCACCTGCGCCAGCCAAAACTGCCAATCAAGTCGCGCAATCAGCACGCTCACGCGGCGAGCGCACGCGCTTTACGCCAGCAATGCCAAAAATGCTGGTACTGACGCCCACACGTGAACTGGCTTTGCAAGTCACTACAGCCACCGACAAGTACGGCATACATATACGCCGTGTTAAAGCAGTCTCTATTCTCGGTGGCATGCCTTATCCAAAACAGATGCAACTGCTGTCGCGCAATCCGGAAATTCTGGTTGCTACACCAGGTCGCCTGATAGATCACATGGAATCCGGCAAGATCGATTTCTCGCAATTAGAAATTCTGGTTTTAGATGAAGCCGATCGCATGCTCGACATGGGCTTTGTCGATGACATCGAACTCATCATTAGCAAAACACCAGAAAGCCGTCAGACCATGCTGTTCTCAGCGACCTTGGATGGTATGGTAGGCAATATGGCTCGTCGTATCACCAAAGATCCTATGATGATACAGATCGCCGGTTCTTCTACGCGTCATGAAAACATTCAGCAGCGCGTGCACTTTGTCGATGATTTGTCGCACAAAAATCGTTTGCTTGATCATCTCTTGCGTGACTCGTCTATTGATCAGGCCGTGGTGTTCACCGCGACTAAACGCGATGCAGATACCATCGCAGATCGTTTAAATATCGCTGGGTTTGCCGCAGCTGCTCTGCATGGCGACATGCATCAGGGCGCGCGTAACCGTACGCTGAATAGCCTGCGTCAAGGTCAATTACGGGTTTTAGTTGCAACGGATGTAGCTGCTCGCGGTATTGATGTGCCAGCTATTACTCATGTGTTTAATTATGATTTGCCAAAATTTCCTGAAGATTATGTGCACCGTATCGGTCGTACCGGCCGTGCAGGTCGTCAGGGACTTGCCATCTCGCTGGTTAATCATGCTGAAGGCGTGCATGTAAAGCGTATAGAGCGCTTTACCAAACAAATCATACCGGTGGATATTATCGAAGGTTTTGAACCCAAGAAAAAAGCCAGCGCATCAGCACCGAGCAGTCGTCGTGCTGGATGGCGTCCAGGTGATGGCCGCACAGATACACGCAGCGCTAAACCTGCTACCAAGCCTGGTCAGCGTACGTTCGTGAAACCGTCTGCACCCCGCAAGGACAGTGCTGGATTTCGTGGCGATCGCAACCAACGAGGCGACACAGGCCGCGGTTAATACCTAGGTTTTTAATACTTCACTGGCTCCTTAGGGAGCCAGTGTCATTTATAGGATGTAGGTTTTAAATGCGCGATAATTCACTCTTGATCTCTTTGCATATCTACTCCCCATGAATACACCTCTACGCCTTACGTCTTTTTCACACGGCGGCGGTTGCGGCTGCAAAATCGCTCCCGGTGTATTAGCCAACATACTCAAACAAAATCCACGCCTGCCTGTGCCTCCGCAATTACTCGTAGGTATAGAAACATCGGATGATGCCGCTGTTTACAAACTGAATGATGAACAGGCATTAATCGCAACGACCGATTTTTTCATGCCTATTGTTGACGATCCGTTTGATTTTGGGCGCATCGCTGCAACGAATGCCATCTCTGATGTGTATGCCATGGGAGGCACACCGATCATGGCGCTGGCTTTGGTTGGCATGCCTATCGACAAACTGCCAATAGCAACCATAGGACAAATACTCGCTGGTGGCGAATCAATTTGCGCGCTCGCCGGTATACCCGTTGCCGGTGGCCACACCATAGATTCTGTAGAGCCGATATACGGTTTAGTGGTCATGGGTTTGGTTCATCCCGATCGCATAAAACGTAATTCCCAAGCCCTAACAGGTGACCAACTCATACTAGGTAAGCCCCTCGGCGTCGGCATACTTTCAGCTGCATTAAAAAAAGGGGCATTGGATGCACAGGGTTATGCCGCCATGATTGCCAGCACCACTCAACTTAACACTCCTGGTAAAGATTTATCTGCTATCGAGGGTGTGCATGCTATTACCGATGTCACAGGATTTGGTCTGCTCGGCCACGCGCGCGAAATGGCGTTGGGTGCACAGTTATCTGCTCGTATTCGTGTGTCTGCCATACCGTTTCTGCCGCATGTTGAACGATTGGCTAGCGAAGGATTTATTACTGGCGCCTCAGGTCGCAACTGGGCGGGCTATGCTGATGATGTACAGCTATCGGGCACTGTGAGCGATGTGACTAAAGCCTTGTTATGCGATCCACAAACGTCGGGAGGTTTGTTGGTTGCCTGTACGAGCGATACCGTCGACCAGGTGATGCAGATATTTCATGCTCATGGCTTCGGTCAGGCCAGCGTCATTGGTGAATTAGCGCAAGGAACGCCGGGAATACAAGTGATCTGATCACCGCTCATCCACAAGTTAAGCCTGCTCTGCAGTCATTCGAAGGGATTGTTACACTGCAGGCTTATAACGGTCTCTCATCATGCTTCCCACCAGCGCATCCCCTCTTGCTCTCGCTTGTCATCGACTCACGAAATCCTACGGCGAACGTGCCGTGTTATCCAACGTCGAGTTAACACTTCAACCGGGTGAGTACGTCGCCATCATGGGTGATTCCGGCGTTGGCAAATCAACGTTACTCAATGTAATAGCGGGATTAGATAACTTTGACTCAGGCAGCCTACTCATCGATGGCATAGAACTCAATACACTGGATGATGAACAGTCGACCTTGCTGCGACGTCAAAAGCTAGGGTTTATTTTTCAGGCATTTCATTTGCTACCGCATTTGAACCTGCTTCAAAACGTCGCACTACCTTTAGTGCTCAATGGACTACCTTTAGATCGCGCTCATTACATGCTGGACTGTGTCGGTCTGGCTACTCGCACTCACGATTTCCCACGTCAATTATCCGGCGGTGAAATGCAACGTGTTGCCATTGCTCGTGCACTCGTACATCAACCACGATTACTGCTGGCAGATGAACCCACGGGTAATCTCGATCCGGATACTGCTGCAGATATATTGAATTTACTAAAAAATGAAATTCGCAGTAGCGGCGCATCAGCCATTATTGTTACGCACTCGCCTGCAGCTGCCGCTAGTGCTGATCGCATTTTGCAATTGACTCGCAGTGGCTTAAATGAAATTCGCCTCAACCCTGCCACAGACAAATGAGTGCTAACCACACCCTAGTCAACCGCATCACACGCTGGCTACTCATAGGCGAATGGCGCGCTCATCCGGTACGTGCATTAGTTGCTCTGATTGCGATTATGCTGGGTGTAGCGCTAGGATTTGGCATTCACTTAGTCAATGAAGCGGCATTTAGTGAATTTTCTGCAGCCGCTCGTAGTCTGTCGGGTAGCGCCGATCTACAAGTACGCGGCAGAAATCCTCAATTCGATGAAAGCATTTACGAACAATTAGCAGCACTGCCTGAAGTCGATGTGGCCGCACCCTCACTAGAGCTTGATTTATCCGTTCCTGGTCAACGCGGAACACTCAAATTGTTAGGCATCGATGGTTTCCAATCAGCGAATATTTCACCTGATTTACTCGGCGTATCGGAATCTGGTAGCCCCCTGGATACCCTCATGCTGGATACCGTGTTTTTATCACCCGCGGCTATGCAATGGCTAAAACTCAAGAGCGGTGATCGCTTAACGCTCATTGCTGGTACACGTACGGTATCGCTGCGAGTTGCCGGATCCGTTGTAAGTGCACGTGCCGGACAACGTATTGCGGTCATGGATATAGGCAGCGCGCAATGGCAATTCAATCGCATAGGATACCTATCCCGCATCGATCTGAAATTAGTCCCTGGTATAGATCGCGTTAGTTTTCGGCAGACACTGGAAGCACGTTATCCCTCGCTGTCATTTACGCAGACAGAAGATCAAGACAAACGTACTTCAAACATGTCCCGCGCCTACCGTGTGAATTTAAACGTACTGGCACTGGTTGCTTTGTTTACTGGTGCTTTTTTAATTTTTTCCACGCAGGCCTTATCGGTCATACGACGGCGGCCACAATTTGCTTTGCTTCGTACCTTGGGCATGCGAAGCAAACAATTAGTGGCACAAGTTGTATTGGAGGGTGGGCTGCTGGGTGTGACGGGTGCGGTACTGGGTATAGCAGGTGGCTATGCGCTGGCGGCAGCGGCTTTGTCATTATTTGGTGGTGATTTAGGTGGTGGATATTTTCCTGGCGTGCAGCCAGTTCTTGTATTCGATCCTGTCGCTGCTTGTATATTTTTCTGTGCTGGTACTGGCGTTGCGTTGCTCGGTAGTTTGTCGCCTGCGTTGGAAGCCGCACGTGCACGCCCCGCAGCAGCGCTCAAGGCGGGTAGTGAAGATGTGGCGCTAGCGCCTTTGAGCTTGCCCTGGCCTGGCCTATTAGCTGTTTTTACGGGTGGCGTTTTCACACAATTACCCCCCGTGCGAGGGTTGCCCATCTTTGGCTATCTTGCGATTGCCTTACTGCTCATAGGAAGCATTGCGCTGATGCCGCGCGCTGCCGCTTTACTATTTACTTTTCTGACACATCGCTGGCAGGGATTAACAGCCAGTCTTTCATTGGCACGTTTAGCGAATGCGCCTAACCAAGCTGCGATCGCTTTAGGTGGTGTTTTAGCTAGCTTCTCTTTGATGGTGGCGATGGCAATTATGGTATCGAGCTTTAGATACTCAGTCGATGATTGGTTACAGCATTTACTGTCGGCTGATATGTATGTGCGGGTACAAAATGGCGGTGAGCAAGCGAACTTCGGTCTCACGGAGCAGCAGTTCATTACGCAACTGCCGGCAGTTGCACGTCTAGAAGCAACCCGACATCAGCTAATTACTCTTGATCCTGCACGCCCTGCTGTGGCACTAATTGCACGATCTATCGATGCCAACGCACCAGATCGTTCTATTACCCTGATGGGTGAATCTTTACAAGGAATAGAACGTCCTGTGTGGGGTTCGGAAGCGATGGTGGATTTGTATGGCTGGGCACCAGGACAAAGCGTTCAAATACCGATTGCAGGTCGTATGCAAAATTTTACTGTTGCCGGTGTATGGCGCGACTATGCACGTCAATCAGGCGCCATCATGATGAAGGTAGAAGATTATCGTCAGATCTCAGGTGATGTAACTGTAAATGATTTTGCGCTGTGGATTAAAAGCGATGCATCGATACCCTCACTGCGCAAGCAACTTGATGCACTCCCCTTTGCGGCTACGCTGGAATATGCCGAACCAGGGGAAATACGCGCTGTGAGTTTAAAAATTTTCGATCGTAGTTTTGCAGTGACCTATGTGCTTGAGGGTGTAGCCATGGTGATAGGATTATTTGGTGTGGCCGCGACCTTTTCAGCGCAAACTCTCTCGCGTGCAAAAGAATTCGGCATGCTGCGTCACATCGGTATTACACGCAAACAGATACTGATATTACTAGCGTGTGAAGGCAGCTTGCTGGCTGGCTTGGCTATAGTAGTTGGCTTTGTGCTGGGTTGGTGTATCAGTTTAATTTTAGTCTTTATCGTCAACCCGCAATCATTCCACTGGACTATGGAATTACATGTGCCTTATGCATTGCTCAGCAGTGTCGCTGCTCTGCTGCTTTTTTCTGCTGCTCTGACTGCCTTGCTGTCAGGACGGCTTGCCGTATCAGGCAGTGCTGTGCGCGCTGTGAGGGAAGACTGGTGAATAGCTTGCGGTTACTACTATGTGTCATTGTGTGGCTGGTAACGGGAAGTGCGCTGGCTGCGCCACCCACGTTTAGCAAAGTCGTTGCAGGACAATCATTACGTTTTCCGCGTGATTTTGGTGCACATCCCGATTTTCGAACTGAATGGTGGTATGCCACTGGCTGGCTACAAACACCGGATGGCAAACCACTAGGCTTTCAAGTTACCTTTTTTCGTTCAGCTACTGAGCACGATACGAAAAACACCAGCCGCTTCGCACCCAGACAATTAATCATTGCACATGCTGCGCTTTCAGATACGGCTGTCGGCAAACTTCACCATGATCAAAAAATTTCACGTGCAGGTTTTGGACGCGCCTACACCAGCGAAGCAACGACCAACGTCAAACTCGACAACTGGACCCTAGAGCGTACCAGCGATGGCCATTATCAAGTCGCTCTACCTGCACGCGACTTTACCTTGTCATTGACGCTGCAACCAACGCAAGCGCCCATGCTTCAGGGCGATCAAGGATATTCACGCAAAGGGCCTTTGCCAGAGCAAGCAAGTTACTACTATAGCGAACCACAACTCGCTGTCACGGGCACTATTACCCGCAAAGGTAAGCCGATAAAGGTGACGGGCACTGCCTGGCTAGATCATGAATGGTCAAGCACCGTGCTCGATACCCGCGCAGTTGGTTGGGATTGGGTGGGTCTGAATCTGTATGATGGCGGCGCATTGATGGCTTTTCAGATACGTGGCGCTAATGGCCAACCTTTGTGGCAACACGCAATGCTGCGCGATGCCACCGGCCGCACCGTGTCATTTGACTCCTCCAAGGTGCGCTTTGTGCCTTTGAAACACTGGCGCTCACCACGCACTGGCGCTAACTACCCTACGTCTGTCCACATAGATACGGGTGGTATGCGTTGGGAAATTGTGCCCTTGCAAAATGATCAGGAACTTGATTCGCGCCGATCTACAGGATCGGTGTACTGGGAAGGCGCGGTCAACGTACTACGTAATGGCCAGCCGGCAGGGCGCGGCTATCTTGAAATGACCGGCTATCTGAAAGCCCTTAAGTTATGAAACCATTGAGTGAACGACCCAAATCCAGTAGTGGATTAAAAACGTTGTCTGGGTTACTGCCGTTTATGGCACCGTATAAAAAACGGATTGCGGTTGCAGGTGTGGCACTCGTGATCGCAGCCTGTTCCACGTTAGCTATACCGTATGGTTTTCGTCAGTTAATTGATTTGGGGTTTGCCACTAAAGGTATAGAGCAAGCCTCAGAAGTTAATCTAACCTTCATCGTGTTGTTTGGCATAGCCAGCGTGCTTGCCCTCGCCACTGCTGCACGTTTTTATATGGTGTCCTGGCTGGGTGAGCGCGTAACCGCTGACATACGCAGTGCCGTGTATGCCCACGTATTGCGCCAAAGCCCAGAATTTTTTGAAGTCACACAAACGGGTGAAGTGCTGTCGCGCCTAACTACCGACACGACGCTGATACAAACAGTGGTTGGCACCAGCATCTCTATGGCATTGCGTAATGTGCTTTTGCTGATAGGTGGATTGCTGATGATGTTTTTCACCAGCGTTAAATTATCCGCCATCATCATCGTCATGCTGCTAGCCGTGATACTGCCTATCGTTACCATAGGGCGTCGTGTGCGCAAGCTCTCACGCGCATCACAAGACCGTATTGCTGACGCATCGGGTTTAGCTGGGGAACGACTCAATGCTATCAATGTCGTTCAGGCCTTTGCACACGAAGATCATGAAGCACGACAGTTTGGTGGCGCCGTTGAGCGCGCATTTGCCGCAGCCATAGACAGAATTCGAGCTCGATCCATATTGACCGTGACCGCCATCTTGCTCGTCTTTGGCGCTATCGTGTTTGTGCTGTGGCTAGGTGCCCACGCGGTTATGGAAGGCCGCATGAGTGCCGGCGAACTCGGACAATTCGTTTTGTATGCCGCGATTGTTGCTGGTGCGATTGGGGCACTGTCTGAAACACTGGGCGATGCACAACGCGCAGCCGGCGCCAGCGAACGCTTACTTGAATTACTCGCAGAGCGCTCACCCATAGTCTCACCCGAGCATCCGACGCCTTTAGTTAAACGCGCAGCCAATGGCGCTAGCCTGCAATTGGATCAGTTGAACTTTCATTACCCGTCAAGGCCTGGTACTCCCGCGCTCAGTGATCTGTCGATGAATGCTGAGCCGGGCGAAACGATAGCGATCGTTGGACCATCTGGTGCTGGCAAAACGACATTATTCCAGCTGCTCTTGCGATTTTATGATCCGCAAGCAGGACATATCTTTTTAGATGGCGTAGATATTCGTAATCTTGATTTACAAGCACTGCGAAATGCCATAGGCATCGTGCCCCAGGATACCGTGGTGTTCTCTGCGAATGCTTTGGAAAACATACGCTATGGCCGACCAGAAGCTAGCGATGACGAAGTCATAGAAGCGGCCAAGCTAGCTGCAGCGCATGAATTCATAGAACGTTTACCAGAAGGCTATCAATCATTTTTAGGTGAGCGTGGCGTACGTCTTTCGGGAGGTCAACGTCAACGCATCGCAATTGCTCGCGCCTTGCTTAAAAATCCACCGCTATTACTGCTAGATGAAGCCACCAGTGCATTGGATGCGGAATCTGAGCGACTGGTGCAGCACGCACTCGAAGCCGCCATGGTGGGACGCACCACCCTGGTCATTGCGCACAGACTCGCTACGGTACAGCGCGCCACTAAAATTGTGGTGATGGATCAGGGCCGTATCGTGGAAACCGGCACGCATGCTTCATTGGTTGCTGCTAATGGTCTGTATGCCAGCTTAGCTGCTCTGCAGTTTTCCCCGACGATGCACAGCCCCGTCTGAGAACGCTTGCAGCTAGCAAGGGCGGACTAGAGGTTAAAATACTCTCCTTATCCGGAGTCATGTAAATGCGCCAATACCTCGATTTCATGCGCCATGTCTATGAGCAGGGCACCATCAAAACTGATCGCACTGGCACTGGTACGCGCTCAGTATTTGGATACCAGATGCGATTTGATTTACAAGAAGGCTTCCCCATGGTCACGACCAAGAAGCTGCACTTGAAATCTATCGTTCATGAACTGATCTGGTTTCTGGCCGGTTCCACTAATATCAGCTACCTGAAAGAAAATGGCGTATCGATTTGGGATGAGTGGGCTGACGCGAATGGTGATCTCGGGCCAGTGTATGGCTCACAGTGGCGTTCGTGGCCTACGCCCGACGGTGGTCACATTGATCAAATCAAGCAATTGGTCGATCAAATAAAAAATAATCCTGATTCACGCCGACTGATCGTATCAGCCTGGAATGTGGCCGATATACCGCGCATGAAACTGCCACCTTGTCATGCTTTTTTCCAGTTTTATGTGGCTGACGGCAAACTGTCGTGCCAGCTGTATCAGCGCAGTGCCGATATTTTTTTGGGTGTGCCATTCAACATTGCCTCATATGCCCTACTCACGCATATGATGGCTGAGCAAACCGGGTTAGAGGTCGGCGAATTCATCTGGACCGGTGGCGACTGCCATATTTACTCGAATCATTTCGATCAGGTGCAAGAACAACTCTCACGCACAACCTTCCCTCTACCCAAACTGGTGCTTAAGCGTAAGCCTGCCTCGGTGTTTGAGTATCGCTATGACGATATAGAAATCGTCGGCTATGAAAGCCATGCGGCCATCAAAGCACCGGTGGCGGTCTGATGTCTGCACAACTCAGCTTAATCGTCGCCACCGAACGTCATAACGGCATAGGTATTCATAACACCCTGCCTTGGCGTTTGCCAGAAGATCTGGCGTTTTTCAAACGTACCACTACCGGTCACACCATACTCATGGGCCGTAAGACCTTTGAATCCATAGGCCGACCACTTCCCAACCGACGCAACATCGTTATCTCCCGCAATCCAGACTGGCAGCACGCAGGCGTTGAAACGGCGTCTTCACTGGCCCAAGCGGTTGAGCTGGCTGGCGCAGGTGAGGCCTACATCATAGGTGGTGCTCAAATCTACGTAGAAGCCCTGCCGCTGGCTGCTAAACTCATCGTTACCGAAATCGACGCAGATTACGAGTGCGATGCTTTTTTCCCCGCTATCGAACCTAGTGTCTGGAATGAGGTCTCACGCGAGCCGCACCACTCGGAGACACTGGGGATTGATTATGCTTTTGTTATCTATCAACGTCGCTAAAGGCACTTAGGCAAAACTGACTCAGGGTGCTATATCGTACGACGTCAGTTAGTACGGCAATTTTCCCCCAACTCGCGCTCATATCTGCGAAAATCCCGCTTTCGTTTTTTCAGGTTGATATCCATCACCTGCATCAGGAGTACGAATGAAATTCCGCTTCCCCATCGTCATCATTGATGAAGATTTCCGTTCCGAGAACACCTCAGGCTTAGGCATACGTGCGCTAGCCGATGCGATTGAGAAAGAAGGCATGGAGGTCGTCGGCGTCACCAGCTTTGGTGATTTGTCGCAGTTCGCCCAGCAGCAATCGCGTGCCTCAGCATTCATACTCTCGATTGATGATGAAGAATTTGGCGGTGGCTCTGCCATAGAAACCGAAGTCGCCTTAAAAGCTCTGCGAGCGTTTGTCGAAGAAATTCGCTACAAGAATGCTGACATCCCTTTGTATCTGTATGGCGAAACGCGTACCTCACGACACATACCCAACGATATTCTGCGTGAGCTGCATGGCTTCATTCATATGTTTGAAGACACACCTGAATTCGTGGCGCGCCATATTATTCGAGAAGCCAAATCCTACCTTGATGGTTTGTCGCCTCCGTTTTTTCGCGCGCTAGTTCATTACGCGCAAGATGGTTCTTATTCATGGCACTGCCCTGGACATTCTGGGGGCGTGGCATTTTTGAAGTCTCCGATCGGCCAGATGTTCCACCAATTTTTTGGTGAAAACATGCTGCGTGCCGATGTGTGTAATGCAGTGGGAGAGCTTGGGCAATTACTAGACCATACCGGACCCGTAGCTGCATCTGAACGCAATGCCGCACGTATTTTTAATGCGGATCACTGCTATTTCGTTACTAACGGAACCTCGACCTCAAACAAAATGGTCTGGCATTCCACCGTAGCGCCGGGTGACATTGTGGTTGTTGACCGCAATTGCCATAAATCCGTGCTGCACTCCATCATCATGTGTGGAGCAATTCCTGTATTTTTGATGCCGACTCGTAATCACTTGGGCATCATAGGGCCGATACCGATCGAAGAATTCAAGATGGAAAACATCATGAAGAAGATCGAGGCCAATCCATTTGCTCGTGAAGCAAAAAATAAAAAGCCACGTATATTAACCATCACGCAATCGACTTACGATGGTGTGATCTACAACGTTGAAACCATCAAGAACATGCTTGATGGAGAAATTGATACCTTGCATTTCGATGAAGCTTGGCTGCCACATGCGAGTTTTCACGACTTCTATAAAAACATGCATGCCATAGGCAAAGATCGTCCGCGTGCAAAAAAATCATTGATCTTCTCAACTCAATCAACCCATAAATTGTTAGCAGGCTTATCGCAAGCATCGCAGATTTTGGTGCAGGAGTCTGAGACAGTCCAGCTCGATCGCGACAGCTTCAATGAAGCCTACCTGATGCATATCTCCACTTCGCCTCAGTACGCCATCATCGCCTCATGCGACATAGCTGCTGCCATGATGGAGCCTCCAGGTGGCACTGCACTGGTTGAAGAAAGTATTTTGGAAGCGCTCGATTTCCGTCGCGCGATGAAAAAAATTGATAAAGAATGGGGTAAGGATTGGTGGTTCCAAGTGTGGGGACCTGAAACCTTTTCAGAAGAAGGCATAGGCTCGCCGTCCGACTGGATGATCAATGGTAAAGATCCATGGCATGGATTCGGAAAAATTGAATCCGGTTTCAATATGCTTGATCCTATCAAGGCAACCATCATCACACCGGGTCTGTCACTCGATGGTCATTTTGGAGAAACTGGCATACCCGCCTCTATCGTGACCAAGTACCTCGCTGAGCATGGCGTCATTGTTGAAAAAGCGGGTCTGTATTCCTTTTTCATCATGTTCACCATAGGCATTACCAAAGGCCGTTGGAATACGCTGCTAACCGCGCTACAACAGTTCAAAGATGATTACGACAAAAATCAACCTATGTGGCGCATCCTGCCTGAATTCACGGCGGCTAACCCTCATTACGAACGTACCGGCTTGCGCGATTTATGTCAGAAAATTCACGATATGTACAAGTCGTACGACGTCGCACGACTGACAACTGAAATGTATTTATCGGATATGCAGCCTGCGATGAAACCTTCGGATGCCTTCGCTAAAATGGCGCATCGCGAAATAGATCGTGTGCCCATCGATCAACTAGAAGGCCGGGTTACAGCGATTTTATTAACACCCTACCCGCCAGGTATACCCTTGCTGATTCCGGGTGAGCGCTTTAACAGGACGATCGTGGATTATCTGAAGTTCGCAAGAGACTTTAACGAACACTTCCCGGGCTTTGAAACCGATGTCCATGGCTTGGTAAAAACCGTGGTCAATGGCGTGACTGGCTACTATGTGGACTGCGTACCGAAATAATTACAATAAACATCCGATCTAAAAAAAGGGGCCGCGGCCCCTTTTGCTTTATCGGTGTCAGGTTTTAGGAAGGGTCACACCCCTCTGGCCTTGATACTTGCCGCCACGATCTTTATAGGACGTTTCACACACTTCGTCGCTCTCAAAAAACAGTACCTGAGCACAGCCTTCGCCAGCGTAAATTTTTGCAGGTAGTGGCGTGGTGTTGGAAAACTCTAATGTGACATAGCCTTCCCACTCCGGTTCGAACGGTGTCACGTTAACGATAATGCCGCAGCGTGCATAGGTCGATTTGCCTAAACATATAGTCAATACATTTCGTGGTATCCGAAAATATTCTATCGTGCGGGCTAAGGCAAATGAGTTCGGTGGAATGATGCACACATTATTTTTTAAATCGACAAACGAGTTTTCATCGAAGTTTTTAGGGTCGACAATCGTGCTGTTGATGTTCGTGAAAATTTTGAATTCGTCGGCGCAACGTATATCGTAGCCATACGATGACGTGCCATAGGAAACGATGCGCTGACCATTTTGCTCGCGCACCTGGCCGGGCTCAAAGGGTTCGATCATGCCGTGGGATTCCGCCATACGGCGTATCCACTTATCAGATTTTATGGTCATATCAAGTCACTCAGAGGAAGAATCTTCCCAAATTCTACGCGAATCTGGCAACTAACCATTTTTCAATTTTTGCAGCTCCTTTATCAGGAGGAAAGAAGCATGATTTTCTAATTCTGTGAAGATTAATGGCAGACCTGATTTGCTCAATGATTCACCCCGCTCTATCTGTTTTATGCAACCATCGAAATCACTAAGAAAAGTTTTTCTATCTTTTGCTGTGATGTTAATTGTCTTTGTCTCGTAGAGAATGCCAAATTGGTCAGCCGACACCTTAGACAGATCAAAATCGTCATCGATCGAATCGATATAAATTCGCTTTAATTCCTTGGCTCCCGCCAAAGAAGGATTATCTCTAAACTTTTTAAGGTCTATCAAAAAATCCAGATTTTCAGCCTGCCCCCTCAAAACTAGTTTTTCGCGTGAACTTGCTAAGTAAGCCTGTTGGGCAGGGTCTGATAGTAGCTTTCTTGTCGCGTTGTAAGCTGCCGTCACTTTTTCTGCAGGCTTGCCGCCGGAGCCTTGCTGAGGCGTTACCGTGGTAGCTGCAATGAAAGATAAAGCAGGATTTTTAATGGCTCCGGTAGCCACCGCCCGAGCGTTTGGTGTCATAGCGGGTCCAATAAGATCAGCCATACCTTGTTGTGCCGCCAGAATTTTCGGCGGAGTAGACATCACCTCCCGCAGCACATGAGTCAGATCTGGCAAACCACGCTGAAACACGACACTTGCCTCAGTTGAACTGCCGCTGCGTTTGGGCAGCCTCAACTCCAGCTCTTGCTGACCAACGCCGACACTACGGCCCCGACCTACCTGATTGGTTCCCATCCAAGGCTCTTGATTAGAATTTGACTATTCAGATACGTAGCAATTGGCAGGACCAAGTTCTGCACTAGTGCAGAGTGCATGCAGCGCGCCAGGGGTTGGTTAGCGCTGCATGGATTCCCACACCTTTTGTAGTCGTTTTACTGATACAGGCATAGGGGTCTTGAGCTCTTGAGCAAACAAAGAAACCCGTAATTCTTCTAGCATCCATCGGAATTCCTGCATTTTTGGATCACCGTGAATGCCACTCTTCAAAGCACGTTGCCAGGGCATAGCGGCTAGCTGCCATTCGCTCATTAGTCGTGCATCGCGTGTAGGGTCAGTACGCAATTTTTCTAACCTGACCTGCACGGCTTTTAGATAACGAGGAAAGTGGGCTAGCTGTGTGTGCTCAGTTTCCACCGCAAAGCGTTTATGTATCAGCGATTGCAATTGCGACTGCATGTCAGCTTGAGCCGCTGCGTGGGCTTTGAGAGCCTGTAGCTTTTTGGGTAGCGCGTAGTATTCGCCTAAAATCTGCCCTACCAAACGTGCTATTTCGTTTACTAATAAATTCAGCCGAGCCTTGCCTTCATCGCGGCGCTGATTAAATTCATTGGCATTAGTTGGTAACGGTAATTGCAGGCAGGCGCGTGCCAGTCCCGCTTCTATCAGTTGATCGCGCAGTTCTTCTTGTGAGCCCAGAGCTATAAATTGCATACCCATTTGCTGCAAACCAACTACATTTTTTTCCAGGTACTTCAGTTGCTCTTTGAGTTGCAGTGAGAATAAACGACGTAGGCCGGCCAGATGTATAACAGCAGCCTCGTTGGGATCATCAAACACCTCAAGATCACAAT
The DNA here is from genome assembly GCA_021298555.1 of Oxalobacteraceae bacterium. Lineage (GTDB taxonomy): Bacteria > Pseudomonadota > Gammaproteobacteria > Burkholderiales > Burkholderiaceae_D > Pernthalerella. The sequence continues at coordinate 86,568 of JAJTGE010000003.1, forward strand.
GCGTATTTCGGTCTACCAGTGCGGGAAATCCTATGAGTATTTGCTTGCCCTGCTGAATTTCTAATAACTCAGGCAAGGCATCAAAAGTCCAACTAGTTAGATTTTGAAAATTAGCCGGACCAACAGAGCCACGGCTATGAGAAGATTTTTTCGATGCTGCTGTATTGACTACTGCGCTGACGCCAGTACCGCTTTCGACCGGCACCACCTGCTCGGCGATTTTCTGAAATTGTTCACGCGCCTGTGTACCTAGTTCTGCCTGCAATGCCGACAGATTACGCCCCATGTCTAACTGCCGGCCATGTTCATCAATGACTTTGAAATTCATGAAATGATGCGTCGGCAATGTTTCAAGCTTAAAGTCTGCCGTTTTAACTATGACTGTCGTTTGATCGCGTATGTCGGCAATCAATGACTGCAGCAAACTACCATGCCCGAATTTTTTTGATCCATGGATACGATCACAAAAGCCTGCAGCATAATCAGGCAAAGGGACGCAATGGCGTCGCAGTTTTTGCGGTAACGACTTCAGCAGCAAATGAGTTTTATCTTTCAGCATGCCGGGTACTAACCATTCACAACGCGGCTGCGAAACCTGATTCAGTGCATATAATGGGACAGTCATTGTGACACCATCACGAACAGCTCCAGGCTCGAAGTGATACGTCAGTGACATTTCTATTCCCGCCATTCTCATCATCTTGGGGAATAGATCGGTGGTAACACCGGCAGCTTCATGACGCATTAAATCATCGCGACTCAAATAAAGCAGCTTAGGATCATCTTTACTAGCCTTACGCAGCCATTGCTCAAATACTACGGTAGTCGTAATCGATTCTGGGATCAATTTATCGTAGAAGGCAGCAATCAATTCTTCATCGACCAGTACATCCAAGCGTCGTGATTTATGCTCAAGATTTTCTATTTCTCGAATTAATTTCTGATTATGTGCAAAGAACGGAGCTCGCGTTTCAAAATCACCCTGAACTAGAGCACTGCGTATAAATAGTTCACGTGCTTCAATGGGTTGGATTTTTCCAAAATCAGTACGTCGCTGACTGTAAACAACCAAGCCATACAGAGTGGCTCGCTCATAAGCAGATACCTGACCACTCTTTTTTTCCCAACGCGGATCACCCCATGATTTTTTAAGTAGGTGTCCGCCGACTCGTTCTAACCATTCTGGCTGTATATTGGCTATGGTTCGTGCAAACAAACGCGAGGTCTCTACCAGCTCCCCAGCCACTACCCACCGACCTGCTTTTTTCGATAATGCTGAACCTGGCCACAGATGAAAACGTATGCCGCGCGCACCCAGGTAAAGAGGTTCGTCGTCTGATTTGTAGCCTACATTTCCCAATAAACCCGTCAGTAATGCCAAATGGAGTTGCTCATAGGTCGCTGCTTCGACATTTACCCGCCAGCCTTGTTCTCGTACCAGCGTAAATAACTGTGAATGCACATCGCGCCATTCGCGCAAGCGCAGTTGTGATAAAAAATTCTCACGGCACTGTTCTTGTAGCAGCCGATTCGATTTTTTCTGATCTATCGCTTCTTCAAACCATTTCCATATTTTTAGGTAACTGAGAAATTCAGATTTTTCATCTGCGAATTTTTTGTGTGCGTTATCAGCAGCTGCTTGAACATCAGCCGGTCGATCGCGCGGATCTTGCACGGAGAGTGCTGCTGCTACGATCACCATCTCAGACAGACAATCATGATCACGCCCTGCAAGCAGCATACGCCCCACACGAGGATCCAGCGGCAATTTAGCCAGTTGCCGACCCAATGGCGTGAGGTCGCGTGCATCATCGACCGCACCTAATTCTTGTAATAGCTGATAACCATCCGTAATCGCCCGACCCAATGGCGGCTCTATAAATGGAAACTGCTCTACATCACCCAGGTTGAGTGATTTCATTCTTAAAATAACAGCAGCTAACGACGAACGCAGTATCTCTGGGTCAGTAAATTTCGGTCGCTGCAAATAATCTTGTTCGTCATACAAACGTATGCACACACCCGCAGCAACACGTCCACAACGACCAGCACGTTGATTCGCTGCCGATTGCGCAATGGCCTCTATCTGCAATTGTTCAACTTTGTTGCGGTAGCTGTAACGTTTAACGCGAGCTGTGCCTGCATCAACAACAAAGCGTATTCCAGGAACAGTCAGTGACGTTTCTGCGACATTGGTTGCCAATACCAAGCGGCGCGCATTGGACGTTTTGAATACACGCTCTTGCTCTTGGGCTGATAAGCGAGCAAACAAGGGCAATATCTCTACATGGGGTGGATGCTGCTTACGCAAGGCTTCAGCAGCATCGCGTATTTCACGTTCACCAGGAAGAAATATAAGTATGTCTCCGGGGCCACTTAACGCTAACTCATCAACGGCATCAACAATCGCATCCATCAGGTCACGCTGTTGCTTACCGCGCGCGGCACTCGTCATGGAAGCGCTCGGTTTCCCCGCGCTTGGGCCACCCAATCCACTTTGTTTTTGTATGACTTCGGGTTCGACTGGCCGATAACGAATTTCCACTGGATACATGCGCCCCGAAACTTCAATCACAGGAGCAACTCGACCGTTCATTTCGAAATGGCGTGAAAACCGATCGGCATCTATCGTTGCCGAAGTAATGATCACCTTTAAATCAGGGCGCTTGGGTAATAACTGCTTGAGATAACCCAAAAGAAAATCAATGTTCAAACTTCGCTCATGCGCCTCATCGATAATCAGCGTGTCATAGTTTCGCAGCAGTGGATCACTTTGAGTTTCAGCTAACAAAATACCATCGGTCATTAATTTGACCCAGGCTCCATCAGATAAAACGTCATTAAAACGAATCTTGTAACCCACATGCATACCGGGTGGAGAACCTAATTCATGCGCTATGCGCTTGGCGGTGGCTGTCGCTGCTATGCGTCGTGGCTGAGTGTGACCTATGAGACCACGTTCACCGCGACCTAGCGATAAACAAATTTTAGGTAGCTGCGTGGTTTTACCCGAACCGGTTTCGCCGCTGACTATGATGACTTGATGCGCGTTGAGCGCAGCCGCAATCTCCTCACGACGTGCAGAAACCGGCAGCTCTTCAGGAAAGCTGACGGGCGGCAGCGGATTGCGGGGCGGCGGTAAGCGAGTGACGGCAACAGCGTGAGGCCGCACTTTTTTTGGGGCTGGGGAGGCGGACATGTCAGAGCCAATTATAATGCGACCCATGGACAATCCGATTCAGTTCGTTAGCTGGCTGCGCTCCGTTGCGCCTTACATTCACGCATTCCGCGGCAAAACCTTCGTGGTGGCGTTTCCCGGTGAGCTAGTCGTTGCAGGGGCATTGCCTGTGTTGGCACATGATCTCTCGCTACTGCATGCTTTAGGCATACGCGTGGTGCTAGTGCACGGCTCCAGACCACAGGTAGAAGAACAACTTGCGTTGCGTAAAGTTGAGTCGCGCTTTCATAATGGTCTGCGTATCACGGATGAAGTGGCGCTGGAATGCGCCAAAGAGGCTGCTGGTGAGTTGCGTCTCGATATAGAGGCTGCATTCAGCCAAGGCCTGCCCAATACACCTATGGCGAATGCGGCTATTCGCGTTATCTCGGGAAATTTTGTCATTGCTCGGCCTGTGGGCATTATTGATGGCATCGATCACGAACTGACCGGTTTGTCTCGCAAGATAGCTCACGAAACCATCCATCCAATTCTCAATGCCGGTGGTCTGGTACTGCTTTCTCCGCTGGGATTTTCACCCACTGGTGAAGTTTTCAATCTTGCGATGGAAGATGTCGCTGTAGCGGCAGCAACAGCGCTGCGCGCTGATAAGCTCATTTTTATTACTGAGATACCCATTATTACGGATGCAGCAGGTGCCGAAATTCGTGAAGTCTCTACCCATCAGGCAGGTGCTGTGCTGGAATCGCGCACATTGAATGCGGATGCAGCGTACTACTTCGAAGCGGCTACGCGCGCTGCACTTTCGGGGGTGCCGAGAGCGCACATCGTTCCTTACGCCGTTGATGGTTCTGTACTTTTAGAAGTCTTTACGCACGATGGTGTTGGCACCATGATTTCATCAGAAAATCTCGAGAGCCTGCGTGAAGCTACGATTGAAGATGTTGGGAGTATCTTGCACCTGATCGAACCTCTCGAAGCCGACGGCACCTTGGTCAAGCGCGGCCGTGAGCTGATCGAACGTGAAGTTGATTATTTTTCAGTCATCGAACACGACGGTGTAATTTTTGGCTGCGCTGCTCTGTATCCATTCCCTGCCGAAAAAATGGCGGAAATGGCTTGCTTAACGGTCAGCCCTGATTCACAGGCACAAGGCGACGGTGAACGATTATTAAAGCACCTTGAAATGCGTGCACGCACTGCAGGCTTTCGAAAACTATTTGTTCTCACTACACGCGCAGCGCACTGGTTTTTAAAGCGTGGGTTCGTGATGGCCAGTATTGATGACCTGCCCAAAGACAGACAAAACATGTATAACTGGCAGCGTAAATCCATGGTGCTGATTAAAAAGCTGTAACCCATCACATCGACACTGCACTATTCGATACGTTTAAAATATTTTTCGCTCGGAGACATCAATGGCACGTACGGTCCACTGCATCAAACTAGACAAAGAAGCCGAAGGTCTGGACTTTGCTCCTTATCCCGGTGATTTAGGTAAAAAGATCTGGGAGAGTGTCTCCAAGGAAGCCTGGGCCGCCTGGTTGAAACATCAAACCATGCTGGTCAATGAAAATCGCCTTAATCTGGCCGATGCACGCGCCCGCAAATATCTGGCTACCCAAATGGAACGCCACTTTTTTGGCGACGGTGCTGATGAGGCCCAAGGCTACGTACCTCCAGCTGAATAAGCAGCAAACCGCCGGTTCGAATACGGATAGTGAAGCTTAAAAATCAAAAAGCCCGCAGACGAAAATTTGCGGGCTCTTTCATTACTAAGTATGAAAATCAAAATTTCAATGTCTTCACGCCCGACCCCGACCCCAGCAAGCACACCGACGCTGCTTTTTGTGCAAACAGACCTACGCTCACAACACCCGCTATCGCATTGATTTTTTGTTCAAGCGCTAACGGGTCGTGAATCTGCAAACCGCGTGCATCGATTATCCAACAGCCATTGTCAGTGACATACGGCTTGCCATCCTTCATACGCAGTTCGGGGGTCGCACCCAACGCACGTAACTGTCGATCTACTGCTTTTTCTGCCATGGGGATAATTTCTACCGGCAGTGGAAACTTACCCATAACCTCGACCAGCTTGGATTCATCAGCGATACAAATGAATTGATCTGCGACTGAGGCCACAATTTTTTCTCGTGTTAAAGCACCACCGCCGCCTTTGATCATTTGACCTCGATGATTAATTTCGTCAGCACCATCGACATAGATAGACAGATGCGTAATGTCATTTAAATCAAAAACAGTAATGCCGTGCGACCTGAGTCGATTGGCGGTTGCCTCGGAGGACGCAACCGCACCTTGTATGCGATCGCGAATTTTACCCAGCTCATCAATAAAAAAATTAGCGGTAGAACCCGTACCTACGCCTATGATTTCTCCGGCAGCCACGTAGTCTAGTGCCGCATGTGCAACCGCTTGCTTAAGTTCATCTTGAGTCATGAGTGCCGCCTGAGTACAGTGAGCCTGCATTTTAGCGGATGACCAACCCTGACCACTAAGAAATGCTCGCAAGCGTAATTTATACGGGTGCGGCATTGGTGGCCAAATACTGAGCCAGTGATACTTTGTCGTGCAAATTTAACTTGCGATAGAGATGGGCCAGTTGATTACGCACCGTGTGATGAGAAACACCCAATTCGCGTGCAATTTGCTTATGACTCATTCCGGCAGCAAAGCGCCTGGCCACCACAAATTCACGCGGACTCAGTATTTCCATCGCACCTACCGGCCTTACACGGCAAGTGAGTTGGCCATTTTGGCGATACAGGTTGATTTCAATCTGAGTACCGCGAAAGGTTTTACCAGCAGCCAAAATTTCCATGACATGCGCAGGAATGCGATCGGGTGCGCTTTCTGGCCATTCGCGCTCAAACAAATCAAATAAACGCTGATCACCTATTTCGACCTGACCGTCTTGCGTAATCAAGCCCGAGGCCATACCGAGAGATTTTTCCTGGCCAAACTGTCGCTCGTACACCCGACTCCGATTAATAGCCAGCGCACGAGAGAGATGTATCCACAAACCATGCAGACACGCCGCATCGGTGTCAGCAAAGCGCAGATCGTGTTTTCGGTAGAGCACTATCCAACGCGCGGGTCTGACCCTTTTGGGATCGTCCCCATGCACCATCAGATGATACAAACCCAGCTCTTCGGAAAGGTTACGCGGACCAGAGAGTTCTTTGGCGGTCGTTTTTTTCCCATCGCGACTCTTGCGATAGAGCTCGCTAACACCGCCTCGTGCAGGTGAAAACGGCGCATCGCGAAAGCCACGGGCCACGGGGTCGTTTGCAAAACGCGACTCGGCCTCACTCGATGAGTCTGGAGCCGCCATCAATGTTTCTGGAACGGTTGTCGACGGTGGCACCGTAGATGATTCCAGCAGGGATAATGTATTTCTTTGTGAGCCTTCCCCGGTTCCGAATATGGCACCATCAAAACGTATCCACATTTGGAGCAGGTTGATTGCCTGCGTTAAGAATTGATCTGGTGCGGCGTATTCGGCCAATGCATACATGTCTCTGACGGTGCTTGAAAATGCTTGCATGATGATCTCCCCATGCTCTTGTAGTGTTCAAAGAAAACCCAAAACCACGTAAATTGTATTTTAAACAACACTTAGTTTATTAAATTAACAACTAAAAAGCTTTAATTTTCGAACAAAGTGTTGTTAATCGAACAAATGGACTGGAGAAATGGGGCTTGCAGGTGTTTCTTTGAGGCAATTCGATCGGTTTTGCGCTGCCACAAGGTGTCCGTAGGCTGGCACGGCTTTAATAATCAAATTTCAAGTTGTGCTAAACACGAAGTAACTTGGAAACTCGACGGAAATTTACAAAAGTTCAAGTTCCTGCAGGTAACATTGTGGTTTTGATGCCTGCGGACTCGACACCGCACCAACCATTCTTTTAATGTCCGACTCCTATTCCCAAAAAACTGCTGCGCTCACGGCGCTTGCCAACCACGCGCAACTGGCGCAGCAGTGGCAGCTTCCGGGGCTATTTGCGCAGGATACGCAGCGCTTCCGTAGGTTTTCACTGGAAGCAGCCGGGCTGTTTCTTGACTATTCCAAAAATCATATCGATGTAACAACGATACCGTTACTAGTGGAATTGGCGCGCTGCTGCGATCTGGAAAAACGTCGCAACGCCATGTTCGGTGGTGAACCTGTCAACATTACTGAACAGCGTCCTGCCCTGCACACCCTGTTGCGTGCGCCTGCCGAGCAACGCTTTGAGCTGCATGGTGAAGTACTCAGCGATCAAGTTCAGCACGTGCTTGAGCGCATGGATCGCCTGTCGCAGCGAGTGCGCAGCGGCGATTGGTTAGGCTTTACTGGAAAGGCCATCACCGATGTCGTCAATATTGGTATAGGCGGATCCGATCTCGGCCCGGCCATGGCATGCGCTGCACTTAGGCCCTATATTCAACAGGGATTGAGATTGCACTTTCTGTCCAATGTTGATGGACATGCCGTTGATGCGGTGCTGGCTGATTTATCCCCCGAAACAACCTTATTTGTCGTTGCGTCTAAAAGCTTCACCACGCAAGAAACGCTAATCAATGCGCAAGTGGCGCGCGCATGGTTTCTGAGTAAGGGACATACAAACGATCTTGCAAAACACTTTGTCGCTGTATCAACGAATGCTCAAGCTGTTGCCGAATTTGGCATCGATACCGAAAACATGCTGCCCTTCTGGGATTGGGTAGGTGGTCGTTATTCTGTATGGTCAGCTATAGGTCTTTCCGTAGCGATCGCCATTGGCATGAAAAATTTTCGTACCTTCTTATCTGGCGCGCATGCGATGGATCTGCATTTTCTGGAGTGCCCCTTAGAGCAAAATATGCCCGTGCTGCTGGGTTTGCTTGGATGGTGGTACCGACAATACTTCAACAGCACATCGCATCTGATCGCCCCCTACCATGAAGATTTACGATTGTTTCCACTCCACTTGCAGCAAGTTGACATGGAGAGTAATGGTAAACGTGTCACGATCAGCGGAGCCCTGGTCGACTCACCGACGGCACCGGTTATATGGGGTAGTACAGGCACTAATGGTCAGCATGCGTATTTTCAGATGCTGCATCAAGGAACAGATTTAGTCCCGGTTGACTTCATTGCTGCCGCAACTCCTGCGCATGACCGCACACATCAACACCATGCACTGTTGGCTAATTGCTTTGCGCAAGCTGAAGCACTGATGATGGGCCATCAAGCAGATGAACGCCCGGGACATGAGGGGGAAGCACTTCCACCTTTTCGCGTCTTACCGGGCAATCGTCCCAGCAATATGCTGCTAATGGATAAACTGGCTCCCGAAACTCTGGGCTCGCTACTCGCTCTGTATGAACACAAGGCTTTTGTGCAGGGGGTACTGTGGGACATCAATAGTTTTGATCAATGGGGTGTGGAACGGGGTAAAACACTGGCTGCACGCATACTGCCTGAACTCGAAGGCAAAACCTCATCTCATAGTCATGATGGCTCAACCGCTGGTTTGATCACTCGAATTTTACAAAAGAAACACTGAAATGAATCAACTCGACCAATTGAAGCAGTACACAACTGTGGTGGCTGACACCGGTGATTTTCAATCGATGCAAGCCTACTCGCCGCGCGATGCCACCACCAATCCCTCATTAATACTAAAGACTGTGCAAAAACCGGAATACCAGTCGCTGCTAACGGATGTCTTGCGTGTTCATGCAGGTCAACCGGTGGGTGACATCGTTGATCATTTACTTGTCGAATTCGGGAAAAAAATTCTCGCTATTATTCCAGGCAGAGTATCCACTGAGACCCATGCTCGCCTCTCGTTTGATACTGAAGCCACTATAAAAAAAGCACGGCAACTAATTGCTCTCTATGATGCCGCTGGTGTGTCGCGCGACCGCGTTTTGATCAAAATTGCATCAACATGGGAAGGCATACAGGCAGCTAAAGTTCTTGAAAAAGAAGGCATACATTGCAATATGACGCTGCTGTTCTGCCTGCCACAAGCTATCGCTGCAGCTGAAGCCGGCGCGCAATTAATTTCACCTTTTGTTGGGCGTATTTACGATTGGTATAAAAAATCGACTGGACAGGAATACACAGGCGCTAGCGACCCTGGTGTACAGTCGGTATGCCGAATTTATGAGTATTACAAAAAATTTGGCTATGCCACCGAGGTCATGGGTGCAAGCTTTCGAAATACATCGCAAATTATTGAACTCGCTGGTTGTGATCTATTAACCATCAGTCCTGAACTCTTGCAAAAATTGAGCGATGCACAAGCGACTATCGTCCCCAAACTCACAAAAGAACAGGCCGTATCGTCGGCTATAGAAAAAATCACTTTAAATGAGCAAGCATTCCGATTGGCGTTAAACAACGATGCCATGGCGACTGAAAAACTGGCTGAAGGTATCCGATTATTTTGCGCAGATTCGGAAAAACTAGAACAACTCATAGACATGCAAAGCTAAGTTGACTCTATGAACTTAATCTGTGAACTTAATCTGTGAAATTAGCCTCTGTTTATGAAGCGGTAAATCAATGTGATTTAAAGTATTCCTGCCTGACGAAATTCAGTGATCTCTTGATCTGTATAACCTAGTGTTTTGAGTACCTCATCCGTGTGCTCGCCCAAGTCCGGACCCATCCAACGCGTAGCACCGGGCGTTTCAGATAATTTTGGAGTCACTGCTGGTAATTTAATGGTGGAGCCATCCTTGAAGGTATGTTCCTCAAACATCTGCCGCGCAAGAAATTGTGGATCCTGCATCATGTCGCGCACTGAGTAAATTTTCGATACCGGTACCTCGGCTGCTTTAAGTACATCTAACGCTGCATCGATAGTTTGGGTAGAACACCACGACTGAATTGCATCATCAATCGCTTGTGTCGCTGGGACACGACCCGCATTGTTTGCCAGTGCAGGATCATTCGCCATATCCATACGACCTATAGCCGTCATGAGACGCTTAAATATAGCGTCACCATTTCCTGCAATGACTATGTTTTCACCATCGCCCGTGGTGTAAGTGTTCGATGGAACGATACCCGGCAATGCACCACCGGTACGCTCACGCACTACACCCGCATGATCATATTCAGGAACGAGCGATTCCATCATATTGAATACCGCTTCATACAATGCCACATCGACCATCTGCCCCTGCCCTGCTACACATTCTGTACCGGATTTTCCATTCCAGCGACCACCGGTAGCATCGCGATGACGCAACGCCATTAATGCACCTATAGCACCGTGCAAGGAAGCGACTGAGTCACCAATCGAGATACCTATACGAACAGGAGGTCGATCAGGATGGCCGGAAACATAGCGTAAACCACCCATAGATTCACCAATAGCACCAAAACCGGGCGCATCACGCATGGGTCCGCTCTGACCATAACCTGATAGTCGCACCATGATAGCCGCAGGATTAATCGCTTTTAACTGCTCAAAACCCAGATTCCATTTTTCCAGTACACCGGGGCGATAATTTTCAATAATGATGTCAGCATCGAGCGCTAGTTGACGTGCTATTTCTTGCGCACGCGCGTCTTTCATATTGAGGGTGATACTTTTTTTATTTCGGCTCTGTACATACCACCAGAGCGAATTTCCATCTTTGAGTACGCGCCATTTACGAATCGGATCACCTTCACCGGGTGCTTCAATCTTGATGACATCGGCACCAAACTCGGCCAGCATGCGCGAACAAAAAGGACCCGCGATTAAGGTTCCCAACTCGAGTACCTTGATTCCTGTCATGGGCCCTACCGAAGCAGATTCTTTATTTTTTTTATCCATCATAGGCTCGGGGTAATAGTTAGTAGATTGCTTTCCTAGGTACTACGCCTATCCAACATGGCGCGAGCAATTGTTCCTGCATCGACATACTCAAGCTCGCCACCCACAGGTACACCGCGCGCAATACGACTGACGCTTAATCCACGCTGCTTAAGTGTCTCGCTAATGTAATGGGCGGTTGCTTCACCTTCGTTAGTAAAATTTGTCGCCAGCACGACTTCGGTCACGATACCGTCGGTGGCACGGGAAACCAGCCGATCCAGATGCAGATCTTTGGGGCCTATGCCATCTAGTGGCGAGAGGCGTCCCATCAATACAAAATACAGACCTTTGTATGTCATGGTCTGCTCTATCATGAGCTGATCAGCGGGTGTTTCGACTACGCACAGTAATGCTGCATCGCGCTCATTATCGAGACAGGTTTCGCAGACCTCACTTTCAGTGAAGGTATTACATAGCGCGCAGTGGTGTACGCGTTCTACCGCCTGCGTCAATGCTCTGGCGAGTTGCGCTGCCCCCTCACGATCATGCTGCATGAGATGGTAAGCAATGCGTTGTGCCGATTTTGGTCCGACACCGGGCAAGCGACGCAGTGCATCACTTAAAAAATCCAGACTCGATGAAATCTTCACTCGCTAGCGCTGTCAGAACGGCATCTTAAAGCCAGGTGGCAGTGGCAAACCTGCCGTCATACTGGACATTTTTTCTGTGGATAACGCTTCCGCTTTACGTACCGCATCGTTAAACGCGGCAGCGACTAAATCTTCGAGCATGTCTTTATCATCGGCCAGCAACGAGGGATCAATTGTGACGCGCTTAACATCGTTTTTACAGGTCATGATGATCTTGACCAGACCTGCTCCTGCCTGACCTTCCACTTCGATGGTCGCGAGTTGGTCTTGCATCTTCTTCATGTTGTCCTGCATGGCCTGAGCTTGTTTCATCAGACCGGCAAGTTGGCCCTTCATCATGGTGAACTCCTCATTCAATCATTATTAAATAGGTCGCACAGACCCGGGGACCATAGTCGCGCCGAATTCGCGCTTTAAGGTTTGTACAAATGGATCGCTTTCCAGTGTTTGCTCTGCTAGCTGCAAACGCTCTGCTTGTTCAGCTAAGTTGGCTGCATGCGCTGTCTGGCGCACTGCGCCTATCTCAGTCGTAATAGATACTTTTTTATTCAAGTAAGCCGCTAATACCTTAGTGAGCTTATCTACACTACCTGACGACAGCAGCGTATCGACCGGCACTCGTAATTCGATGTTTAGTATTCCACCGTCTTCGTGTGAACGTAATAATTCGCTTTGCGTTGCGAGTTGCTGTGCCATGCCACGCAGCTCTAGCTGCCTCACTATCGCGGGCCAATCAAGCGAACCCGTGGACAATGGTGCGACTGTGGCTATGTTGAGAACTACGTCCTGCTCATGGGCATCATCCACGATTGCCAGTTCAGGCTCTTGTTTCAGTTCAGTTTTTTTTTGAGGAAGATTTGTTGCAGTTAGCGGCAGGGCTAGGTGACCTAGCCGTTGTTGTCGATGACGCTGAGACCTCGGTTGTAAGTGGATTATTTTCTGGCTTACTTGCGATGGCTAAACTCACCGGTGCAGATGCTTTAGGTTTAGTCGCTGCTGCAGACAATTTTGCAGAGGCTGGAGGTACGAGCTTATTTCCATCACCATGTGCACGCAGAGGCGTAAACGCCAGCATGCGTAACAGTGTCATGGTGAAGCCTGCATATTCATCAGGCGCAAGTCCAAGTTCATGGCGCCCATGAACAACGATTTGATAAAACAGCTGTATGTCTTCTGCCGAGAACTGCGCTGCTAATCGTTGTATGTCGTCTAGTTCAGGCAAATCATCGGGTAGTGCACCAGGCACAGCTTGCGCAATAGCGATGCGGTTAAGTAAGGTACCTAGATCTTGTAGTGCCGCACTCCATGAAAGACTGCGCGCAGCCATATCATCAGCCACCGCCAACAATGTTTCACCCTCTTGCACGGCTAATGCATCCATTAGCCTGACCAAATACGTGTGATCCAGCGCACCCAACATTCCCTGCACCGCATCTAGCGTGACTTTACCCGCCGAGTACGCAATCGCCTGATCTGTCAATGACAAAGCGTCGCGCATTGATCCTTGCGCGCCTTGAGCTAACAAACGCAATGCCGGCGTGTCATAACTGATCTGCTCTTGCGACAGAATATTTTCCAGATGCGACACAATATGGCCGGGCGGCATTTGTTTAAGATTAAATTGCAAACAGCGCGACAGCACCGTTACCGGAATTTTCTGAGGATCGGTCGTGGCTAATATAAATTTCACATGCTCAGGAGGTTCTTCCAGGGTCTTGAGCATCGCATTGAATGCATGGCTGGTAAGCATGTGAACTTCATCGATCATATAGACCTTGAAGCGAGCGTTAGACGGCGCGTAGATAGCTTGCTCTAGCAGCTGCGCCATTTCGTCCACACCTCGATTGGATGCGGCATCCATTTCTATGTAATCGACAAAGCGGCCAGCATCAATCGATGTACAGGCATCACAGACTCCGCAGGGATGGGCCGTAATATCGCCTTGCCCATCTGTTCCCTGGCAATTAAGCGCCTTGGCGAGTATGCGTGAAAGCGTGGTCTTGCCAACGCCGCGGGTACCCGTAAAGAGGTAGGCATGATGCAAACGTTTGTTTTCGAGCGCATGCGTGAGCGCGCGCACCACGTGATCTTGCCCAACCAGGCTGTCGAAATTTTTGGGGCGGTATTTACGGGCTAGAACCTGATATGACATAGACGGCACTATAAAGTCCAAGAGCCGCATTTTACCCGACGGAGGGTAACTCACAGGAAGTACGTGGGAAGTTAAAGGCGAGCCTTGTCTGCGGCACTTGCGGGATATGGCTGTGGCTGCTTCGTTCCCGACCTGACCAGGTTGACCATGCCACAATGCGCAGGGGCCCGCCGCTGCAGATTTTATCAGTATTCATCATGCAGAAACCGCGCTGCTCGCTTAATTAGAACTCGCAATGCCTGATGTCAAAAGCCCAATTGCGTCCACAAGGCATCCACACGCGCTTTGACTTGCGCATCCATCGTGATGGTCCGCCCCCATTCGCGGCTCGTTTCACCGGGCCATTTATTGGTGGCATCAATACCCATCTTGCTACCCAGACCACTCACAGGCGAAGCAAAATCCAGATAATCAATCGGCGTGTTGTCCACCATGGTCGTATCTCGCATCGGATCAACACGGGTCGTGATGGCCCAGATCACTTCTTTCCAATCGCGAATGTTCACATCTTCATCCACCACCACAATGAACTTGGTGTACATGAACTGCCGCAAGAAACTCCAGACACCGAACATCACCCGCTTGGCATGACCAGGATAGGATTTTTTCATTTGCACGACCGCCATGCGGTAGCTGCATCCCTCGGGGGGCAGGTAGAAGTCGGTGATCTCGGTAAATTGTTTCTGCAGCAGCGGCACAAACACTTCATTGAGCGCAACGCCCAATATGGCGGGCTCATCCGGCGGCTTGCCTGTGTAGGTG
>JAJTGE010000033.1 GCA_021298555.1 Oxalobacteraceae bacterium
CTAAATTGTCGGCTGTGATGCCTTTTTTCAGAGCGCTAAAAATCGACTTACTAAGAGCAATCTTATCTTCTCCATCACCGAAATCGGTAATCGTATCGATATTTGTGGATCCAAGTTTAGTGTTGAACACAAAACGATCAATCCCTGATCCACCTGTCAGAACGTCGTTACCAAAACCACCATTGATAGTGTCACTGCCGGTTTCGCCATTGATGCGATTGGAAGCCTTACTGCCCATAAGGAAGTCATCGTAGCTACCAGAAATGATATTTTCAATGTCGTAAAGCTTATCGCTACCTATGCCTGCTGTATCCTTGATTTTTGTGTTGAGAGATCCAGCCGTTCCAGTATTTTGAGACAGGTTTACGGTGATACCAGCTTTTGCGCTTGAGTATTTAACAGTGTCATTTCCTAAGCCACCTTTATAGGTATCCTTGCCTGCGCCATCTCCGCCAATAATCAAGTCATCGCCGCTACCGCCATCGACCATATCATCACCGGTGCCCGAATAGAGGATGTCGTTGCCAGTATCTCCGAACAGGTTGTCATTACCATCACCACCCGTCAGACTGTCATCATCGATTCCACCGTCCAACACATCATTTCCATCACCTCCGCTGAGATCATCAAGCCCATTTCCGCCAAGAAGCGTATCGTTACCTAATGAGCCAAAATAATAATCATCATTATCAGTTCCGTAGAAATCGTCATCAATTTCTGAACCATAGTCGCTATCCGTTAAGAAGCTTCCGTCAGTTGTTTGGTAAGTTTTATTAGATCGCTCGAAAATGCCATCGGAATTACTATCGACGTAGGTGGTCACTTCAGTTACACCGTCATCTATCTCAGTTTTAGTAACGGTGTTTGTATCATCGAGTCGCCATGTTTCATCTGATTCAATTCGCTCAAGAACTTCATTACCATTTTTTATTTCATAAACAGAGGTAATCTGACCATTTGTGTCAAACGTAAATTTATAGCCTTTGCTGGATGAATTACCCGCATTATGGCTATCCTCTTCTTGATCATCCTCAGAGCGATCTTCTTTTTTGGGGTTTTTTACAAGCTGGATACCACTAGCATCAGCATATGTTTTGCTGGATTTGGCATAGGTTCCTAGTCCGGCATCAAGTAAAACATATGTCTCAATTTCTACGTACTGGCTTTTCAATTCCGTAATTGTTATTGACTGGTCCCCATTTAGTACCCCAGTTTCACGTCGCCCAAGAGACTCGGTTTCCCAGTAGCCGTCTTCATACTCAGATTTACTCTTTACTACACCCTTTTGGACTACGAATTTATATACACTTGCAGACATGATTACCCTTAACAATAAACCAAAAATATTTATAAATTAATAACAAAAATTCACTTGTCAGCTCAGTACTTCTGTCGTGAGTTAACCTTGGCAAGCGGTATTTGATGTCATGCAGTTTAAGTCATTGTTAACTAGCATTACTTTGATCTATGGTAAAAATTTCCATACAAAAATAATTTGACATGCTGGCGTAATAACCACGCGAACAGGTTTTGGAGGTTTTAACAGCGTCCCAAAAAGCTGAATGGTACTTTCCAGGAAGATAATCACTTTTTTTCTGAATTTTTCCGGCCTAATGTGTCTGCGCTGAATAGTTTTTACACACCAGATTTAGGTAATACAAATGTGCACCCTCAGCTATTCACTCCATCGTTATACTGAATTCTTACCAGACTAATTGTGGCGCAACCGGATCTAAATCTGATTACGAAAGCATCCTACTAATCGCCGCAACGAAGGTTTCGGCTTTTTTTACTGCACTGTATACCTGCTCGCTAGTAATTTCCTCACCCGTATAATCCGCCAGAAGACGAAGTTGTTCGACTTCATTGAAAGAGCGACCCAAATCGCGGGAAATTTTGTTAGTAGAGACGATGTGCAACCCAAACGCAGCGATAAGTCCGCTGTGCGTTTTCGTGATTTTAAAATCAGCTTTGTTTTCTGCCAAAAGTGCAGCATGTGCTGCATCGTACATGGCGTAATAGGCGCGGTTACATGCACCTTCGATCTCACCTGCTTCGATAAGCAAGCGCGCGGCGCGTAACGCGCGCTCTGCCTTGATTAGGTACTTCGCAGGTGTAAAGGCTGAACTCAAAGTCGGATACCTTCTCGCCGTATGGTATCAACCAAGGCGGGATTGCTGAATTGTTCTGGGTGGGTCAACTCGTCACGCCACAAGGGCAAGGCCTGAACCAATATGCCGGTATCTAGCAAAACGTCAAAAGCAATACCTGCCATAGCGATGGCTGTTTCCGACCTATTGCCAGACTGATCATGCATGATTACGGCAAGATCGGCATCACTGTCCGGTCTGTGGGTATTACTGGCTCGGCTGCCAAAGAGAATTGCATGATCCACGGGGAATTGCTTTGAAATGCGCTCAAGGAACACCCTAGTGGCATTTGCGGTTTTGGGATCAATGGTTGATGTCATCTTACTCATGGAAATAAGTCTAGCATGGCTCGACATTCAACCATAAGTTCACAATCCAACCAGACTAGCTCGTTGTGCGGAGGGAGTAGCTTGTTGCAGTTAAGCTTGAGTCACTAGCAGAAGAGTTTGCCCGCATCTAAGCCCAAGTAAGGTATCCTGCGGGTGGTTTAAGGCTAGCGGCTACTTTCTCCAACTCACCGCCTCGCCCAATTCCTTGAGCGACAATTTCGGCGCAAGCTCACGAATAAAATCTATCGTGTATTCACGTAAAAAAGCACCACGCCTGACAGCCACACGCGTGATATTCGATGCGAACAAATGGCTAGCTGAAATCGTTTTAAGATTGTCAGGTAAATGATCAACCGCCATCGAGGCAACAATACCCACACCCAAGCCGAGTGATACATATTGTTGAATCACGTCAGAGTCCATCGCAGTGAGCACTACATCGGTTTCTATGCCCGCTTTTCTGAAGGCTTCATCAATATGTCCACGACCCGTAAAGCCCTGATCATAGGTAATGAGTGGATGCTCAGCCAAGTCTTGCAATGAGATTTTTTTAAATGCTAACAATGGATGGCCAGCAGGTACAACAACCGCATGGTGCCATTCATAGCAAGGGAAAGAGACTAATCCTTCAAAGCGTGACAAACCTTCCGTAGCAATTCCTACATCAGCCTTGCCTGACAAGACCCATTCAGCAATATGCTCGGGTGCGCTTTGCTGAAGAGCGATGCGTACATCTGGAAAGGTTGCACGAAATTTTTGTACAACACCTGGTAAAACATAGCGTGTTTGTGTATGGGTTGCCGCGATAGAAAGTGTTCCTGTGCTCTTACTTGAATAGCCGCGATAGAAAGTGTTCCTGTGCTCTTACTTGAATAAGTTAGTCCCGCACGTTGTAAATTTTCTGCTTCGAGTAATAAGCGTTCAATGATATGTAACACTTCTTTGCCAGGCTCGGTTAGGCCAGTTAGTCGTTTACCATTACGTTCAAAGATATCGATACCAAGTTCTTCTTCAAGCTCTCGAATTTGACGGCTGACACCGGGTTGAGAAGTGAATAAAGCATTGGCAACTTCAGTCAAATTAAAATTGTGACGTATCGTTTCGCGTACGGAGCGTAGCTGCTGAAAATTCACGTTAAGTTCCTTAGTCTTTACTGCTTAGCCAGCACGATCATTAAAAACACGTATACGACGTGGTCTTACAACGACAGTAGACCCGGTTTTTAATTGCAGCTGCGCGAATCGCTCGGCAGATAAAACGGCTTCAATCATACGGCCATCATCATCGGCTTCGAGTTCAAGTTGAGCCAGCGGCCCTATGGCATGTGCGCGCTTTAATTGCGCAACGATACCCTCAGCGCCTGGTGTGTAATGATCGATATCGAGTTCGTGGGGGCGAACATATCCGACTGTTTCTAGCTGATCAGCTTCGGTCAGATTTGATACGGGGAGTGAAGCGCCGCCAGTATTTAATATGCCTTGATCCACTCGACCATGAAACAGATTTACATTCCCTAAAAATCCATACACAAAAGGGGATGCTGGGTGGTTATAGACATCTTCAGGTGTTCCTATTTGTTCTACTTTGCCTTTGTTCATGAGTACTACACGATCAGCCACTTCGAGTGCTTCTTCCTGATCGTGTGTGACAAAGATACTGGTGACATGCAGCTCATCATGTAATTGGCGCAGCCAGCGCCGGAGTTCTTTACGTACTTTTGCGTCAAGGGCACCAAAGGGCTCGTCTAGAAGCAAAACGCGCGGTTCGACCGCTAATGCTCTTGCCAGCGCAATACGTTGACGTTGTCCGCCAGAGAGTTGTGACGGGTAACGGTCGGCTAGCCAGTCTAACTGCACTAGCGATAACAAACGCATGACTTTTTCGTGTATCTGCGCCTCGCTTGGTCGAATCGCACGTGGTTTGACACGTAATCCAAATGCGATGTTTTCAAAAACACTCATGTGCTTAAACAAAGCATAGTGTTGAAATACAAATCCAACCTGACGTTCACGCACATGGCGTACCGAGGCATCTTCGCCATCAAGTATGACTTGCCCTTGGTCGGCTTGCTCAAGACCTGCGATTACGCGTAACAGAGTCGTTTTACCGCAACCAGAGGGCCCGAGCAAAGCGGTTAACTCGCCAGTAGCAAATGTAAGTGACACATCATTTAGGGCAACGAATTCACCAAACCGTTTGCCTATGTTTTTTACTTCGATACTCATACGGTAAGCTCCCTGGGCGCTACGGTTGTATCGCGATGTATGCGCCATTCGATAAATGATTTGAGCGCCAATGTGACTAACGCCAATAAAGCGAGTAATGAAGCAACAGCGAATGCTGCAGCAAAGTTGTATTCGTTATAAAGAATTTCAACCTGCAGCGGCATGGTGTTGGTTTCGCCGCGTATATGTCCTGACACAACAGACACTGCACCGAATTCGCCCATAGCACGCGCATTACATAAAATTACGCCGTATAGCAGGCCCCATTTAATATTTGGTAACGTCACATGCCAAAAAGTGCGCCAGCCAGAAGCACCAAGTACTAGCGCTGCTTCTTCTTCTTCATTGCCCTGTGTTTGCATCAAAGGTATCAGTTCCCGCGCCACGAAGGGAAAGGTTACAAATACGGTAGCCATCACAATGCCAGGCACTGCAAACAGAATTTGTATATCGTTTTCCATTAGCCACGCACCAAACCAGCCATGTGCGCCAAACAACAATACATAAATCAAACCCGATATGACGGGTGAAACAGAAAAAGGTAAATCAATCAGCGTAAGCAGCAAGCTCTTGCCCCGAAACTCAAATTTTGCAATTGCCCATGAGGCAGCAACACCAAAAATTAAATTTGCTGGTACCGCTATAGCGGCTGTCATTAGTGTTAGGCGTATAGCAGATAAGGCATCTGGATCGCTTATAGCCAATGCGTAAACCTGCCAACCTTTTCTAAACGCTTCGGTGAATACAACGGCTAATGGGACTAGTAAAAATAAAAATGCAAAGGCCAATGCAATCAGTATCAGTGATATTTTTAACCACAGAGGCTCAGTTATCGCCTTAGGCGTATAAGCAGGTTCAACCAATGCTGCTCTGGGTAGAGTTGAAGATAGTGCAGTCATGTCAGCGACTTTCCTGATGATTGCGACGGCGCATCCACGCTTGCAAAAGATTGATGGCCAATAGCATCAAAAACGATGCACCGAGCATAACAACTGCAATGGCCGTAGCGCCGGCATAGTCATATTGCTCAAGCTTAGTGACGATTAGTAGCGGTGTGATTTCAGACACCATGGGCATATTGCCAGCGATGAAAATGACCGAACCATATTCACCCAGTGCGCGTGCAAAGGCGAGCGCAGCACCGGTTAATAGTGCGGGAAAAATCGCAGGGAAAATCACATAACTAAAAATTTGCAGGCGATTGGCACCCAGGCAGGCAGCGGCTTCTTCAAGTTCTTTTTCAGTGTCTTCTAATACGGGTTGTATGGTGCGCACGACGAATGGTAACCCTATGAATACCAGAGCAACTGCAACACCCAGAGGTGTAAAGGCAACCTTAAGGCCCCATGGTTCAAGATGACGTCCTATCCAGCCATTGGGCGCATATAGCGCGGTTAGCGCAATACCTGCTACCGCAGTAGGTAAAGCAAACGGCAAATCTACCAATGCATCTAACAGTTTTTTACCAGGGAATTCATATCTAACTAGCGCCCATGCAAGCAAGGTACCAAAGACCGCATTAACAGCCGCAGCAGCCAGTGCAGCGCCAAAGCTTAATTTGTACGAAGCCACAACTCGAGGTGAGCTGACAGCTTGCCAAAAGGCTTCCCAGCTCATCTGCAGCGTATTTAATAGCAGAGCAGAGAGAGGAATCAAAACAACCAGCGACAAATAAAATACCGTAAAGCCTAAGGCCAATGAAAAGCCAGGCAATACACGGGCAGGTTGATTAGAACGCGGCAGTAAGCCGTGGGCGGTTACTGCACTCGGGGGCCGGCAAGAGGAGAGATGTATAAATCAGAATGCTAGTTGATAGCGGGCGACCAGGAAGTGTTCTTTATCGCCTTTCAAAACCGTACCAGTAGTAACGTTGTCCAAAGTGGTTAAGTCGTAATTAACGGCAAATTTGGAGCCTTGGGCTAAATACCAATTCAATCCCACACCCCACGTCTTGGCCGCCGTGGCAAAGCCCCTAGTAGAGTCGGCGTAGGTGGAAGCTTTGTCATCGAGATTATTTTCTTGATAGCGAGCCACTAACTCCACTGCTCCCCAGCCTCCGTCCGGCCCAGGCTTGAAAGGCGTCAAAGGTTTGACTCCTCCAAAGGAGGCATCTTCGCCAGTTAGCAGCCATGAAGTTGAAATCTGCCACGCGTTATTTTTTAGCTTGTCTGTCGAGGCTCCTTTTATGACAGCCTGGTCGACCGTGGCGTATTCTGCAAGTAAGCCAAACGGACCACGATAGTAGTAGGCTTGCGGTGAAATGCGATTACGGCTGCCATTGGAAGTCGTTGTACTACTGTAGGAAAAGAAATTGTAGGCCTGACCCGGTGTTTTGTAAGAGGAAAGTGCATTGTTAGTTGCGCTGCTCCAGGTGCCAGCAATGCCCACACCCAAGCCGGCAAGTTTACTTTCAGTGCCTGCAAATGGAGTGGTGAAAATACGAGCGGTAAAGTCTTTGGCATTGTTTTCATCCTGAGAGGTGAAATTTTCTCCGCCATCTCTAATGCCATTAAAAATACCTACGGCATAATTTATTTTTTTATCCGCAACTTCACCGAAGAGCGATACGCCAAGATCTCGGTTAGGAAGAAAATTATTACTAACGTAGCTGCGCTCGATAAATTTGGTATCGGCAGCACCTTGCAAACGTTCTAAACCGACGAAGGGTTTGAATTTACCTAAGCGTACAGATGCAGCTGGATTATGTTTGATATCCAAATAGGCGTCGACTACACGTACCTTATTTTGTGAAATACCAGAGGTGCCTGATCCATCACCACTTTCAGCAAATTCGGGAGTAAAGCGAAATCCATAATGTTTAAATATAGTACCTTCGAAAGTAGGCCGAATACGTCGGAATAAAAATCCATCATAGATCGTCGACGCTGCGCTATCTCCTTCAAAGCGACGGTAATCAAAATGAGCAACACCTCTCAATTTATATTCAAAGTCACCATCGGCTGATTTGAAACCAAAGCCTTTGTCACTAGCATTAACTGTAGGAGTGCTCTTTTGTCGTGCAGCAGCTTCTTCAGTCGCTATCTCTTGTTTACGATCTAGTACTCGAACGCGCTGGTCTAGT
Source organism: Oxalobacteraceae bacterium (assembly GCA_021298555.1). GTDB lineage: Bacteria > Pseudomonadota > Gammaproteobacteria > Burkholderiales > Burkholderiaceae_D > Pernthalerella. Next base: position 7,787 of record JAJTGE010000033.1, read on the forward strand.
TCTTCTATCAATGCTTTTAGGCGATTGATTTCTTGCTGGTCGTTAGCATGGGCTGGGTATGCTGCCAGGATGCTGCTGGCGATCAGCAGGCGTAGCAGGGGCCTGCCCGTCTTATTGAAAGCGGGTTTCATGGTGATTCCTTTTTAGTGTGTGTTACGGAATGGAGATGTGGTGATTAATGAGCGAACTAAGCTACGACTTATTTGATTAGGTAAATTTGATCGAATATTCCACCATCAGAAAAATGTGTTTTCTGTGCCTTAGACCAATTACCTGCAATATCTTCCACAGTAATCAACTTGATTTTTGGATACTGCGATGCATATTTTTTACTGATTTTTTCATTCGTAGGACGATAGTAATTTTGTGCAGCGATTTCCTGTCCTTCTTCGGTGTAAAGATACTGAAGATACGCTTCTGCAAGCTTACGTGTGCCGCGTCTATCAACGACTTTATCGACCACAGCGATTGGGGGTTCAGCCAGAATGCTAAGTGACGGCGCAACGATTTCTACTTTGTCCGGGCCTAGTTCTTTAATAGCGAGTAACGCTTCATTTTCCCAAGTGAGCAGTACGTCACCGATACCGCGCTCAATAAATGTAGTGGTCGCACCGCGTGCACCTGAATCCAATACCGGAACATTTTTATAAATTTTAGCCAGAAATTCCTGTGCAGTTTTTTCTGTGCCGCCTGGTTGTTTTAGTGCGTAGCCCCATGCAGCCAAATGATTCCAACGTGCGCCGCCAGAGGTTTTGGGATTGGGGGTAATGACCGAGATGCCAGGGCGAGCGATATCATTCCAATCAATAATTTTTTTCGGATTACCTTTTCGAACTAAAAATACAATCGTTGAGGTGTATGGCGAACTGTTATTAGGCAATCGTTTTTGCCAGTCTTTAGCGATTAATCCTCGACTCGCAATTTCATCAATGTCATAGGCAAGTGCAAGCGTCACAACATCGGCTTGTAAGCCATCAATCACGCCGCGTGCTTGTTTGCCCGATCCGCCATGCGATTGTTTGACTTTAAGCTCCTCGCCAGTTTTACTCTTCCAGTAGACTGAAAAAGCTTTGTTGAAATCTTGATAGAGCTCGCGCGTAGGATCGTAAGAAACATTCAATAATGTCGATTCGGCAGCTTGTGCCGTACCTGCAGCTGCCAGAACCCAAAATACACCTGTTATAAATTTAGACAACATGTCACCCTCTTTGAAAAATTGTGGAATGACCGGAGCTTAATGGCGTAAAAACCTGTTGTGAACGAATAAGTTCGCAATTGCTTATGCAAATTTCAACTACCGCAGGGGTACTAATGACATATTTACCTTCAATCCCACCTAAAATATCGAAGTATTCATTCGGGTAGGCGACAAGGCGCTATCTGCACCTAAGGTGGATTTGGCCGGTCGTAGGATCATCATTCAGGAGAGTTAGTCGTGACAGATTTCGATAAAGGTTTGCACAGGCGCGATGTCAATTATGTGCCTCTAACGCCATTAGATTTTATCGCCCGAGCTGCAGAGGTTTATGGCAACCGTCCGGCGGTGGTGCATGGTTCAGTCCGGCGTAACTGGCGAGTAACCTATGAACGCTGCCGACGACTTGCCTCAGCCTTGAATGCGCGTGGCGTACATAAAAACGAAACGGTCGCGGTACTTTTACCTAACATTCCAGAAATGGTGGAATGCCATTTCGGTGTTCCTATGGCGGGATCTATACTCAATACGTTAAATACGAGGCTAGATTTTGCGACGCTGCTATTCATGCTGCGCCATGGTGAAGCCAAGGTATTGGTTGCTGATACGGAATATATTTCCTTGGTTACCAGCTTGCGTGCAGAGCTACCTGATTTACTGGTGATAGGTGTGGCCGATCTCACGGTCGATACTCCGCCAGTGCCATCTAATTGGTTGGATTATGAAGTTTTGCTCAACGAAGGTGATCCCGAGTTCAATTGGCAGCTGCCCTCGGACGAATGGGATGCAATCGCATTGAACTACACCTCAGGCACTACGGGAGATCCTAAGGGTGTGGTCTATCATCATCGCGGTGCTGCAATCAATGCGATTTCAAATATTCTTGAATGGGACATGCCTAAGCATGCAGTGTATCTTTGGACACTGCCTATGTTTCATTGCAATGGCTGGTGTTTTCCGTGGACGATAGCTGCGCGTGCGGGTGTGAATATTTGTCTACGCAAATTCGATGCGCAGTTTGTTTTGGAATTAATCGCTAAAGAGCGCATCACGCATTATTGTGGCGCACCTATAGTGCAAAGTGCGTTGGCATCCGCTCCGGCTGAGTGGCGCAAAGGTATACAACATCGTGTGTCGACCATGGTCGCAGCAGCACCACCTTCTTCAGCCATGCTGGCGCAAATGGCCGCTATGGGTTTCGATATTACGCATGTGTATGGCCTGACAGAGGTGTATGGCCCGGCAACGGTGTGTGCCAAACAAACCGAATGGGATACGCTGGATCTAGCTGAACAGGCTGAAAAAAATGCACGTCAGGGCGTGCGCTATCACTTGCAAGCCGCAGTGATTGTATTGAATCCCGAAACTATGCAGCCGGTTCCAGCCGATGGCGAGACCATGGGGGAAATTATGTTTCGCGGGAATATTTGCATGAAAGGCTATTTAAAAAATGAGCGCGCAACAGAAGAGGCATTCGATGGCGGCTGGTTTCATACAGGTGATTTGGCGGTAGTTAATCCGGATGGCTATGTACGAATTCGTGATCGCAGCAAAGACATCATTATTTCAGGAGGTGAAAATATTTCCAGTATTGAGGTAGAGGATGCGCTATATCAGCACCCCGCTGTTGTTGCATGCGCTGTAGTGGCGGCACCTGACCCCAAATGGGGTGAAGTACCGTGTGCATTCATCGAAACACGCGAAGGTGTGACCTTAACCAAAGATGAAATTATCGTGCACTGCAAAGCACTTTTGGCAGGATTCAAGGTACCTAAATTAGTGGTGTTTAAAGAAATACCAAAAACATCAACAGGCAAGATACAAAAATTTTTATTAAGGCAAGAAGCTGGCTCACTAAAAGCAATTAATCACGACTGAGAATTTTGCCGTAATGATGAGCTTTAAAACGATAGCCCGGCATGTGCCGGGCTGCTTGCTTGTTAGTCTGAATCGTGATGAAACTGAGTATGAGTAAGTTTGATTATTTGCTTTTCTCTTTAGGCATGATTTTCACTTGTGCCCAAATCGCGAATGCTTGAGGCGTCAAGTTATTCCATTTTTCTAAATCTTGCGGTGTTAGGTTGGTCGGTGGAGTACCGATGTTTAACATAGCGTTCTGAAAATCTTTTTCGCTGGGCTTCTCAGGCAACTTGGAAAACAAATTAATACGCCAAGCGTTGCACACGGCGGCTTCACGAATACGATCATTTTTGACTCCTGGCCAGCCCTTGTTCATCTCAGCGATAATTTCATCGCGCTGAGTACGAACATCATTCGGAGTGACTTTCGCTTTGGTACGATTACCTTTGTGCAGTATGTGAACTTGTGCAAACAGCCCAGCAAATTGGGTCATTAATTCGCCAAACTGAGGTGTTGGTACAGTCAGTGTTGAATGAACAATAGAAATAGCAGAGCAGCGCAATGCCGCAGTCTCTATCGATTCATCTTGTGCACTGGCGGCAGGCGCAGAAAAAATCGTGATTAAGGCACTCATTGCTATGAACAAGGAAGACAATTTTTTAAGGTGCATGAGGAGATCTCTAACTATGTTTATCGTTTTAATAAATGGCGTAATCCGCTGACTAAGCGTACTAATCTGTGAATTTATTGAATCAAGAATTTACCAGCTGGATACCGGCAACGACTTTTGAGTGATTGTAGCTGATCTGGAGAAATACACTTCCAGACGATTAGTCAGCACTCAACAAATAATAATCAGACGTTTCTGGGGTAATTATCAGGCCATAGTTCCTAGATGTGCTTATCATCGGTCGCAAAGCAATGCTGACTAGCCACAAAATGCACACTAAAGTAGCGTCTCCCCTTGTTCAATAAACAAAATATAATCTAGTCTTACTGTCTTCAGGCAGTCCGACTATCTAAAGTGAACGTCTATGCGAGTATTTAATTTCAGCGCCGGCCCGGCGGTTTTACCTGAGGCTGTTTTACGCCGTGCGGCAGATGAAATGCTGGACTGGCATGGCAGTGGTATGTCGGTCATGGAGATGAGCCATCGTGGCAAAGAATTCACGAGTATTGTTCATAGCGCAGAGTCAAATTTTCGTCAGCTGCTAGGCATTCCAGCCAATTACAAAGTATTGTTTCTGCAAGGCGGTGCCATGGCGATGAACGCACTGATACCCATGAATCTCTTATGTAGCCATCGCTCAGCCGATTATGTAAATACCGGAATTTGGTCATCTAAATCTATCGATGAAGCAAAAAAATACTGTCACGTTAATGTGGCGGCATCATCCGAAGATAAGAGTTTTACGTATGTGCCGCCACAATCGACCTGGAAAACGGATCCACAGGCAGCCTATTTACATTTTTGCAGTAATGAAACGATAGGTGGTGTTGAATATCATTGGTTACCAGAGGTTGGTGATGTTCCTTTGGTGGTAGATATGTCATCGAATATCTTATCGTGCGTAATCGATGTCAGTAAATACTCGGTGATTTATGGCGGCGCACAGAAAAATATCGGACCTGCGGGATTAACCTTTGTGATTGTTCGAGACGATATGTTGGACAGAGCATTACCCATTACGCCATCTGTCTTTCATTGGAAAGAGCAAGCCGAACAGGGGTCTATGGTCAACACACCGCCTACCTATGGAATTTATATTGCAGGCTTAGTATTTGAGTGGTTGCAGCAGCAGGGTGGTGTAGCAGTGATGGAAAAAAAGAATCTTGAAAAGGCATCGCGTTTATATGATTACTTGGACTCCACAGATTTTTATTCCAGTCCGGTAAATAAAAATGACAGATCACGTATGAATATTCCCTTTCATTTGCATGACACGCGATTAAATGATGCCTTTCTAGAAGGTGCGCAAGAACGTGGATTATTGCAATTAAAAGGTCACCGTAGTGTCGGCGGCATGCGCGCATCAATTTACAATGCCATGCCTGTCGAAGGCGTAATCGCATTGATTAACTACTTGCGTGATTTCGAAAAAAATCACGCTTAGAACTTCTCACCTTAGGCTGCTTGCAGCGTTGGCTGCACCTAATCGTACGTTACGTACGTCACGCATGTCAGTACTGTCCGCTCTGCCTCCACCGAACCACAAACTTAGCGTGGCAGGCTCATAGTTGGCAGTCTTCAAAACTCAGCAGTAAGAAAGATCGTTAATTTTGCATCTCTCTATTGCTCAATAAAAATCTCTCGTATATTTAATCGCCACCTCCTTAACGATAGTTTGTTTGTTTGGCTTGTTTTTGTATCCGATTGGGGATTTAATTCTTAGTCATCAAGTCCAATAAAGAAAATTTGTGTGGCTGCGTTGATGCCACAATTTTCTGACTGTTCCGATTAGGAGTTCAAATGCAGATTGAAATACAACAGGAAATCGCATCCCTTGAGTCAATACTTGAGTGCAGCCCGCACGAAAAATCGCGGCGCGAGCTTATGCAAACATTACAGTACAGCGGTCAGCGTTCAGTAGCTGAGCTAGTCGATATGACAGATGCAGAGCGATGCAAATGGTTGTTTTGGAATTTGCATGAAAATCTCGATGAAATCCGCAGAATGGAACCGACACTCTCAGCCAGAGTGACAGGTACTCAGTTCACTGTTGCGGATGGATCGCGCCTGATTGGTCAGGGCTGCATGGAAAAACGTCTCGATCTTTCATGCAAATGGACTATGTCTCTTTCATGTGCTGGTCCCCACGAAGAAATTACTCACACCATAGGGGAGGGCTGGATTAATTTAGTCATTGCAGAAGAAGCACCGGCCTATCTAACGTTGCGCGATGGCCAGAAGGCCTATCTTGATGCAGATCATTCCACGTATCCAAATCAAATTTATCTTGAGGGTTGGATTACACCCGATATCTGGCATGAAATGCGGTCACATTTATCCAATCCTAACCCAACCTGCCGTACAGATATCGTTTTGTTGGATAACCTGCTTTTTCCAGTAAAAAAAGAATTTGATTTTGTAACGGGGCCACCAGGTGCTTTGGGTGTAATCACGATGGAGTTTCGCGCCTTTTCCCATCCTACCGAGCGGCGCGCTAACCGACGTGGTGAACCCAGACTGCGCTCATGAGTCTGTAATGAAAGGGAGTAGATATATGCATCGCGAACCCATACCAATGCCAGAGGATGAGCCTTATCAAGATGATGTGCCACATCCTGTGCCGCAGGATGAGCCTATACCGGATCCCAATCCCGAGCTGCTGTAAATCTGTTTTTAATAGCCACTGAAATACGGTCGATGGTGCTTGCTGCGTTATTTACCGCTCGCTTCAGTTTCCATGATGCGTTGCACGCGTCTCAGATACCAAGCTAAAGCGATGCCTACCAATGCCAAACTCAGGCTGTTACCTAGCCAAAAACCTGCAGCCCCTTGTACGTTGTCAGGAGTAAAGCCTGTGACGTTGAATGCTATGACATAACCACCGCCCAGGCCTACACCCCACAACGCAACGGCATACATGAGCGTGGGTATAGTTGCTACTTTATAAGCGCGCAGTACAAATGCAGAACCTATTTGTATAGAGTCGAATAACTGATAAAAAGCGATGAAAAAAAACAGCGGCATAGCAGCGTAGGCGACGGCACTATCGGGCGTATACAGTCCGATGATTTGAGAGCGTAATAACCAAACTAACAGTCCCAAGCCAACTGACAGTAGGATGCCCAGTCGTATACCTGCATAACCTGTATGACGAGCTGACTCCCAACGACCTGCCCCAATTTCTTGCGCTACCAGTGTCGAGGTTGCGTGGGCTATTGATAACGGCAGCATATACAGCACGGTACCGAAGTTGGCAGTGATTTGGTGAGCTGCGAGCACATCACTTCCCAGACGAGCTATAAATAGCGCCATGAAAGTAAAAGCAGTCACTTCGATTAAATAAGAAAGACCCATGGGCAAGCCCAGCTTGAGCAAAGCCAATTGGGCTTTCCACTGCGGTCTACCCAAGCCGTAGCCCATGATATGAAATTGTGTAAAAAAAGTATCACGACGCAAAATTAGCCAACTCGTTAGTACAACAAGCCACGTACTAATTACTGTCGCAATAGCGCAGCCTGGACTACCCAAAGCCGGTATGCCTACGGCACCAAAAATAAATAGGGCATTCAGTGGAATTTTTAGTGCCAGACCCGCTAACTGAAGCAGCATGACTGCGCGAGGCCGAGATAGCGCAGTGTTTAATGAGGCATACACGCGAAAGCCCAGCGTTGCAGGTAATGCGAATGAAAGTATGCGCAGATATTGCTCGACCTTCTCGTTCATCTCAGGCGGTGCTTGAGCAATCGAAAGCAGCACATGCGGAAAGCTTAGGAAACATGCACCGACGATAGAGAGAAAAATCGCCAGCCAAAGACCTTGACGTACTTCAGCACCGATAGCCTGAAATTTTTTCGCGCCGAATAGTTGCGCTATGGTTGGTGCAAGCGCTTGCAACACTCCGGATAGTCCAACAAACACACTGATGTAAATCGACGCACCCAGACCAAGTGCAGCCAGATCAGTAGCGGAGTGCCGCGCCGTCATAACGGTATCGATTACGCCGTTACTAATCACGGCAAGCTGTCCAACCAGTATTGGCCAGGCAAGACTAGCTACACGTGTAGTTAGTGACCCAGTGTGCGGACTGGCCGCGAGAGTCATGGGGAGTTACGCTTATAAAGGCGGAAAAATTCATGGCGATCAGATGGGCGCCGACCTTGCCACAACAACGTTAAATCACCTTCGATTTTTTTTAATGAGCTGCCACGATGACGTAATCCATCATCTTGCACCAGTAATAATTCACACGGTGTCTGACCGCTGCGACTGAAATTTACATTACCCAAATAGCCAAAGGATGCACGCTGAGCTGGCCCGACGCCTAGGGTATCAACGCAACGATAGGTTGGAGGTAAACGAGTTTTAATTTCTTCAGCAACGCTGGCATAGCTTTGTGCGTAATTTAACCAGGGTAGCCAGAGAGTCATGAGTAGCACCCAACACAGCACCAACCCACCAGTAGAGAGCACCACTGCGCGCCACAACACAGAAGGTTGCCGGCCCAGTCGCCAGCGCAACAACATGATCCATCCGGCTGTGGCGCCCAAGGCCACCATCAAAGCGAGGAAGTTAAATTCAGGTTGAAACCCGGGTGCGACTTTGAAAGCATTTTTTGCGAGTTTTTCTGGCCATCCTGTTTGCTTTGCTATCCATCCCAACCAGATAAACGATGCCAGGGCAGTTAGTGTCATGACTGAGAACCAGTCTATGGCATTGATTGCCCCTCGTTTGAGTGTAGGCAAACCAAACGTCGCCAGGACGGCCAGCGGTGGCAGCAGAGAAAGTAATTCGTGATCTTTGGGTGAGGTAGTAAAAAGATTCAGTAGCAGTAGTGCAGTCACACCAGATACGGTCAGCATCACATGCAAAGTTGCTTGCGATCGCCATGCCCAGGCAGCCCATGCCGCAATAGGCCAGGCGGGCCAGGTGTACCAAACCAGTGTTTTAGCCAGAAAACCCAGAGTGGCTAATCGAGGCCAGCTAAGCATATGTAAATTTGTGTTTAACCAGACTTCGGTTACTTCAACGCCATCGGGCATTAAGGCCCGATGTGCCAACAACCACGCTAACGGTATGAGCAATCCTATGGGCAGTGTTGTGCGCGCAAGGTGCAGCATGACATCGCGGTAGCGAGCAGCAGCCAGGATCATTAGCGTAATCAGTAGCGCCAGCGGTACTGTCCAGCCGCGTGCAAGCACCAAGAGTCCGAGCGCTATTCCCAGACCAGCTGCAGCACGTGTATTGGCTTTATCAAACACACAGGCCGCCGCATAAAAGGCAGCTGCAACTAACGACACATGCAGTGCAGGTGTCGCAGTTTCATGACTACGCAACAAGAGTCCGAGGCAGGCGACGTAAATTAATACGGCACCGTCAGCTAGTGTTCTGCCGTAATCCATGGCAGCGGGTTGTCCTCCGAACGCGAGCTTCAATGGCAGGGCTTCGTTGCGACGTCCGAGTACATACGCGGTGCGCCACACAGAAGCGACACCAATACCGAAGAACACCAGTATAGAAATTCTGGCTGCTACAGCGTCAGTCAGTAGCCAGCCCAATAATTTGATGAGTAAAGCACCTACCCAAAAAGCCAGTGGTGCTTCGTTAGGCATAGAAAGGCCAACGATATTTGGCGAGAGCCAATCTGCCAGTGAGCCATGCGCCATAGTCCACATGATGCCGAAGCCAGCCGCATCATCGGTTTTCCAGGGATCTCTACGTAATATTCCAGGCAGTATGTACAACATGCACATAACGACCAGACCCCAGCGCGGCAAGGCGAGTGTCGCAGCAGCTGGCAGTCGTACGGGTTTCATGTAATTGAGTCGCTGGAAGTAAAGGAGGTAAGTGATTGTGACTCAAAGAAAACAAAAATGCCGCACTCGGCGGCATTCTTGATGAGTCTGTTGGCGATTAGCCTGTAGCGCGGGTTTTTGAACCCGTGGTACCAAACTTCTGACGGAATTTCTCGACACGGCCAGCGGTATCAACAATCTTGTGCTTGCCTGTGTAGAAAGGATGGGATTCTGACGATACCTCGACTTTTAGCAGAGGATAGTCTTTGCCTTCGAAATTGATGGTTTCGCGAGACTGTACAGTCGAGCGAGTAATGAATTTGAAATCGCAGGAGAGGTCGTGCACTACGACGTCTCGGTAATTTGGATGTATGTCTTCTTGCATTTTATTCTCACTATCGTTGGGTAGCCATTCATCACTTCGTCGGTCCGTAACGCTTCTTGACCCGGTTGATGAGCACTTGTCCGGTTAAGATCATTTCGCGAAGTCTCTAGGAGGTATAACCCTTGAAACTCCGTGTCGATCTGAAAAAAGAAGCAAGATTATAACGGCAAATCAAAGGCTTGGGGAGGTTTGCAGGGTTCTGAAATGACTGCTGCGTAGGCAGCACGAACGATGAATTACGCTCGTGCGGCCTACTATGTTTCCAATTTAAGAACCACCTCGACGCATCATGTCGAAGAATTCGGCATTGGTTTTGGTGGCTTTCATCTTGTCAAGAATGAATTCCATCGCCTCAATCTCATCCATGCCGTACAGCAGCTTGCGCAAAATCCAGATCTTTTGCAGTACATCTGACTTGATCAGCAGTTCTTCACGACGAGTGCCGGACTTGTTCAGGTTGATCGCTGGATAAACACGCTTTTCAGCTAGGCGGCGCTCGAGGTGTACTTCCATGTTGCCGGTACCCTTGAATTCTTCGTAGATCACGTCATCCATGCGGCTGCCGGTTTCGATCAGGGCCGTTGCGATAATGGTCAGTGAGCCACCTTCTTCGATGTTTCGTGCCGCACCAAAGAAACGCTTAGGGCGCTGCAACGCATTGGCGTCGACACCACCGGTCAAGACTTTGCCTGAAGCAGGGATAACAGTGTTGTAAGCACGCGCTAGACGTGTGATCGAATCGAGCAGGATCACGACATCTCTTTTCATTTCGACCAAGCGCTTGGCTTTTTCCAGCACCATCTCGGCAACCTGCACGTGACGCGTGGCGGGTTCATCAAACGTGGAAGCGACCACTTCACCGCGGACCGAGCGCTGCATTTCAGTGACTTCTTCAGGGCGCTCATCAATCAGCAAAACGATCAAAGTGATATCTGGATGGTTGGCTGTAATTGCATGCGCTAGGTGCTGCAGCATCACCGACTTACCTGATTTAGGCGAGGCCACTAGCAAGCCACGCTGACCTTTACCTATGGGCGCAATCATATCGATGATACGGCCGGTAATATTTTCATCGCCACGCAATTCACGCTCGAGCAGCAATGGCTGATTCGGGTGCAGCGGCGTTAAATTTTCAAACAGTATTTTGTGCTTGGATGCTTCAGGCGGCTCGCCATTCACTTTGTCGACTTTAACTAGCGCAAAGTAGCGTTCACCGTCTTTGGGAGTGCGTACCTCACCTTCAATCGAATCACCTGTGTGCAGATTAAAGCGACGAATCTGGGAAGGTGAAATGTAAATATCGTCCGTGGAGGCCATGTAACTGGCATCTGGAGAGCGCAGAAAGCCAAAGCCGTCTGGAAGAACTTCGAGTACGCCATCACCAAAAATTTGTTCGCCTGATTTGGCGCGTTTTTTGAGTATGGCAAACATCAGTTCTTGCTTGCGCAAGCGTGCTGCGTTGTCTATATCGAGGCCTATGGCCATTTCCAGTAGTGCTGATACGTGTAGTGCTTTAAGTTCAGATAGGTGCATAAAGTCGAGATCCGCGATGTGCGGCTTTCAGGTGGGGGAGGGAGGGACTACGGTGAACAGAGAGATGGGTCGACTGGCAGCGCGGCTGCGTTGCCAGTCAGAGGTTGATTTTTTAAATATTGCTATCAATGAAAGATGTCAGTTGACCTTTGGCCAGCGCCCCAACTTTTTGTGCCGCTGGGACGCCGTTCTTGAACAAAATCAAGGTAGGTATGCCGCGAATACCAAATTTAGCAGGTATCGCCTGATTGGAATCTACATCCATTTTTGCGATTTGGATTTTGCCATCGTATTCTTTGGCGACTTCTTCCAGTATGGGCGCGATCATTTTGCAGGGACCGCACCATTCAGCCCAAAAATCGACCAGCACAGGTTTGTCTGATTTGATGACATCGGCTTCGAAAGAGCTGTCGGAAATATGTTTTATGTGTTCACTCATGGCTTCCTCATCACGAGGTGGGAAAAAGATTTACCTGTTCGCCTGCACCGGAACAAAATTTTGTTGTTCCTGATTTATCTGCGCACATGTTCATGCGTCGTGAATAATCGTTGTGTGGATTTAGTGCAGGAGGCTACTGGCGGGAATTTCGCAAATCATAACCCATTTTTCGGGAAAGTGTTCTTTTTAGCCTGAATCTTTGATCGCTCGCATAAAATGGGCTTCCTCAAGGTTTTAAGCCATGTCCGCGACTAGCTCCAACCCTCATCAGATTGCACACCATTATGTTGCTCCCGGCCCTGGCTTTTGGTCGGAGGCAGCCCATAAGCTGATTTCCGGGTCGACCGAGCTATCCCAAGTCCGTGTGCTGGTGCCTACTTACGCTCACATTGCTCCTATGCGTTTAGCTCTGGCGACCCGTTTGGGCTCCTCATTCATACCACCAGATATACGCACCCTTGCCGACTGGTTAGCCAGTTTGCCGCCAGTTGCCGAAGAATTATCAGCATCATCACCCGGGGAGCGACTACTGGGTTTGTATGCACAACTAAGAGAACAGGGTTGGCTTAAAAAACTATTTGAGGCGCGTCGAAACACCGATTTACTGCCTCTAGCCAGAACATTGATTAGCTTGAGTGATGAATTAACCGAGGCTCTGCTACCTGCAGCAGTGAAGCAACCCGACGCTGTAGAAGATCGCTGGCGTGCGGCGTTGGCGCAATTTTCACCCAAGGCAGCAGCCATGCTTTCTAGCGAAGCACAGTTGGTATGGAATCTCTGGAGCGCGCAACGCGATCAGCGCGATCCCGGTTTAGTCAGGCAATCCCAACTTCAGCGTCTGGCCGACGGTGCCGATAGCGCCTTGTTTTGGATTTCACCTATAGAGCCAGGCGAGATGGAGTTGGATTTTTTGACGGCCTACGCTCAGCAACAGCCCGTGACGGTTGTTGGTCTGAATTGGTCGGAGCAGGCCATACCCATGTCTTTGCAGCGTGCCTGGCCTGAACTAACTGATCCAGACCATGGTGCCTTGAGCCCATCGGTCGATTCACCTGCAGAGTTTGATCTGCGCCTTTGCCCTTCACGAAACCTTGAACATGAGGCGCAGTCGGCAGCACAAACCATCATCGCTTGGCTCATACAGGGTAAAACCCGAATTCTTATCGTGCCTCAGGATCGCGTTGTTGCTCGCCGTGTGCGCGCACTACTCGAGCGAGCACAGGTATTCGTGTCAGATGAAACAGGTTGGAAATTGTCTACCACCCGAGCAGCTGCAGTGCTTGCCTCATGGCTGGATTTAGTGGCTACACGTGGTCGCCCAGCGGCACTACTGGATTTCATCAAATCGCCTTTTTTATTTAATGATTCCGTTATCGAGGCTCAGCAACGGAGCGACATAGAAAAGGCGCTAACAACTCAGGCAGTTACTGTTGGGTGGGCAGGTATCAAAAACGCAGTTGATGCGCAGCCTGACGCTAAACGTTTAGTCGAAGTGATAGCGCGAGAGGCAGATCGTTGCTCTGGTCGTAAAACGATAGGCGAGTGGGTAACCACCACCTTAGGTGTTTTGGATGCGCTCGGTATGCGAGATGCGATGAGTCAGGATATCGCAGCATCTCAGCTCATGACTATGCTCGATGTGCTGGCACAAGAGTGTGTAAGCATAGACGCTACGTTTAATCTCTCGGAATGGCGTGCCCTACTCACGTTACAGCTAGAGCAAACAGAATTCGTTGCACCTAAAACTGATCAGCGTGTGCTGATGGTGCCTTTGCATGGTGTGTCGTTACGCGAATTTGATGCTGCAATTATTGTGGGTGGCGATGCAGAACATTTACCGTCACCACCGCAAGACATACTATTTTTTACCAATGCCGTTAGGCGTGAATTAGGTTTAGCAACACGCGAACAGCGCGCTCAACAACAACTACGTGATTTTGCTGGTTTAATACTCACGTGCCCAGTGGTGGTTTTGTCGTGGCAGTCACAGATCAATGGTGAATCCAATTTAGTGAGTCCGTGGATGCAGCGACTACAGCTGGAATTAAAAATAGCGACTCATCCAGGGTTGCTGGTGCATGAGGTACTTATGGCACCGGTGGCCTTGCAAGCACATCGCTCCACCATGCCATTACCAAGTGCACCAAGCTTGCTACCGACATCGTTATCGGCCAGTGGTTACAACATGTTGGTGGCATGTCCATATCAATTTTTTGCCTCTCGCATGTTAAGGCTGGGCAGTGCGGAGGAGTTAACCGATTTGCCAGAAAAACGTGATTACGGTAATTGGGTCCATTCCATTCTGCTGCAATATCACGAAACGGTAGCCCAGCAATCAACGCATACAGATCAGCGTTTAGCATTGCTCGAGCATTTATCAACGGAAGTATTTGATCAGGTACTACTGCAAGAGCCTGCAGCGCTTCCTTATCTTGTGCGCTGGCGTAAACAAATACCTGGCTATGTTGCGTGGGCCAACGCACACGAAGAAGCTGGCTGGACATTTGCTTTTGGTGAATATCAGAGTGAGCGCGCTTTGTCTTGGGACGGTGGTGAGATACGCTTAAAAGGTCGACTCGACAGAGTTGATCAGCATGCCGAGGGTCACTGGATGGTGTTGGATTACAAAACTACCGACAAAGGTCGTTTAAAAAGAAAACTCGTTGAGCGTGAAGATCATCAATTGAGTTTTTATGGTTTGCTTTTAGAGCAGACAGTTACGTCGGCAGCGTATGTTGCGATTGATGCTGACAAGCCCGATGCTATACCTGCTGAACCGTATGAGGTTTGGCGCGATGCGTTAGAAGTGAGATTAAAAAAAGATCTGAAAAACATCTCAGAAGGCAGTACCTTGCCCGCTTCGGGTGTTGGTAGTACTTGCGATTGGTGTGATGTACGCGGCCTGTGTCGTAAAGGAAACTGGTAATGCCTGCAGCGAGTAATTTCATCATTAACGGCAGCGCATGCAATCAAGAAGAATTTGTACGCATTGCATGTGAGCCAATGCGCTCCGTGGTCGTCGAGGCATGCGCCGGCAGTGGAAAAACATTTTTGTTGGTATCGCGCATGCTCAGGCTTTTGCTCGATGGTTGTGAGCCGTCTGAATTATTGGCCATTACCTTTACTCGCAAAGCTGCTGCAGAAATGCGCGAACGTTTATTGCTCTTGTTAGAAGAATTAGCTTTAGCACAAACGAGTGTCGTCATTGAGCGGTTACAGCAGCGCGGGCTGAGCAAAGACGAAGCCGAGAAAAAACTTCCTCAGGCACGTACTTTATATCAGCGCGTTTTGTCTAGCCCGTTTGGTTTGGCTATTGATACCTTTCACAGCTGGTTTTCGCGCTTATTACAAATTGCGCCATTATCCTCGGGCGTGCCACACGGGTGTGCACTAGAGGACAACACCACAGAATTATTGAGCGATGCCTGGGTACGTTTAATGCACTCACTAAGTCAGCCACAGCATAATGATTTGCGTGCAGCGTTATTGACGATCTATGACATTGCAGGAGACTGGACTGGCAAACAACTCATCGATGCCTTTGTGGCGCGTCGTGCGGAGTGGTGGGTGGCGAGTGAGCATAACGATCCGCTGCAACAATTGCAGGATGTTTGTGGTGAAGATGCAATGCGCGATGCGCGATTATGTTTATGGGAAGACCATGCCTTGTGTGAGCGGTTTTTACGCTTGTCTTCCTTGCTGGGAAGAGGCACACCTGCACAGAAAAAAAATGCGACAGCTATAGAAATATGTATCACGGCCAATGCAGATATCGCGCAGTTCGACATGCTTTATAGTCTTTTGCTTACAAAATCTGATACCGCTCGAGCACTTCCGGCTGCGCAAGCATTGCTAAGCGCTTTGAGTGAAGAAGAGCAGCATTGGTTTGCAGAGTCGTGGTTTGCACTCGCTAGTGAACTCGTATCGCTAAAGCAGCGTAGTTTTGAACCGCAGG
>JAJTGE010000034.1 GCA_021298555.1 Oxalobacteraceae bacterium
TGAATTTTTTTTCAGTTCTGCGCAGAGCATTCTTAGTTGATTGCGCTTTGTGGATAAAAAGATCCAGCACCTGACGAATCTCGGCGGGCTTAGCAGGCGATTTAACGCAAGAAACTCCAGCGGCTTCTAATGCTTGTATGCTCGAGGAATTGCTGTAGGTGTAAAGCACCATAGTTCCTACGGTGTTTAAACCGTTGGCCCAATGAATAATTTGCTGTGATTGGTCTGATTGAAGGGCTGAAAAATTGAACAGCAAAATGTCAAATTTACCCAGCCAGTGGTCAATCTCCAGCGGGTTATTTACATGCTGAATAATTTCAAAACCAGAGATAGGTCCATCTTGTAGAAGTACCTTCAAACCCACGCTGTCGCCTACAGTAAGAATACGCAGCGGAGTAACTGTGGCTGGTTTGGGCACAATCTCAGGACTAAGAAAATTTAAATGCTCAGCGAGTTCATCTATGCTGAACGCTGAAAGATTGCTGGGTTTGTGGCCTATATCTACCAGCGCTTTTATGAGTTTCAGCCGCTTGACTTCCGTAGGCGCATACCGACGTGCGCCGCCAATAGTTCGGTGAGGTTTGGGCATGCCATAGCGCTGTTCCCAAATTCTAAGTGTGGAAGCATTAATACCAGTGGCCCTGGAAACTGCACCGATAGGTATAAGTGAACCAACACCGTCTTTGGTGCTGTCTTTTGTCAAAGTATGGGTAGCGGTTATTGCCATCGTTGGATCAGTTATTGTCTAGGGAGATATGAATAATAGATGTGGAATCATATTTCCACAAATTATCGACAATAACAACGACTATTTTATTATTCACTCATTATTATTAACTGATTCTTCAAAAATCTACTCAAAACCTATACAAAATTCTTAGTTAATGACACATTAATTGCTAGATTTATATTTTCTGCGTTCGAGGAAAGGTATGAATACTGATAAAAAGTAGACTGACTTAAGGGCGTATCCACCACTGCGTCATTACGAGAGGTGCAAAAATTGTGACGCTAAAAGCGTACTTGGTGCTGGCTGATTTAGCTATGCGGTAGACGAGCAATCTATCTTTGGGGAAACCCACTTCAACATTTAATCCGCATCATAAATAAAACGGTTTATTTTTTCGGTTTGGTTTCAGTGGATTTTTCTCGACCTAGTTGCTGGCTGCCTTTTTCCAGGTCGTTTAATTTTGATCGCGTTTCTTTTTGGTCGGACATCATTTTTGCAATTCGGTCGCTCATTGAGAGCGAGACGGAATTCAATTTTAGTTCTTGACCCGATGTTTGGTGATTATCGTAGAGAGATGTATGTGCAGAAGATTGACTTGCACCAGCAGGTTTTTGTGTGGGTTTGATGGACGAAGACGAGATACTTATATTTTTCAAGCTTGGGGTCGTTGTTGAGCCAACGACATCGGTCATTGAGTGTTTTATTGAGGGACCAGCAGCATCGGACAGAGGGCGTGTGATTGAAGGGCCGCTAGTAGGAATGGTTGATGATGGCCCAATCGTTGGGCCAGCCGCATCCGCTATTGATAGATGTGTGGCTGGGCCAGACCCGTCGGTTATACGGGTTGTAATCGCAGGGCCATTGGCATCGCTAGATGCATGATGTATGGATGGGCCGGATCCATCAGTTATACGCGTTGTAATCGATGGACCACTAGCATCAGTAGATGCGTGATGTATGGATGGGCCGGATCCATCAGTTATATGCGTTGTAATCGATGGGCCAGTAGCATCGGTAGTTGCGTGGTGTATGGCTGGGCCGGATCCATCAGTTATACGCGTTGTAATCGATGGGCCACTAGCATCGGTAGATGCGCGATGTATGGCTGGGCCGGATCCATCAGTTATACGCGTTGTAATCGATGGCCCACTAGCATCAGTAACTGCATGTTGTATCGTCGGGCCAGATCCATCAGTAATGTGCTGAGTAATCGTTGGGCCAGTTCGGGTTTCTGAGTGGATAAGGTTTTTTTTCGGATTGGATTTTGCAAACAATTCCGAATTTCCTCCCGATTTAAAAACATCGAAGAATTCCTCATTACCTGCAGTTTTCCGCTGTTTTGCTGGCGCAACTTTTCCGTTTGGATCAGGCTTGTTTTCATCCATAATGCATTTTTCTTTTTTATAAGATTTTTGTTTTTTTAGAATAATCTGTAGCGATTTGCAATGTAGTCAGAAATCACACGGCTGCATACATAAATCGTATACATTTAGAAAAAAACAATCATCCGGCTATATTTATCGTGTTTCCCGCGCTGAGTTGCCACCCCACTTAGCTAGTTTAGAGCGCGACTGGCACTAACTCGGTAAATTTTCGTTCAATTTTTTCAAGGATTTTTTATGCCTATTGTCTCTGCAAGTTTTGATGTAAAAACCGCCGAATGGCGGCGTGTAAGAGATGCCAGTTGCACAGACTATTTGGTTGACTTTGAATATAGCTTGCTAGGTTACGACTTAGCTACCGGACGTTTGGATATGCTGCTGCGCTATGGAGAGGGAGGGCATTGCAGACGCCATCGACATATCGCATCCACGGTCACACTGGTACTCGAGGGTGAGCAGTTCTTGACCGAGAAACTACCCGACGGTACACGCCAGTTGGTTCATCGTAAAAAGGGCGACTATGCGTTGGCGGCAGCTGATGCCCACCCCCATGACGAGCATGGAGGCGAGCACGGAGGCACGGTACTTCTTTCTATGACAGCCCCTGATGGGCGCTTGTTTGAATATTTTGATGAGCATATGCACAGCCTGGGGACGGTCTCTATTGCTGAC
Source organism: Oxalobacteraceae bacterium (assembly GCA_021298555.1). Lineage (GTDB taxonomy): Bacteria > Pseudomonadota > Gammaproteobacteria > Burkholderiales > Burkholderiaceae_D > Pernthalerella. Next base: position 2,785 of record JAJTGE010000034.1, read on the forward strand.
TATGCGGAGAGCTGGAATCGTGGCGTTGTCTATGGTAGTCAGGCAGTCACTGCTGGCTGAAAGGAGTGCGTAGTCAAATTGAAATCGTTTTGGTAATCACTAAGATTCTCTTGCGCCGCTTACTTTCTGGCGGGAGTTCATGGTAGATTAAAGTTAGTTCGCATACAGAGCTTGAATAAGTCGATTTTGTGACTGAATTCATCCAATGCGACGATGCTTTTTTATTAAAAAAACTAAAATAAATAAAACAATGAACCGTCGCGTTTGGGGCGCAGTCGGGATCGTGTTGCTAGCTATGACGTGTGTGCTTTCGCAAGCGCAAGCGGGTCTGTTGAACAGACAAGATATAGAAAAGCTACTCGACGGCCAATACATCGTAGGTGAGATTCAGGCGGGCATGCCTGTCTATCCTTTATTCGGTAAAAGTTCTGCATCGGCAGGCAAGCCAGATTTAAAAGGCTATGCATTTGAGTCTATAGATTTCAAACCAGTGCGTGGTTATAGCGGCAAACCTCTGGATGTGTTGGTGGCGATGGATTTAACGGGTGGCTTCATGGATGTTCGCCTGGTTGATCACAAAGAGCCATTTTTCAATAATCCTACCGGCACCACAAAACTAGGTAACTTTGCTTCGCAATATATCGATTTGTCATTACAGCATTCGATACAAGTACACGATCACGTCACACCCACCGTCAGGGATGAACGCTCAGCCGATTTGCAAGGCGTTAACCACGGCACGGTATCGGTAAAAGCCATAGATCAAAGTATTGTTGCCTCTGCAGCCATGGTAGCCCTGGGCAAATTAGGTATGACAGATGCGGGTGGTGCTTCCAGGCGACGGTCATCAGGAGAGCACTACAAGCCATTAACATGGGATGTCATGCACTCTCGCGGCATGATCACCACCACTACCTTCACCCGAGCGCATGTTGATCGAGCATTTGCCAATACGCGATCCTATGGTGCGGATACCCAGGCGCTGGCTAAACCAAATGAACCGGCGCTAATTTTTCACACTGCATTGATTAGCCTGCCATCGATAGGCCGCAATTTGCTCGATAGTGAAGGTTGGCGCTATCTCAGTAGCAGTCGCCGTCAGGCGCAGGCGCTGCTCGTGACGGAAGATGGGCCATTAGCGGGGATACATGATTTGGCACTCAGGGTGCCGGATGAATTACCGTTTATCGTCAAGCAACACGGTCAAATTTTGAAAATCCAAAGTCTGCCGTATGACAAAGGCTTAAAGGTACCTGGATTTTCTTCAAAAACCGAAACAGCAAATCAGTCAGAAGATCCTGACAAAAGCGCCTATTTGAATTGCTCCTCATCGACAGGAGACCCACGGTGCTTAAATCGTCAAACGAGCCCGACGCAGATCAATCATCGAATGAAAGCCTATTTTTTGGTGGTTGATAAATCAACGCCACTGGATCCCACTAAGCCATTTGAATTAATTTTTAAATTAGGCCGCCAGTTTGGAACAAATTTTGTACTGACGCGCGTAGAAAAAAGAGAATTCCCCATACCCTATGACTTCAACGGGTGGCCTGCAAAATTCTATGATTTTATTGATACCGATTGGCTAGCTCTGGATTGGATGAAAGTCTGGCAGAAGCGTTGGATAGAAATTGCCGTACTTCTTACTGGTTTATTGCTGTTGACCGTAGGATTGATTGCACAAAAACGCCTTAGTGCTACGAGCCAGCGCTTAAAAATTCTTCGGACCGCGTATTTAATTTTCACACTAGGATTTATTGGTTGGTATGCCCAGGGGCAGCTAACCATTATCAATGTGACTGCGGCCGTGGAATCGCTTTCTGGTGGCGGTGATCTGAGTTTTCTTTTAAACGATCCTATGACAGTGATACTGTGGATTTTCGTTGGTATCACGCTGCTAGTTTGGGGCCGCAGTACATTTTGTGGCTGGCTATGCCCGTTTGGCGCATTACAAGAATTAATTGGTATGATCGCCAATACCGTGGGTATCCATCAGCGTCGGTTGCATACAGCCTTGGATGCTAAGCTTAAATGGATTAAGTATGTAGTGCTGGCAGCGATCATTGGTTCTATTTTTGTTGCGCCATCATTTTCTGAGATGGCAGTAAAAATCGAACCCTTCGAAACCGCCATCAGTTTTTATTTTATGCGAGATTGGCCCTATATACTCTGGGCCATTGTTTGTTTAGTGTTAGGCGTGGTGGTGTATCGCGGCTATTGCCGCTATATATGCCCGTTAGGTGCGGCATTGGCGGCGGTGAATATACTTCAGCGCTGGTCGTGGATACCGCGTCGCCAGGAATGTGGTACACCTTGTCAGTCATGTCGTCATCGCTGCGAGTATCAGGCCATTACGCAAACAGGTACTATTAACTACAGTGAATGTTTTCAATGTCTTGATTGCGTAGCGATTTATCAGGACCCAGAGCGATGCCTGCCTTTGATACAAGAACGAAAAGCAGATATGCACATCATTAAAATCACCGAGGTAGCAAGATCATGATGCAACGACGTCAGGTACTACGTTGGGGTTGGGGCTTGTTGGCTGCTTCAGCATCCGGCAATGTATTCGCCTTAGATTCTCACTCCCGTGCTTTGCGCAATTCTGAAAAACTGATTTGGCGTGAGCGTGCGTTAGTTGGTTTTGGTACGACCTTGTGGATCAAGGCAGCGCACGAAAATGCCGATGTGCTTGAAGAGGCTCTCGCTGCTGCGGTACAAACCATACGCCGCGTAGAACGCCAAATGAGTTTGTTTGATCCCGAGAGCCAGCTAAGTCGTTTAAACCGTATCGGCTCTTTAAAAAAACCGGATGCAGAATTATTTGCAGTGTTGAAGATTGCAGAACATATATCGCGACATAGTCAGGGTGCATTCGATGTCAGCATGCAGCCTTTATGGGATAGTTGGTCTAAGGCCGCAGCTCAAAAAAATATACCTACAGTGCGTGAAATTCAACGTGCGCGTGACTTAGTTAATTGGCGCGCAGTAAACGCTACACCCGACATGGTAAGTCTGCAAATGCCTGGTATGGGTTTATCGTTGAATGGCATTGCGCAGGGCTTTGCAACAGACAGAGTGCGTGACACCTTGCATGCACATGGCATTCGTCATGCGTTAATTGATGCGGGTGAAACAGCTTTATTAGGAAACGCACCGAATGATAAGCCGTGGAATCTAGGCATAGAAAGTTCAGTACTCACTGCTAAAAATACACAAATAAAAAAATCAATTCGTCATTCAGAAGATCAACGCATAGTTGAAGCCCCGGTGCTAATCAGTGACGGCCGAGCTATGGCAACGTCATCTGATGTTCACACGACATTTAGTGACGATCATCGTTACCACCATATTCTTAATCCTCACTCAGGATATTCTCCTGCGTATTGGTCATCGGTGACGGTTTTGGCCTCAAGCTGCGTTGTAGCCGATGCCTTGACCAAGGTATTTTTCATGACTCCACCTAATCAAGTGTTGGCGAAAGCTCGCTCGTGGAATGTGGATGTAGTGATGCAAGATAAATCCGGCAAGTGGATTGCGAGCTCGGGCGTTTCTTTGGCTTAAAAGTTCACTAAATGATCGCTCATGCTCTTGAGGTCGTTTGCACGATTACTGTATGCACTGTTACCGAATAGCTGCAGGCGATACGGTAGAGCCTGAGGCTCCGTACATTTTTAGTGGTTGCATGCTAAAGGCGAATTCATAGATTTTTTTCGATGCCAGTTCATCAAGCTTCATGTTTTCCAGCAGATGGATGCCATGTACCACTAGAAAAATTTGATGGCCAGGCAAGCTGAGTTCTTTATCGGGATTGGGTGATACTTCTATCGGCCAGTTGTCCGACCCTATCAGTAGCGGATCAAGTTTAGCCAGCCACTCGGCTGCAGCTGTTCCTACACCAGGACATGTTTTAACAAAGCGTGCATTATCTTTGCCATACAACTGTCCCCATCCGGTGTGAATCAAAATAGCATCGCCCGCTTGTATGCGTAAACCCTGCTTTGCCACTGTACCTTCCAAATCAGCGACCGTAATTTCATAACTGTCGCCCAACATGGCTACTCCCTTGTAGCTGGCTACATCCAACATGACGCCACGCGCAAAAAAAGTACCTACTTTTTCTATACCTAGTTTGTTAAAGCCAGACCGCGTTGAAATATCATCTTGCTTAAAACAGTTATACATAGAGTCGCCATGTGTTTGATGCGCAAAGCCATCAAATTGCGTACCTATCTGACCAAATTCTCCAGTCATGATTTCTTCATTACTGCCACGCTTGTTGGCACCTGAATTCATGTAGGTACGTTTGGTTGTTAAATTCATGGTGCGTGTGCCAAAGAAGGGCATACCGGGTCCGAGTATGTGTCCCAGCTCGATGATTTCTCCGGTTTTGATAAGTTTGGCACCACGCAAAACAGTTTCAGGATTTTTCATGTGATTACCTGATCCGCGCTCATCACCTGCACCCCACTTAGACGGGCAGCGTGCGGATTCTGTGGGTGGGCGCCACTGGGCATTAGCCATCAATGGAGTAGCGAGTAAAAATGCAGCACAAGCCATAAGCACGGATTTCATCAACATTACTCCGTAAAGGAAACAGGATGGTTCGCAAAATCGAGCGTGTGCAGGATGTGTTCTGCGATCGCTAATGAGGATGTCAATCCAGGAGATTCAATTCCAAAAAGATTGATCAGGCCAGGAACGCCATGCACGGCCGGGCCTTGAATAAAAAAATCTGCATCGGGCTCGCCGGCGCTGACTAATTTGGGACGTATGCCTGAGTAGGCAGGTAGTAGCGCACCATCACGCAGTTTGGGCCAGTAGCGTCGGATGTGGTCGTAAAATTTTTCACTCCGGCTTGCATCAACATCGTAATGAATGTCATCAACCCATTGCACATCGGGACCAAAGCGACCTTGCCCACCCAGATCCAAGGTGTAGTGCACTCCTAAGCCACCGGGCTCGGGCAGGGGATAAACCAAACGAATAAAAGGTGCTTTGCCAGCGAGTGAAAAATAATTTCCTTTTGCGTAGCGCACTTTAGGTACGTGCAGAGTCGGAAGTGCAGTGATGCGTGATGCTACAGTGGCCGCATGCAGTCCGGCAGCATTGATCACATTAGTTGCACTGATAGATGCAGGAGCATCGCCGCCAGTGATTACTGTGAAGTGATCATCTTCTTTAGTGATGCGTTCTACTGGAGTACGCAAAGCGAGCACTGCGCCATGGCGTTCGGCATCACCTTGCAATGCCAACATAAAACCATGACTGTCAATAATGCCGGTCGATGGCGAAAACAAGGCTGCTGTACATTCAACTTCAGGTTCTAGTGCCACAGCTTGTGCGCGACTTATGACAGTTAAATCAGTAACGCCGTTGTTGTGTGCTTTTGTTTTGATAGTTTCTAGCTGGTGTTCTTGCGCTGCTGACGTTGCAACGATTAATTTTCCACATGGTCTATGCTCGACACCATACTCTTTACAAAATTCATAGAGCAGTTTTTTTCCACGAACGCACAAAGCTGCTTTTAGTGAACCCACAGGGTAATAAATACCGGCGTGTATAACTTCGCTGTTGCGCGCACTGGTTTCAGTACCGATAGCATCGTGCTGTTCCAGTATGAGGACTTCGTTTCCTGCACGGGCAAGCTCGCGAGCGCAGGCTAAGCCAACGACACCAGCTCCTATAACTACCGCGGTGTCTCTCATGAATTTAATGTAATCGACCTGGCTCGCCGTGACAGAGCTTGAATTTTTTCCCAGACCCGCATGGACAAAAATCGGCCGGGTTGTGTATTTCAGCATCACGAATTAAATCACTGGTACTAGACTTGGTGGTTCTGAATGTTAAAGCGCTTGTTTCGCGCTGAGTTTTAAGTCCGGTATAGATTGCTAAAACATCCGTACTTAATTCGTCGGCCATGGCCATATGTTCTTCGAGAGGGATATCTCTTGCCAACAGCGTGTCCCAGCCTTTTTCTGTTCCATAAAGAAAAATGGTGGACACCCAATCCGGATGTGCTTTAGCGATATCTGTCCAGGCGTCCTGATCTAGACTCATGCCTTTGACAAAGCCCATGCACCATTCATCAAGTATAGGGATGGGATTTCCGTTGTTGATATTTTCCAGCAGCAGAGGTTCGTAGTGTTCAGGTGCTCGTTCTAGGGTGCTGGCGATGTCATTGAAGTGGCGCGTTAGCATACCGAGAATACGGCTAGCCTCATCGGTAGAACTAAAGTTTGGCGTGTCTTTTCCATGTTCTGTATCCCACACCCAGCGTGTCCATTCGCTTGGCAGAATAAGTTTAGGACCGCAAATGATGGCGGTTAAAAATCCATCGAGCATGGAAACGTTCATTGATTCATCAATACCATCAGTATCAAGAAGAAAATCATCAAGTTCTTCGATTTCTTCATCACTGAGTGGATTTAGAGCTGGCAGGTTACTTGCCATTGCATACCTCGTGTTGGTTTTTGTTTTAATTTTTAGTGCGGGCATCGACTACAAATTGACCTGCGTTCCACTTTCCCTTTCGGGTGGGTCGGCCATCGCCATAGGTTTCAGTGCCTTCGCCATGTTTGTTGCCATGTTTAAAAGCACCTTTGTAAACGTCACCATTTCGAAAGCTATATGTCCCTTGGCCATCAGGCAAGCCGTCTTTGAATTGTCCGCTGTAATAGTTACCGCTCGCAAAATTTAAGATTCCCTGGCCATAAAATTTATCGTTCTTAAATTCGCCTTCATATCTATCGCCGTTTGCATAAATAAACAGGCCCTGACCATTCTGCCTGTTATTTTTGTACATACCGACGTATTTATCGCCGTTTGCAAAGGTGTAACTACCTTGCCCATCGTATTGCCCTAATTGAAACCGTCCTGTGTAGACATCACCATTGGCATCTTTAAAGGTACCTTTGCCATGGTAGTGGTTATCCTGGAATTCGCCCGTGTATTGGGCACCCGAGGCGAATTTATAAGTGCCGACACCGTGATATCTGTCATCCACTACCTGGCCTACGTAATGGTCGCCGTTGAGGTAAGTTTGAGTCACTACGCCACTGGAATTGGTCATCGTGAGTGGAAATAGAAGTAAAAAAAGGCATCATACCAACCCTTTGCCTGGCTGGCGCCTGCTGATTAATCGGTAGGATGGGGGTTGATGGTCAGTTGCTGACGTAAGACCCTATGCAGAATTTTTCCGGTGGCTGTACGTGGCATGCTGTCATCATCGATGAAGCTAACCGATGTGGGGCATTTAAAGCTTGCTAAGTGTTGTTTGCACCAGCTGCGCATCTCTTCTTGTGTGCTGTGTTGTCCTTCGTGAAGTACAACCACAGCGTGTACTGATTCGCCCCATTTTTCGTGCGGCAGTCCGATGATTGCAACATCCTTGACCTTGGTATTTTTGCCGAGCACGCCCTCGACTTCAGAGGGGTAGACATTTTCGCCACCGCTGATGATCATGTTGCTCTTGCGGTCGACTAACCAGATATAGCCTTCGGTGTCGCGCTTTGCCATGTCACCCACTGAACACCACGATCCTGCCATAGCCTCGGCAGTTTTTTCTGGATTTTCCCAGTAACCATCAAAGGTATATGGCGTGCGAGAAAATAATTCGCCAACCTCACCATCAGCAACTTCGCGTCGCTGTTCATCCAGCAGACGAATAGCACCACTACCTGCCCACTCGCGACCGACAGAACCGAGCTTAGCAATTTGCTCATCGGGCCGCAGCAGCGTTACCCAACCAGCTTCAGTAGAACCATACAGTTCGTATAACTGTCCGTTTTTAAAATAGTCGAGTATTGCCAGCTTGGTGTCTTTACGTGCTGGTGCTGATGAGACCATGAGCTTGCCAACAGAACTGACGTCATAACGATTTTTTACGTCGTCCGGCAAAGCTAGCAACATAATGAAATGTGTAGGTACCAACGAGGTAAATGTGACTTTTTCTTGGGCCAAGGTCGACAGTAAAGCTTCTGGATCATAACTGCGTCTGTCGTCAACAATGCAGGTTGCACCGAGATGGATAAAAGTCGTTCCAAAATAAAGTGAATTGGCATGACACAGTGGCATAACAAGTAAAGCAGTATCGTTATGAGTAAAACCCATTTCTACAGCTGTAGCCAACGCAATCATGGCGCTGGCAGAGTGACTGCGTATTGCACCTTTGGGTCTGCCGGTAGTACCCGAGGTGTACATCAGTGCGCAGGTGCTATTGGGATTGACCGAATCAAATTCATCTGCATTGTTGGCGTGCGATAAAAGATTTTCGTACGAGCGCCATATTGCATTGGGTGGTTCGCCTATTACCAGGTAACGATCAGCAGCGATGGGTAGTTCATCACGCAACTCATCCAGGGTGCCGCAAAATTCAGGGCCGGTGATTACGGTGCTGACTTTAGCGTTTTGCAAAATATATGAAATTTCTGGTGCGCTCAGACGAAAATTTAACGGGACAGCAACCAGCCCAGCTCGCGCCAAACCCACATAAATTTCCATCCATTCCAGGCAGTTGTAGGCAATGATGCCCACCCGCTCGCCAGGTTTTAAACCCAGATTTTTCAATCCATGGGCCAGTTGGCTTGCGCGCTGATGCCACTTTGCAAAGCTGATGCTGCGACGTGAGTCGCGCGCCCCAATTTTTTTAGGTCTGAGGCGAGCATGCGTCGCGATGGCATCAGAAATCGTTAGGGGTTGGCTCATGGCTTTTCGGTAACTGGCTGGGCGAATGATGGTTCAAATTAGGTAGAGTCTATTGAACTCTGAATTCAGAGTTCGGTGTTAGTATACCAATTATTGCTGGAAAGCACGTTATTTAGGGTGCGGGTAGCAGGAGCTGGCCGACTTCGGCGAACTAACTAGTGCCGCCTGAGACTTGGATGACAATACGAGGGAGAGATCAGTTGATACAGACCATAGACGATCAGTCGAGCGCCGCAGTTATTGCGCGGTATCTGAAAGCCCAGGGCGTTAAGCGAGTGTATGGCCTATGCGGCGGCCACATCATGCCGATCTGGATGCGCTTGGATGCAGAAGGTATAACCATCATTGATGTGCGCGATGAACGTGCGGCGGTGTACATGGCGCATGCAGAAGCCGAGCTGGGTGGAGGCATAGGCGTGGCATTAGTAACCGCTGGCCCGGGTGTGACAAACGCTATGACGGGTATCGCCAATGCCCATGTGGCGCGCGCGCCCGTGATGGTGCTTTCTGGTTTGCCACCGCATGCGCAAGAAAATCGCGGCGCGCTGCAAGACATAGTTCATGTTGACTTAGTGCGTTCTATTACGCGTTATGCACGCACAGTGCGTCATCCTGATTTGGTGGTTCAGGAATTAGATGAAGCACTCTCGCGTGCCTTGGGTGAGGGCGGCGAACCGGGGCCGGTGTATCTGGATTTTCCAGTTGATACCTTACGAGCGACGGTAAGCCAGGCGATGCAATCGCCTGAGCGTTTTATCCAACGTTCTAAATTACAGCAGCTACCCGATCAAACGACCATCCAAGCTGCGGTTGATTTGCTGTGGTCAGCCAAGCGCCCTTTAGTCATTTCCGGACGTGGTGCAAAGGATAGTGCAGCACCATTGCGCGAACTCTTGTCGCGTTTGGGTGCGGTGTATTTGGATACGGGTGAGAGCAAAGGGTTGGTACCAGATACGCATCCTAGTGTAGTGGCTGCCATGCGCGGCACGGTGATGGGGCAGGCTGATTTAGTAATAACGGTTGGTCGGCGTTTAGATTTCCAACTCGCCTATGGATCACCCGCCGTGTTTGGTGAAGCAAAATTTTTACGTATCGCTGATTGTGCGGCTGAGTTACGCGATAACCGACGCGGTGCAGTTGAAATACTCGCCACACCGAAATTAGCCTTGCAGGCACTACTCGATGCCGCGGGTGACAGACAACCCGCTACCGATCGTGTGTGGGCTGATGGTTTACGTACAAGTCATTTGCAGCGAGCTGAAAAGCTCGTCAAGTCCATGCATGACGCCCCCGCTGGTAAAGACGGTTTAATGCATCCGAATCGCGTGTTGGCAGCGTTGCGACAAGCACTACCTGAGAATTCCATAGTGATTGCTGATGGCGGTGATTTTTTAAGTTTTGCGCGCGTAGGTTTACCTGCGTCTACCTATATGGATCCCGGTTCGTTAGGTTGTATAGGTATAGGTACGCCGTTTGGTGTGGCAGCGGGTTTGTGCTGTCCGGATAAGACGGTTGTTGTCGCCACCGGCGATGGTGCATTTGGTTTTAATGCGATGGAAATTGATACAGCGGTCAGACATCAATCGCCGGTTTTAATCGTGGTTGCCAACAACGGATCGTGGGCGATAGAAGTTCGCGATCAGCAAGAAACACATGGCAAAGTGGTTGGCACCCGTTTGCAGTTTGCGGATCATGCCGGTATGGCCAGAGCGTTCGGTATGCATGCTGAGCGCGTAGAAAAAACTGACGATTTACCTGGCGCGATACAGCGCGCCATGGCAAATCTTCCTGCTTTACTCGATGTAGTGGTTACACCTGAGGCTGTATCGTCAGATGCAAAATCAGGTCTGGCCTGGGTGCCGGATTTACAGGCCTTGTCTGCGTGGGACGATGCAGAAAAAAACTGGCGGCTAGCGTCGCACAGCCATGAAAGCTAGGTAGTGCATAGCTTCACACAAATGATATGAATACACAGTAATGAAAATTCTAGAAATACAACCCAAGTTGGTAGAGCAAGTTCACAAGGCAATACTCTCTGAAATTGCTGAGGGTAAGTTACGACCTGGTGCGCGCATTATTCAAGAACAAATCGCGCAAGAATTGGGTGTCTCACGACAGCCAGTGCAGCAGGCGCTGGTACTGCTGCGAAATCAAGGCGTATTGCGCGATGCGCCGGGCCGGGGCTTGCAAGTAGCGCCGCTGGATCTCGAATACGTTCAACACATGTACGATGTACGCGCCGTGATTGAGGGACTGGCATTTCGTAAGGCCGCAGAAAATTATTCCGACAAAATGAAATCCCGAGGTCAGGCATTAATACGCGCAGGACGTCAGGCCATCAAAGCAGGGTCAGTCAGTGAGATGATTGTCGCCGACATGGATTTTCATGATTTTATTTATGAGCTATCAGCCAATCCTTTGGTAGCCCCCGCTATGGAAGCGCATTGGACCAATACACAACGTGTCATGGGTGAAGTACTTATGCGCGACGACAAGCCACGTGATATTTGGGATGAGCATGAGGCTATGCTCGCTACCGTTGCTCTTGGTGATGGTGAGCGGGCTGAACAGCTGGCACGCAAACACATACAGCACGCCGCTGATTTCATGATTAAACGTTTACGGCTTGAGGGTAATGCTGCTTGATGTACTAGGTGTCTGGTTGGCAAATGCAGCTGTGCTATATTCTCCACGAATGAAACGTCACACCAACTCCCTGCGCTGGATTACCCATTTTTTGCTCGCAGCCGTACTGCTGCAAGCATTGGTACCGGTCTGGGCGGGTGGTAGAGGTTCTGCTGATAAGACCTTGCTGGAAGTGTGTACTGCCACTGGTACACAATGGATTAAGCAAGGAGCTCAAGCTAGTGACCAAACGACGGATCTAACGACGGATCAATCATCGATCGATCATTCACCCTCACATAAGCACTGCGTTTTTTGTGCGTCGACGGCTGCAGTTGATCCATTTGATGCATCTAATCTTTTAGTCAATCACACGTCTTCAAACATTGTTTCAGTATCTGCGGTGCCTTTGGTTGGGATATTTCCCGGTCACCGCATACGCTCTCGCGCTCCACCTCTGTAATTCCTCTTTCTAGTAACGCATTGCTTTTGTCCTTTAATGGGCAGCATTTGCATAGCCTTTATGGCTTGCAAGTAGCGCAAGTGACGTTATGCATACGACTGACAACCCCAATTACGCATACGCCACTATGCATGTGCCAAATGACGTCAGTCGCACTAAAAAATGAGTAAATTATACGAATGGATGTTATATGGACTCACCATTGAAATTGACAAAAATTTCGCTTGCCATTTTGATGGCGACGGGATGTTTTTCAGCCACAGCAGAAGAAAAATTGCCCGAAGTAGTCGTCTTCGGTAAAGCAGAAACTACTACAACTCAAGCAGATATCAAGCAGGCCGAGCTAGCCATCAAAGAAATTCCTGGTGGTGCTTCGTTGGTTGACATGGACGTGGTCAAGCAAGGTCGTGTGTCGACTTGGGTAGATTCTTTGGGATTAGCTCCGGGTGTATTTGTACAAGAGCGATTTGGATCGGAAGAAGCACGTATTTCTATACGCGGCTCAGCGCTTAGTCGCACCTATCACGGCTTTGGTTTGAAAGTAATGCAGGACGGCATACCGATTAATTACGCCGATGGATTTTTTGATATGCAAACGGTGGATCCTTCGGCAGCGCGTTATGTTGAGGTATTGCGCGGTGCAAATGCATCGAACTATGGTTCAAGTACCTTGGGTGGTGCAATTAATTTTCTTTCACCCACAGGCTACGATAGTCCACGATTGATCGGCAGAGCAGAGGCGGGCAGTTTTGGCTATGCTCGACTGCAAGCAATTACGGGTGGCATCATCAAGCCACAAAATGATGGCGACAGTATTTGGGACTACAACCTCTCAGTCAATACCATGCAACAAAGCGGTTACCGCGATCATTCTGCGCAAGATAGCCAAAAAGCGGTGGCCAACATAGGCGTTAAATTGAGTAGTAATTTAGAGTCACGATTTTTTATGGCGGCTGTGAGAAATCGATCCCAATTGCCAGGTTATGTGACTAAGGCGCAATTAGAATCCGATCCCACAGTGGCGAATAATTCGTCGTGGCCTAATCGATTCCAGCGTAGGGATATCGATTCGCAACGACTGGCAAATAAAACTGTCTATACCAATGGTGACTACCAAGTCGAAGTCGCCACCTACGTAATGCAGCATGATCTTTGGCACCCCATTACCTTTGGCTTTATTGAACAAGACACCACGACCTATGGCGGGCATATCAAGGTGTCAAACAAATCAAAATTATTCGGCGCAAACAACGTGTTGACCTTAGGTTATTTGCCTGATTTTGGTACTACGGATGGACGTACACGTAGAGTTGGTGCCGGCTTTGTTCCTGGTTCGGTTAGTACGCAGTACCGACAAAAATCTGAAAATCATCGATTTTTAATTGAAGATAAATTTAGTCTATCTGATGTAACGACACTTATCGGTTCACTGCAATATCATCAGTCGAATAGAAAAAAAGAAGATGCAGTTGTGCCTGCATCAAACTACGATATTCAGTATACGCAATGGATACCCAGGTTGGGTGTGATTCACAACGTATCGCCGTCTGCTCAGGTATTCGCTAACGTCAGTAATAATTTTGAGCCACCTATTTTTGATGTCACCAGCACTATGCTGGCGACCAAAGCACAGTCGGGTATTAGCTATGAAGTAGGAACACGTGGCGAGGCCGCTATTAACAACGGACGGGATCAGCTGTTTTACGATCTGACTTTCTATCGAGCCAATTTACGCAACGAGTTTCAAACCGTGTGTATCAACGGCAGCACTACCTGTACTGTCTTCGGTACGTCAGCAACGGTCAATGTGCCCAAGACAGTGCATCAAGGTATTGAATTAGGTTTGTCAGGATTTTTTAATAGGCAATGGGAAGCCAGAGGTATTTTTTTGTATAGCGACTTCCGCTTTGATAACAACGCACTGTATGCAAACAACCGCATGCCCGGTTTTCCGCCAGTGATGCTGCGCGGCGAGACCTTGTATCGTTGGGGTGCAGATAAGGGCGCACGAGGACTGCCCGCATCGTATGCAGGCCCAAGCTTTGAATGGGTGCCAACAGCAGCGCCGATGGACAATACCAACAGCGTCTCGAATGATTCTTACGCACTACTAGGATTTAAAGCAGGTGGCCCCATTGATCCAACATGGTCATGGTTTTTAGACGCACGAAATCTGGCAGATAAAAAATATGCAGCCACCACGAATATTGGTGCTGGCTTTGGCGGAAACCCCGGAGCTGCCTATTACCCCGGTAATGGACGATCGGCTTATGTAGGCTTAGAAGGAAAATGGTAATTTTTATGAACAATACACTCATTAGTATGTCAGTCGCTGCGTGTCTTTTGTTGTCGCAGCAGGCGTGGGGCCATGCCACGGTATCGCCTAAGCAGTCGACTCAGGACAGTTATCAGCGGCTATCGTTTGGGGTCTCCCACGGATGTGAAGGTTCGCCCACACTTGAAGTGGTTGTTGAATTACCCGAATCCATTATGGGTGCCAAACCGATGCCGAAACCGGGCTGGACTGTAGAGACCGAGGTTCGGCCGCTAAGTACACCTTACAGCTTGCATGGCAAAGAAATTAAACAAGACGTGCGAGTCATACG
>JAJTGE010000102.1 GCA_021298555.1 Oxalobacteraceae bacterium
GAATTGCGTGACATGCTTATGATGGCCGTACGCGCTGTACTCACAGCCCCCGCAGGCAAAATCAATACCAAGCGTAGCCTGGCTTTTACTATGGTGGTAGGAAAACAAATAATGAACGTCTTAAAGGGCGATCTGCTTGACGATACAACTCAGTGGAAAATAATTTTTGAAGTTTTAAAAGCCAATGCAGATAGCAAGAAAAATGAACACTACTTGCAATTCGAGACTAGTCAGTGGTCCTTGGAGCATCTTGCAGTGGCAATGTTGTGCAAACCTAATACTTTACTTTCCTATCGTCTGAGAGAACTATCTCCTACGGAACGTCCTGCCGCTGTTAAAAAAATAATACAGACAGCCCTAACACAACAATATATTGAATCTCACTCTTATTCCGCACGAAATATCTTGATACTTAGTGCGGTGTGTTTAGCTACACTCAATGATGAATTAAAAAATGAAACTGAATCGATCATTAATTTGTTTATCGATCTGTGTCATCACATAGCGAAAGAACAACCACCTGGAAGCAAGAGACAATCAAGTGACTACATTGCGCCATCGAGAATAGATTCAATTCCAGAGTACGCAGGTGATAAGATTGCCTATAAAAATGGCTTTGAATATGACAACCCCCAGGAGGCATATATAAATAATTTAAAATTAAACGAATTACATAACCAATCATTCTATTTTTTAAAAGGCTATGTATATCGGAGAATGTTTGACTGGATTAATTTAATGCCCGATCCTGAGATCGCTGCCAAAATACTATCGGCTCTGAGAACCTCACTTTTTGGTTCTACACCAAGCACTACTTATTGATCCGCAATATTTTTCTATCGTTGCTCCAGCGGTCGTCATTGCTCAAGGCCGCTGAAATCGCACTCAATATTCTTCAAGAAGCAGTTATCTGAGATGGCATCTTTTTGCTCACTTAATGAGTGCTGTGCATGTTTGTTCATTGGATCAACCTCGGATGCCCTATTTGAAATCGGCGGTAATATCGACGCAGTATATAAAATTTATATATCCAATCTTATCAAGGAACTTTGCTAAAAATTCAGTTACAGATTCTTCTCTTTAAAAGGAGAATCTGTAATGAAACGTACAACTCCCGACCCTGCAGCGAGCAATCGCTCAGCGAATAACCCACCACCAGCGAATGAAGAGGTTGAGGACCGCGCCCCAGATGAAGGGCATTGGTACAACCCAAAAATGAAAGAAAAAGGCGGTAAAGTAAAACCGCTAACCCCCGAGGAAATGGAAGCTCGCTTATTCCTTACGCTCGCCTCAACATCCGAAATTGAAAATAAAGAAATACATATCAAGATTGGCAAATCAGATTATTCACTTTCAGTACTTCCACTCGATATCATGAATAAAATCGCCAGCTTTATCCCATCATATAAGGCTCAATCGAATTTTGCTCTTACCAATCGGTCGAATTATTTAAGCTTTGATATACACCAACCACTAAGACGCTTCCCTGGCTTAGTCGGCGATATGAAGCGTACATGCCAGGGTCAAAAAATGGCTCGCCTGGAACTGATGAAGAAGTTTGATGATCACATCAAGAGCGGTGGTGGCTACGACACGGTGTTGCTCACTCCCTTGTCACCATTAAGCCGCCTCTCCATGGCGATTGCCATGATGGAATGGGCTCAAAATCAAACACTCAAAGCTGACAAACCAGCTTGTATCAAGCTAGCTCAAGTACGATTGCTGACAGAATTTACTTCAATACAAAATAATTCAGCTATCCAGCCAGGTGAAATGCGTCACATGCTTATGACGGCTATACGCGCTGTACTCACAGCCCCTGCAGGCAAAACTAATCGGGCGCGCAGTCTAGTTTTTACTATGGAAGTAGGAAAACAAATAATGGACGTCCTAAGGGGCGATTTACTTGATGAGGCAACTCAACGCGACATATTTTTTGAAGTTTTAAAAGCCAAACCAAAAAATGACAAGAACATTGAGTACGCAGAAAAAGAGACTAGTTGCTGGCCTTTAGAACATCTTGCCGTGGCGATGATATTCAGTCCTATTCCTTTACTTTTCCATCGTCTGACAGAACTAACCCCTACGGAACGTCCTGCAGCCGTTGAAAAAATAATACAGACTATCCTAACAACACGTCGCGTTGAATTTCACTCTCATTACGCACAAAATATCATTCACTTATGTGCGATGTGTTTAGCTACTCTTAATCATGAATTAACAAGTGAAACCGAATCGCTAATGAACTCCTTTATCGATCTGTTTCGCCGTATCGCAAATGGACCACCACCTTCAATTGATGGACAAACAAGTAAAGAAAATAAGCCATTTAAAATAAATTCAATTCACACAAGCTATGAGTCGCAAAAATTTCTATCCGGTTATGAATTGGGCAGCACACTACAAGCAGTCGCAACTAAAGGATTTTTAATTAGTAATTTTTCTTATTTGCATGAACAAGCCTACAAATTCAAAGGCTATGTATATCGCCGAATGATGGACTGGATTAAGGTGCTACCAGATCGTGAGCTTGCAGCTAAATTGGCATCAGCTTTGAGTAAATCATTCAACGTTTCTATTCCAAACACTCCAGATTGATCCGAACAATTTATCTATTGTTACCTTGCCGCTGGTCATTGCTAGTTATAATTTTTGACCTACGGTTTTTCGTTAAAGCATAGTAATTTGGGCTGATCTCAAACAGGAAAAAAGCAAATAAGCTGGGTGGTGGTTAAAATGTGTGCCTACACCCACACGCCAGAACCAGATGGCCACTTCACCCTGAGATCCATGCGGCTTGTCTTTACCAGAATTGCTACTTATCTAATCTTTAACTTAACTCGTCCAGGCAGGCAGTTATGAGCTTGGCTGTCGTTTGGTTTAAACGTGATCTGCGGGTTTTCGATCACCAACCCTTAGTTGATGCCAGTCGCCATCCGGATGTGCTGCCGTTGTATGTGTACGAGCCGGAAATCATCCGTGCTCCCGATTTCTCTACTCAGCATCTAGGCTTTATCAATGAATGCCTCGAAGATCTGGATAAGGCGCTAGCCGGTCGCGGTAGTTCACTCCTGATTTTGCACGGCGAAATAACGACCGTATTTAAGCGGCTGATAGATAGCTTTGGATCGTTCACTCTCTATTCGCACGAAGAAACCGGCAACGCCATTAGCTACGCGCGCGATCGTCGCGTAGCTGACTGGTGTCGTGGCAACGGGATCGCGTGGAAAGAATCCCCCACCAATGGCGTAGTTCGTCGCTTGGAAACACGTGACGAATGGTCTGCCATCTGGATGCAGCGTATGCGTGCGCCTATGTTGGGTGCGCCGGATTTCATTCGCTCTTCAGGTAAAACTTTATCGCCTTCCGGGTTGATGACCGCACGCCAGCTAGGCTGCCGAGAAGAAGACAAACCCCTGCGCCAGCGCGGCGGTCGCAAGCATGCCTCGCAACAGGTGAAGCAGTTTTTCAATCACCATTTACCCGCCTACCGCTATTCCATGTCTAGCCCGCTGTCAGCGGAAGAGGCGTGCTCTCGTCTGTCGCCTTATCTGGCCTACGGCACGCTGTCGATTAAAGAGTTGATGCACAAGATATGGAAAATACGTGCGCAACTTCAATCTGTATCGAATGAAAGCTCTTCCACTAATGTATTACGCAGCTTGAAATCATTTGAAAGCCGCTTGCACTGGCATTGCCATTTCATACAAAAGCTGGAAACCGAGCCCGCTATCGAAATGCAGAACATGCACAGAGGATTCGATGGTTTGCGCGAACCCCATTTCAATCAAGCGTATTTTGAGCGCTGGAAAAAAGGCGAAACCGGATTTCCACTCATCGATGCCTGTATGCGTATGCTGGCACAAACGGGTTGGATAAATTTTCGTATGCGTGCACTACTCATTAGTTTTTCCAGTTACCAGCTGTGGAATCATTGGCGCGAACCTGCGTTACATCTGGCACGTGAGTTTTTAGACTATGAGCCGGGCATACACTATCCGCAGATACAAATGCAAAGTGGTGTCACAGGCATTAATACCTTGCGCATCTACAATCCAGTCAAGCAAGCGCAAGATCAAGACCCACAAGGAATATTTGTCAGACGGTGGGTGCCCGAATTGCGTACCGTGCCTAATGAATTTATTTTCCAGCCATGGACTATGCCTGACGAATTGTGGCGCGATGATTCTGTAACTGCAGGGTTCTCTTACCCTCCACCCATAGTTGACTATTTAGCGACAGCCAAGCATGCTCGCGATACTTTATGGCCAATGCTGCGCGATTCTTCTATGCGATCTGAATCGCGATCGGTATTTGTCAAACATGGCAGTCGTCACCCCTTGCGTGAAGGGC
>JAJTGE010000035.1 GCA_021298555.1 Oxalobacteraceae bacterium
AATACAGGTTTGACCCGTCGCAGCAAAAATTCCTGATACGACTCCGGCAGCTGCTTTATCTAAATTGCAGTCGTCAAATACGATGTTGGGTGATTTGCCACCCAACTCGAGTGTTACACGCTTCATAGTCTTTGCCGCTTGCGCATAGATGCGCGCACCGGTGGCATCGGATCCGGTAAAGGTAATTTTTGCGACATCCGGATGATCAACTAAGGCTGAACCCGCATCGGGACCATAACCTGCCACCACATTAAACACACCATCAGGAAAGCCGGCTTCTTTAGTAAGCGCTGCATATTCCAGCGTAGATGCAGACGTGAATTCAGACGGCTTAATCACGACCGAACAACCTGCGGCTATCGCTGGTGCGCATTTCCATGCAATGAACAGCAGCGGTGAATTCCACGCAGTGAGTGCACCTACTACACCGACAGGTTCGTGACGCGTAAAGGCAAAGATATCGGGTTTATCGATAGGCATAACCGAGCCTTCGACTTTGTCTGCTAAGCCGCCGTAGTAGCGCCACCATTCAGGGTGATAGTTCATTTGGCCGCGCATTTCAGCCATCAGCTTGCCGTTGTCTTGTACTTCTATCTCAGCGAGTCGCTCAGCGTGCTTGGTCACTAAATCTGCTAAGCGCAACATCATCTTGCCGCGCTCAGTGGGGGTCATTTTTGCGTAAGGGCCTTCGGTCATAGCGCGCTTAGCCGCTGCTACGGCGCGATCAACATCTTTGGCGCAACCCTGAGGAATTTTTGCCCAGACTTTACCGGTATAGGGATTAATGGTGTCCATCCATTGCTGGCCTATGGGTTCGACATACTGGCCATCGATATAGTGGTTATAGGTTTTCATGTGCGATCTCCGTAATCATTTTGTAAATCAAAGTACTCATTAAATTGCCATAAATTTATCAATGGTCATCTTGCAGCATCATGGCCGCGGCCTTGTCAGCGATCATGATAACCGGCGCATTGGTATTACCCGAAGGGATGCAGGGCATGATGGACGCATCGGCGATACGTAAACCCTTGATGCCTTTAACGCGTAAGCGATGATCTACTACTGACATTCCATCACTTCCCATTTTGCAGGTGCCCACCGGGTGATACATCGATTGCACTTGTTGCCGCAGATAGTTAGTTATTTCATCATCCGATTGACAGAGTGGGCCAGGCATGACTTCAGATTTTATATGCTGGCTAAAAGGAGGTGATTGAAATAGTTTTCGCATCAAACGGACACCACTAATTAGCGGTGCAATATCACGCTCATCGTTTAACAGATTTAATTGTATTAATGGCGCATCGTGCGGACTGGCTGAATTTAATCGCACACTACCGCGAGAAAACGGTTGCAGTAATCCACAAGATGCAGTCACAGCCGGTGTTTTTTCAGCGGTATACATGCCATTTTTACTCAGCATGCTGAATGGACGCATTTGTATCTGTAAATCGACGCGTGATCCGTGTATCCCTGATCGTGTGAACAAACCTACTTGCGCGGCGGCTGAATTGAGCAGTCCACGTCGAGTAGCGATATAACGTAGCACGTGCGGTAGCATGCGCCAGGGGCTGGCAATGGTGCTATTAACTGAAAATTCATCATCAACGTTGACCAAACAATGTGCATACGGATGATCTTGTAAATTACAGCCTACACCGGGAAGGGCATGTTTTATACGTATACCTAGTTTGTGCAATTGTTCGGGGTCACCAACACCCGAGAGCATGAGTAACTGTGGCGTATTGATAGCGCCGGCGGAAAGTATGACTTGGCTAGCATTGACTTCATGTGATTTTCCATGAACGCTAAATCGTACTCCCTTGATCTGTTTATCCTCTATCAGGATTTTTTCAACCAGTGCAGAGGTCTGGATCGTGAGGTTGCTGCGATGACGCACAGGTTTTAAAAACGCATCCGATGTAGACGAGCGTATGCCATCACGTATCATTAATTCTAGATATCCCACACCTTCTTGGGTAGCGCCGTTGAAATCGCTATTAGCAGCAATGCCATTAGCTGCTGCAGCCTGTATGTAGGCATCTGATGCCTTATGGGGTTCCATCACGGGTGATACATGCAATTCACCGTGGCCGCCATGAAATTCAGAGTCGCCTAAATAATGAGCCTCGGTCTGTTTGAAATGAGGCAGCACATCATTCCAGCTCCAGCCAGGATTGCCATCATGGCACCAGCGATCATAATCTTCCGGTGTACCGCGCATATAGACATGACCATTGATGCAGCTACTACCACCTAGAATTTTTCCGCGTGGGGCAATCAAACGACGATGATGCAACGCAGGTTCGGCTTGTGTGGTGTAGCCCCAGCTGATACGTGGATTAGCAATTACACGCGGAACACCCGCCGGTATGCGGGTCCAGAGAGAATGATTTTCTGGGCCAGCTTCCAATAGCAGCACACGACGCGATGTGTGTGCGCTTAGCCGGTTAGCCAGTACACAACCAGCTGAACCGGCGCCTATGATCACGATATCGACATGACGGGGCATGAAAGTACGTTCAAAAAAACAAATGATGGAATGCTTTGCGACGATTCATACAACAGCAAAGCTCATTGTATGAATCGTACATAGCTCCCACTAAAAAAAATAAACGGCGATCACGAAGATCGCCTGTAACGAACCGGGTGGGGGCCCGGTCCTCCCCACTGCATTGGCAAATTTAGGGTTTTACAACCCGCGCTTTATATTGTTATTTCCAGCTTGCGCATTTGCTCTCTTCTTTTGTTGTAAAAGCTTGTTCGCCTGGGATGCGTTCTATCAGCTTGAAATAATCCCAGGTTTGTTTTGATTCTGAGGGGGTTTTTACTTGAACTAAATGCATGTCATGCACCATGCGACCGTCAGGCCGTATGTATCCACCTTGAGCAAACATATCGTTGATCTTACTGCTCTTTAAGTGAGCAATAATTTTTTCGGGGTTGTCTGTGCCTGTCGCTTTGACAGCATTCAGGTAGGTAGTAATTGCGGAGTAGTCGCCTGCATGGCCGCTATTAGGCATTTTTTTCATGCGCTCAAAATACCGTTTAGCCCAAGCACGTGTGGCTTCGCTGGTGTCCCAGTACCACGAATCAGTTAAGAGCATGCCCTGAGTTTGTTGCAGACCCAAAGCATGCACATCGCTTAGATACATCAGTAATGCTGCGATCTTCATGTTTTTCTTAAGGCCAAATTCATTTGCTGATTTAATGGCATTCACCAAATCATCACCCGCATTAGCTAAGCCTAATATCTGCGCTTTAGACGCTTGGGCCTGCAAAATAAAAGAAGAAAAATCCGATGCACCCACAGGATGCTTGGATGATCCCACTACGGTGCCGCCACTGGCTTTCACTACGCGTGTAGTGTCACTCTCCAGTGATGTGCCGAATGCATAATCAGCTGTAATGAAATACCAGCTCTTACCACCTTGGCGCGAAACAGCACCCCCTGTACCTTTTGCTAGTGCAACCGTGTCATAAGAATAGTGAATGGTGTAAGGATTGCATTCTTCGTTGGTCAGGCGTGAAGTGCCTGCACCGACATTGATGTACACCTTCTTCTTATCGACAGCGACTTTGGCCGTGGCCAACGCAGCGCCGGAGTTGGCGCCGCCCAGTATCATGTCGACACCTTGGGCATCAAACCATTCGCGCGCTTTACCCGCAGCGATGTCGGCTTTGTTCAAATGATCGGCATAGATGAATTCAATTTTTTTACCATTGACCTTGCCACCAAAATCTTCGATTGCCATTTTGACGGCTTCAACGCCACCTGTGCCATCAGTGTCAGAGTAAGGCCCGCTGATATCAGTAATAAAACCTATTTTTACGACGTCATCCGACACTTGTGCTTGTACAGTCGATGCGGCGCTTAACACCAGCATGCTGCAGGCAGTGGCAAATAGAGTTTTTAGTGCAGGTTGCATATCAATCTCCTGTTAGAGAACACCGGCGTCTGCGTACTGACGTACTTCATCTGCCGAGAGGCCCAGCAGAGCACCATAAACCCGTTCATTATCAGCACCGAGTGCGCGACCCGCATGTTTATAAACTGTTGGCGTCTCTGACATTTTCAATACGGGGGATGGCAGTACTAACTCGCCTACCCGTTCATCGTGCACCGTCATCATGTTGCCGCGCGCAGCATACTGAGGATCGGTAAAAATATCTTTGATTGAATAAATCTGTGCGCAGGGCACTTCACCTTCACCCGTTTGCTCAAGTACGGCAGTTAAGGATCGGCTCCCCATCCATTGCGCCACTAAGCCATTAACCGTATCGCGATGCGCTACGCGTATCGCACTGGTGGGATAAATCTGTGCCAGTTCAGGCATGCCCATAACATGGGCAAGTCGTTCAAACATTTTATCGCTGGTACACGCTAGTGCCACCCATTCACCTGAACCTGTTTGGTAATGACTGTGTGGTACCACCGCATGAGTGTCGGCACCCATACGTTCGCGCACATAGCCGTGTTTGGCATAGGCAGGGACGATTTCATCGAGTAATCGAAAGACCGATTCATACAAACCTATATCGATGTATTGGCCTATGCCTTTGGTATCGCGCGCACGAACTGCGGCGAGTACACCGATGGCACCCCACATGCCTGACGCATAATCGGCGACAGACGTCGAACCGGGCACAACCGGTGGACCATCGGCCTCGCCAGAAAGATACGAAAGACCACCAAAGGCATGTGCAATGCGCGCAAAGCCGGGGTCATGACGTTTAGGGCCAGTTTGACCATAGGCGCTGACGCGCAACATGATGAGTTTGGGATTAACGGCTTTGAGCGCTTCGTAACCGATACCCCATTTTTCTAATGTGCCGGGACGAAAATTCTCGAGCACGATATCGGATTCAGCAACGAGCTTTTTAAAAAGCGCTGCACCTTCAGGTTTGCGAAAATCCAGCGTAATCGTTTGTTTATTGCGCGCCTCGGACATCCAGACCAGGCTGTCACCACACTCAGTAGGCGTGCCGTATTTGCGCAGTGAATCTCCTGCGCCTGGCATTTCTATCTTGATGACTTCAGCGCCCAAATCACCCAGTATGGTTCCACAAAAGGGTGCGGCAATAAATGTTGCGATGTCGAGTACGCGCAAACCGTCGAGTGCGCCGGCCGGCAGCTCTGGTTGAGTCTGTGCACCGGTTGATGCGTCTGCCATGATAAATCTGTCCCTTGTTTTTTGACAGTCGTATTGCTGTCATGTTTTTGAAACTGTAGGTTGTGTGCGCTGATTCGGCAAATTACTTTATGTTGTTGATTATGCTGTTTTACTGCATAGTTACCCAGATTCGGTTTTCAGCAGAATTCACTAGCATGCTCTGTTAACGTAATTGCAATCACTTTTCATTTTCTAATCGTATGAAATCCAATAGCAGCGCGTTAGCACACGTCAATCTAAAGTTATTACAGACGTTTTTACTGGTAGGTGAATACGCCAGTTTTCGCATCGCAGCAGAGAAATCATTTCGATCACAATCAGCAGTTAGCGCTCAAATACGCCAGTTGGAAGAGCAACTGGGCGTTCCTTTGTTTCATCGCACAACGCGCAGCGTGCGCTTGACAGAAGAGGGTCAGCAGCTATTGGAATGTGCACAGCGGGCTTTATTGGAAGTCGATCAGGGCCTGCGCAAGATTCAAGAATCTGCCGATATGCGTAAAGGCAAAGTCTCGCTTTCGTGTTCGCCCACTATCGCTGAGACACGACTAGCGCGCGTACTGGCGGCATTTGAGGGTGAATATCCGGGGATTGAGGTGTCGGTTAGAGAGTTAGCATCAGCGCCGATGTTTGAGACTGTGCGCAAGCGTGAAGTAGATTTTGGCGTGGGCCCGCAGATCGACACCTCCGAATTTCAGTTTGAGCCACTCATGGATGATCCGTTTTATGCCTTAGTACCTAAGCGATTTTTAACGACAGATAAAAATACGATTTCTCTTTCTGCCTTAACCCACATGCCTTTGCTGGTGCTAAATCAGGCAACCGCTATGCGTGGCATGCTGGAAGATGTCATGAAAGAGAAGCGTTTTCGCTTTACATCACGCTATGAATTTACTCAGGCTCAAACACTCATATCGATGGCTAGTACAGGGCTAGGAGCAGCGATACTGCCTGCGATTGCACTACCCAAAAAAATTGATGCCAGTATGTATGCATTAAAAATTGTTAATCCTTCCATGACACGCCGCGTAGCTGTTGTTACAGCACGCGGGCAGTCGTTATCGCCAGCATCATTACGGCTAGTGGAATTACTGAAGCAACTACTGCCTTTACCCATTGATCAAAAAATCCCCCGTAACAAAGTCAGTCATCGGTTTCCCAGCAGGCGTTGATTAAGTTCTTTAAATGATTATTCATCTAAAGTGCATAATCCCTTAAATAATTTCATTGTCGGATATAGACTTACTGCCTATAGTTAAGCCCTGCAAACAATAACAAAAGGGGATATTTGTGAGCGCAACCATCATCCAGCCTGCGACTGCACGCCGCCAGCGTTCTCAATTAGCAGTACCGGCATCCAATCCCCGATTTATCGAAAAAGCAGCACAGTCGGCAGCCGATGTAATTTTTCTTGATCTCGAAGATGCTGTTGCACCTAGTGAAAAGGTTGCTGCACGCGCCAACGCAATTGCTGCGCTGAATGATATCGATTGGGGTGACAAGACCCTGCAAGTGCGTATCAATGGTTTGGATACCGAATACATGTATCGCGATGTAATCGACATCGTTGAGGCGTGTCCACGTCTGGATATGCTGTTGATACCCAAGGTAGGCGTACCTGCTGATGTGTATGTGGTGGATACGCTAGTGACTCAGATAGAAATGACTAAAAAACGTACCAAGCGTTTAGGCTTTGATCTGTTGATAGAAACTGCATTGGGCATGTCGAATGTGGAAGCAATAGCTGCAAGCTCCTCGCGTATAGAGGCGCTTAGCTTTGGTGTGGGCGACTATGGTGCCAGTACACGTGCACGCTCTACCTATATCGGTGGAAATGACCCTGATTACGGCGTATTGACCCCGCCCGATACGCAAGGTAAACGCGATTTTCATTCTGGCGATATGTGGCATTACGCTATGTCGCGCGTGTTGGTCGCAGCGCGCGCTTATGGTTTGCGCCCCATTGATGGGCCGTTCGCGAATTTTTCTGATCCGCATGAATACGAAGCAGTAGCACGTCGTGCAGCGGCTTTAGGTTATGAAGGCAAGTGGGCGATACACCCCACTCAGATTGAGATAGCAAACCAGGTGTTTTCACCGAGTGAAAAAGAAATCGCCTATGCCAAGCGCATTATGGAAGCAATGGCCGAAGCGCAGCGTGAGGGCAGGGGCGCTGTCAGTATGGATGGTCGTTTGATTGATATTGCCAGCATTAAAATGGCTGAGAATTTGCTGCGTAAAATTATTTAACCCAGTGCTGTCAAATAAAGATTACATAAAGACTATTTAGCTTGGACAGATTGTTGCCGCGATAAGTTTTTTATCTGTATCAGTGGATAGCAGCGCTCACTGTCTTGATAAATAGAGACGCAATCGAGACACTGAAAGCATTCTTGGTAATCTATTTTCCCAACCGGTGAGATGGCTTGATACTCACAGCGGTGCCGACAACTTTGACACGGTGTGCCACATTCTTCACGACGTGGTATCCACGACCAGAATCGTAAAAATCCCAGCGCTGCAAGTGCTGCACCCAGGGGGCATATATAGCGGCAATAACCGCGATAGATCATGGTGCTCAGTGCCAGACAAAAAATCGCCCACGCCACATACGGCCAGTCGCGAACAAAATATAAGCTGATGGCTGTCTTAAATGGCTCGACTTCAACTAGTAATTCTGCAAGTGATGGTGCCGCATAGAGTGACGTCATCAGCGCTATTAAAATCGCATACTTAATCCACTTTAATTTGGCATCCAATGCAGCACGTAATCGGCGCTGCTTATGACCTAGTGCATTCGCTACTAAACTAATGAGCTCTTGCAATGCACCGAATGGACACAACCATCCACAGAAGGTGCCACGACCCCAAACTAGTAAGCTCACACCAACGAACAACCAGAGGATGACCGCCATAGGATCATTCATCATGAAGCTCAGATCACCTTGCGAGCTGAGAGCTTCGATAGCAGCAGTAATATTGACTATCGTAAGCTGCCCTTGCGCTATCCAACCTATAAAGCCTACGGTGAATAGCAGGTAGAGTGTTCGCAGCAGTCTCATGCGCGCTGGGCTTGCGCTAAATCGTAGCTGGGCAATTAATGCCACACTGAGTGCCACTAACCCAGTCAATAAGATTGCAATATGTACGCTGCGTGAACGCCAGGAAGTAATCCAGTCGTCCATTTCAGATGTTTGGATCCTCAGCTCGCTGCTGACATGGTTAGTTGATTGCGTATCGACATTCAAAGAGGTTGGTGGCGAGGTTTCTGCATTCACAATACGAGTTTGAGGAGCAGCACTGCCATCGTTGTTGCCCTTAGGTAGGTCAGTCATAGCCACCGTATTCGTACTATCGCCCTTGTTAGTTTTTTCTGCTGTGGGTGATGCACGTAAATCCTTACTAGCGTCGTGTTTGAGTTCCGTAGCTTCTACACTAGCTTTGGATGCGGTGTTGAGCGTCTTGCTCTCCTCAGAAGTAGTAGTTAACTTCTGATCCTTAGCTTCTTTAGATTCTTTTGTTTCTTTTATCTCTTTGGGTATCGGTGGACTAATAACTGCGGCTGCATTTTCATCAGTACCGTTCTTAACTTTTGTTGTAGCCACAATAGCAGCAGCAGTCATGATGGCCCGGTTAATCGCTTTAATTGATATGGTGCCTTGCTGCACACCTTTGACATGCGCAGTGGTTTCATCGCGCAATCCAGGGTCATTAAACGGTCCTATTTCTATAATGTGACGGGCAGATAGCCCTTTGTATTGCGAGGCGAACCGTTCTAGTTTTTGCGTGCCACCAGAATCGAGAAACAGAGGCTCTCTATGATCGAGCAACCTGACCCGCAGAAAATTACCCGACAGGTCAGTGAGGATGAGTACATTAATAGGCTTAGCGCTGTAGCCACGCACAGGTGCGAAATCTGTCGATTCAAATACATAGGCTTTTAGCTCAGGTTTTGCATCGGGGTTTGCGGCATCACGAACGAATAGCGGATAGACAGGCATATCAGGCAAGATCTCGCCGACGATATAAAAATAGTCGACCATTCGTTCGATATCACCTTTCGCCAGAGTACTTGCCTCAGCTGAAGTAAACAGGCAGCACAACAGCAACACAGTAGACGTTAGTGCGCGGTGCAGGTAGGGATATGTTGGCAGTGGGATAACCTTCAAATTCGGAAATTAACTGGACGCTATTTATTTAGAATAGTAATCAATGATGAGGAGCTTCTTTGTCACGCAGCTTGATTAAATCGGCTGCCGTCAATTCAACGTTCTTTCCATCAACGACAACAACGATACCCGTGTTGGTTTTGATGGCTAGATCTTGAGCTGAACGAGCTGCACGTTCCATGGCCGCATATGAGCCTGCTAAATCAGGGTCAGAGGAAGTACGAATATCTTTTGTGTTCATTTGTTACTCCAATCTATGAGCTTTGGATGCATGCCAGAGCTATCGTAAAACACCCATTAGTCAACCAACTTACTGTAACGCTCATGGAAACTTTCTAAACCTGCCTTGAAGCGCCGCCGAATTACGTTTTCAGGAATATTGTGACCGCCTTGCAAAACACGGTAGGCAACTCTTGAAACTGCGATGTCATCGTTGGGTAAAGACAAAAACCATAGCTTAACTTGCTAGACACGCGCCTGCCACAAAGCAATCTTTTTTAAGTAAACCAAGCCTGAGAGCGTAGTTTCAAACGCAAAGCTGTACCCGGCTTCTACGCATTCATCAATTTCTTCCAGCATTAAGCGTCCAGCTTTGTATGAAGCAGATTCTGGATTGAACGGAGCTAAACCAGCCGCAATCAAGTCGGCATTGATAAATCTTAGTGTTTGGGCCTCGGCAGGCAAAAAGTCACGGGCAAACGTCGTTTTGCCTGCGCCATTGGGCCCTGCAATGATGATAATTTTTTTCAAATTAAGCTCAAATTTTTATCAATTTTATGCTTTGCAAGGATGCTTGCCAACCTCAAGATATGGGTTGTATAACTCTGGAATTATTTTACCCAGTTCAAATAGGATCCGTTAACGAAACGATGTCGAGTTCAGCTTTCCCTATACGCTGATAGCTACTCATGACCAAAGGATCATGTCCGGGAATAATATGGTCAGGAGAGTCAGCCAGTGTTTCAATTAACTCATATGCCGAGAGCATATCTGCGCTATCAACCACGATAGGGAAGGGTGAACGGTTACGCAGATTTTCAAGATAGTGTGAGGCATCGGATGCAATCACTATCCAGCCGCGTTTGGTATGCACGCGCACGACTTGCAAGCCACGGGTATGACCTCCCACCCAATGAACGGTGATGCCGGGACGTAGTTCATACTCCCCCTCATGAAATGCTACTCGCTCTTCAAAATTAGCAATCACTAATTCACAGATATCGTGTGCATCGTAAGCATGGCGACAAAATTTATGACGCATATCTTTGCCCGTGGCATACGACATTTCACGTTCTTGTAAGTGAAAGCAGGTATTTTTGAGTTTGGCAGTGTTGCCAGCATGGTCGTAGTGCGCGTGGGTGATGATGGTCTCTCGTATGTCTTCGAGATGTATACCCGCTATTTTTAATGAGTCTATAGGGCAGCGCAGCAGAGATCGTTTGCGACGTTCGGCAGCTTCAGCACCAAAGCCAGTATCAATCAGTATAGTTTCTTTGCCTGATTGGAGAAACCAAACAAAATAATCCATTTCAGTCGCGGCATCATGTAAATCATGCGCGATAAAATTTTCTATGCGACGGCGTTTGACGTTGGCATAGCGGAGCGCATAAGCATCCCAGGTACGTATGGACATGGGGTCTCCTTTATTATTTTAGTAGTTCAGACCGTTTTTGCGCGAGAACGAAATCCGCCAGTGCGCCAGAGTAGCCAGGCAGCGATACTGAAATTGAGCAGATTCCATAATGTGCCGTTGATGAATGCTGCGTGATATGAACCGGTGAGATCAAATACTTTGCCCGACATCCAGCCACCGAGTGCCATGCCAAATAGCGTTGCGGTTAGCACTGACCCTACGCGTGCACCAGCTTCGGCAGCAGGAAAATACTCGCGCACGATGATGGCGTAGGAGGGGACTATCCCGCCCTGAAATAAACCGAACATAGCTGAAATGACATATAGCGACACCAAACCATCAAACGGCAAAAACAGCAGTAGTGCGATGCCTTGCAAAAAAGAGCCCAATAGCAGCGTGCGCAAGCCACCAATACGATCACAAATCACACCCGAGATCAGTCGACTGGCAATACCAAATCCCAGCATTAATGACAGCATTTCTGCGCCACGCGCAGCACCAAACCCTAGATCACTGCAATACGCAACAATGTGTACTTGCGGCATAGACATCGCAACGCAGCAAGAGAGTCCAGCCACGCACAGCAGTAGTTGAGCCTGATTCATGCTCAGACCAAACGGACGGTCCGTTTCATGTGCTCCGTGCAAGCTGGGGGAAGTGTCGTGCATGGGTGGTCTGGGTTTCATGCGCACGGCTAGCAGCGCAATCAATAATCCACAAACGCATCCAAGAAAAAGATAGGACTGACGCCAGCCTATATGCTCTATGCCATATTGCATGACAGGTGGCCATAACGTACCAGCGACATAATTTCCGCTGGCGCAAATAGCAACTGCGATACCGCGACGTTTTTTCCACCACAATGCTGTATCAGCTAACAAGGGTGCAAAGCTGGCTGCACCGCCGAGTAAGCCGATCAGTCCATGGGCTAATGCAAGGCTGACGATGTTGGGTGATTGCGAAGCCCACACAAAACCAATCAGATTGCCTGTGGCGCCTATGAGCAAAACTTTAAACACGCCTATGCGATCAGCCCAGCGGCCCATGACTATGCCACCAACACCAAATGAAATCATGAGTACGGTATAGGGTAGGGCTGCATCAGCGCGACTAATGCCAAATTCTTTTTGCACTTCGGGAAGTAAGACCACCACTACATACATGCCTACGCTGCCGAGGGTCATGATGGCGAGTGCTGTCAACAAACGCCTAAACGCGTAGGCGGAATCGATTAAGTCGGGGTGGCTGGGTGTATTAGGCATGCGTAAGAGGATAGCATCACCCAGTAACGAGTTACTTTTTCTAGTTAGCTAGCGCTTTGAGTACATCAGCTACTAAGCGATCTTGTTTGAACTCTATACCGTTAGGATCCACGCCCGTGCGAACGATGACGACATCATGTCCGGGTACGACAGTCACATACTGACCTTTGTTGCCGAAGGTAGTGTAGGTACCTTTCGGTATATCCGGCATGGTATCGAGTAACCAAAATTGCGCACCATAGCCCCATTCATTTGCCACCGGTGGTTTAGTCGGTGCCGGTGTACTGACAAACTCTATGAAGCCCTCAGGTAAATAGCGTTTACCTTTGTGCACACCATCATGGGCCAGAAAAATTCCGAAGCGTGCCAAGTCGCGTGCTGTAGTGTAGGTCTGGCTAGAGCCCACAAAACTACCCTGATGATCCACTTCCATGCGCGTGTGATACATGCCTAGGGGATGTAGCAGCTCGTCGTAGGGGAAACGCAGAAAACGCAAATCATCATTAAGCAGATGGCGCAAAGAGCGCACCAACAATAACGTATCGTTGTTTGCGTACTGCCAGCGAGTTCCGGGTTGAACTTCTAATGTAGTTCCTGTGGCAGCACTAATGACATCTTGCCCACCAAAATACACTGCCGCAGAATTGGCGCCGCCGCTATACAGACCACTCGACATCCACATGAGCTGTTGATAGGTAATGGCTTTGCGTGTATCGCCTGCAGGCCATTCGGGAATAGCCGCAGGTTGATCTAGTTGCAGCATGCCTTGCTGACTGGCGATACCCATCAAGGCAGCAAATATGCTCTTGCTAGTAGACCAGGTTCTATAGCCTGTATGCACGCCAAAGCCTTTGCGATAGCGCTCGGCAATTAACTGACTGCCGTGGTCTTTGCTGAGTTTAATAACCAGTACTGAGGTGGTTACTGTGCCGGGTTTTTTTGCATAAGTGGTGCCATCAAATGCTTGTTCTAGTACCTTGTTAAGTTTTGCATATCGTGTATCGATACCGCTAGCCGGCAGATTTGTTTTGTCGCCATCAGGAAAAGTAATTTTGCTGACATCGGGCGCAGTTGCATACGGTACATAAGGCAGCTTAGGGACATCACCCATTTGCCAATGCGGTGGCAGTATGGTGCAACCCATGCTGTCACGAAAAACAGCCACGCGCACAATTTTTCCGCTAGGGTCGGTACTGATAACCAAGCGACGCTTTTCATCGATGACTGGATCGGGATAGCCTTTACCTTCAACGTCCACCAGTTCCACACGCTTGATGTCACTTAAAGGCCTACCCATTACAAAGTGAGCCGAGCAAGTAAAAATTGCGCGGTAGCCAGCAACGATTAAAGGATCATCGTTATTAGCTGCGCCCGCTAACTGTTGATAAGGCGGTGCAGCGTGTGAGGCCGCGCTGACCAACAGTAAGCTGGTCACAAGTACTCCTCTTAGTAGCTCTAGTGGCATGGTGTACTAACGCAGTGAGGTTATTTATCAGCAGATTTTGCGCGATGCACAGCGAATTTCATGAGTTGTTCATCACGCCAGTCGCGTCGTGCATTGAGTTCTGATTGTTTTACAAACTGACGACGCTGAGTTTCTACTTCTTTAATCAGCGGCTCATCCCATGGGCGCTTTTGATCGCGTGATTGGGCAATACGATGAAACAGCGGGCCAAAGCGTCCTGCATAATCAGCCACACCATTGGGTGCGTTGAGATCGATGGTTTCAAAGGGGCCGATGAATGACCAACGGAATCCCAAGCCATCACGTATGGCCTTGTCTACATCTTCGCAACTGCACACGCCATCGGCAACCAGTGTCCAGGCTTCGCGCAATAAAACGGCTTGCAAACGATTGATGACAAAACCTTCGATTTCTTCATTAACCCGAATAACCGATTGTCCCAGCGCTTGCATGAAATGATCTGCCCAATCGATAGTGGCTTGCGATGTTTGTGGCGAGCCGACTAATTCAATGATAGGAACCAGATACGGAGGATTGACAGGATGAACCACTAAAACTCGCGGAGAAATTTTCAGGTCCAGACCAAAATCAGAAGCAGGTATGCCGGAGGTGGAACTACCTATAATCAGATCGTCAAATCCAAAGCTTTCTATCTCTAGCATCAGCTTGCGTTTGACATCGGCTTTTTCGAGCACGGATTCTTGCGCGTAGATAGCGCCGTCCAGTGCTTGCCTGAGATCTGGTGCAACACTAACGCGGCTGAGTATGGTGGATACCGGCTCTTTCAGTAATCCGTGCGAGTGCAAACGTTCGAGTTGCTGTGCTACTAGTTTAGGAGCGCTCTCTAAGACGTGCGCGTTGGAGTCAGTCATGCGTACGGATACACCAGCGCGTGCAAACACGATGGCCCAACCTGCACCTACTAAGCCAGCGCCAATGACAGCGACGGGTTTACCTTGCGTTAGTTCGATCGGATTCATTTTTTTCCTTTTATTATTTTAGGCTGCGGTCCAGCCGCCATCCAGCATGAGGGCACTACCTGTAATCAAACTAGATGCATCGCTGGCCAGAAAGACCACCGCACCCATAATTTCATCGACCTGACCTACACGACCCAACGCAATTTTACTGACCACCGAGGCCATAAAGGCAGCATCTTCAAGCATGCCTTTCGTGAGTGCGGTTTCTATAAAGGTTGGGCAAATAGTATTCACGCGTATATTTTTTTGACCCAATTCCCAGCAAAGTGCTTTGGTCATACCTTCAAGCGCATGTTTGCTGGCACAGTACACCGTGCGGTTGGCTGCACCCACATGACCCATCTGAGACGAGATCGTAATAATCGAGCCGGGTTGGTTGGCTGCGATCAAGCCTTTGGCGACAGCGCGCGAGGCATAAAAAACTGATTTGACGTTTAAATCAAAAATGTCGTTCAGATCACTATTCGTCACATCCACCAGCGGCTTGGGTCGGTTCATGCCGGCGTTGTTCACCAGCACATGAAACGGCCCTTGAGTGTTGATTACATCATCAACAGCAGCAGAGTCGGTGACATCAAGCACCACAAAATCAGCATGACCACCTGCAGCGTTTATCTCTTTGCAAGCAGCGGCTAATTCGTCTTTTGATCTTGCAGCCAGAGTGACATGAGCACCCGCCTGAGCAAGTGCAACAGCGGCAGCTAGCCCTATACCGCGGCTAGCACCGGTTACGAGTGCTTTTTTTCCATCCAGTCTGAAATTTGGGGCGGGGTATAGGTTCATGGTGATCTCTCTCTATAACTACTAGTGGATCAGCCGGGTACGCCGCCGTAGGGCACTTCTTGATGACCATAACGACGCACGCGCAGATTGGCTTGTTCGCCGTGGGCGATCATGCCTTCGAGTGCGCACAGACGCGAGCAGTATTCACCGACCATCGTGCTGGCTTCATCGGTCAGTACTTTTTGATAGGTGCAGGTCTTGATGAATTTACCCACCCATAATCCGCCGGTGTAGCGGGCTGCTTTGCCCGTAGGTAGGGTGTGGTTAGTGCCGATTACTTTGTCACCGTAAGCGACGTTGGTGCGTGGGCCCAGGAACAGGGCGCCGTAGTTGCGCATATTTTTTAAGAAGTAATCATCATCGCGTGTCATGACTTGCACGTGCTCGGAGGCGATGCGGTCGGCTTCGCTGACCATTTCTTCTAGTGTGTCGCAGACGATGATTTCACCAAAATCGCGCCAGGACACAGAAGCGGTTGCGGCAGTAGGCAGTATCTTTAGCAGGCGTTCAATTTCGACTATCGTTGCCTGCGCTAGTTTTTCTGAATTAGTAAGCAGCACAGCAGGTGTGTTGTAGCCATGCTCGGCTTGACCGAGCAAATCGGTGGCGCACATTTCAGCGTCGACGGTGTCATCGGCAATTACCAGTGTTTCAGTTGGGCCGGCAATCAAATCAATACCAACCCGACCAAATAATTGGCGTTTAGCTTCAGCCACAAATGCATTGCCCGGACCGATCAGCATAGATACTGGTTTAATCGTTTGTGTACCTATGGCCATGGCGCCGATCGCTTGTACTCCACCAAAGGTATAGATTTCATCTGCGCCGCCCAAATGCATCGCTGCGATAACAGCGGGATTCGGTGCGCCATTGACCGGTGGTGACGCAGCGAGTATACGACTCACGCCGGCGACCTTGGCTGTTACAACACCCATGTGAGCAGAGGCTACGAGGGGGAATTTTCCGCCGGGGACATAGCAACCTACGCTCTCAACCGGAAGGTTTTTATGACCTAAGATAACGCCGGGCAGGGTCTCGACCTCAACGTCGCGTATGGATTCGCGCTGTATCTTGGCAAAATTTCTGACCTGAGTTTGCGCAAAGCGTATGTCGTCTAGCTGACCTTGCGTAAGCGAGTTGAGGCATTTTGCGATCTCATCATCAGATAGGCGAAAACTGGCAGGTGACCACTGGTCAAATTTTTTCGACATGTCTGCGACGGCTGCGTCGCCGCGTTGTTCGATTTCGCCGAGAATTTGAGTGACGGTGTCACGCACGCTGGTGTGGTCTTGCGCTTTTTGGGCGATGGTCTGACCGGCTTTTAGTACTCGTATCATCGATGTCTCTCGAGAGGTATAGGTGTTGTGGGAAAAACAGATTGAATGAGATAGTAGCCCGAAATTCTGACAGTGAATATTCGGCTTTAATGAGGGCGGGGTTTTGTCGGTACCAATGAAAAATGATGAATTTATTGCGTGTTGGGCGTAATCAAACTAACGGCGATCACGTGTGCAGCTATTTGCTGGAAGCCGGCTGGATTTCGCAAATCACGCGGACGACCACGCTTGCGCCAGATTCGCTGCGCCTGGCTTGAAGGCCGCGAGACGATCTTGATTTCCAGTTTGCCGGGAAGCTCCTGATCAATCATTTCGGTTTCCATTTTCGCAACTCCACTACGTTTTACGCGGGTTTTAGAGGGGTACTTGAATTGCTAAACTACTGTACATACGAACAGTATACCACAACTCTAAAGCGACTCTCTGATTTCGATTAGACCCGGGTTTTGATCCAAAAAATGCGTCGTAACGAATGTTTTTTTATTGTTTGATGCGAGCAGCTATTTTTTTTATGAATCGCTGTGCAAAGGATTTATTTTTTGCAGAACCCGCATAAATAAAGGCATCTCAAGTAATTGCTTAAACGCGTACGGGTTGCATGAAGGGTGAAGAAAAGCGTGATGAGGTAAAAATCAGGCGCTTTCGAGCACTCTGAGTTCATCATTTGACTGACGCAGTCGTGAAGCGAGTACTCGCGCGATTTCTGTCATCAGTGTGACGCCCAAACGTTTGTGATTATCTGCGAGTTGATCCAAGCCTGAACGCGACAGCACCAGCAGTTCAACATCCGTGATTGCGGTGGCTGTATCACCGCGTGGCCGTCCATCGAGAAACCCAAGTTCGCCGATAAAGTCGCCCTGATGATGGGTTGCGATGTGATGTAAGTGACCGTCGGCGAGCGGAATGTCTATCCGCACTTCACCCTGCATGATGAAAAATATTTCATGACTGCGCGATCCAACCTGAAATAGTTGTTCGCCGGCTTTGAGCTGTTTGGCCTGCATGCAGGCTTGCAGATCGGCCAGTGTGTCGGCCTTGTGATTTTTAAAAACATCGAAGTCGCGCAAGGTAAAGCGTTGCTCAGGCCTGGGCCGCAATCCCGATTGCAGCAGCCACTGTTCCTCTATCCATTCCTGTGCGTCATTGAGCTCGTCAAACACATGGATGAGTTGGTGCGGACCCAAAATACCAAGATGATCAAAATAGCGTTTCAGGTTCTCGCCAGTGGGCATTTCACCCGGTAAGTCGCTAAGTAGCAGCTCGTTATTGTTTTCGGCCAGGGTATCCCTGATCTGCTCGAGTATGTGGCCAGCGGTCATGTCGACTGATTGCACACGCCGCAAATCCAGGATGACGTAGCGGTAGCCATGCAGATAGGGCTCGACCGCTTGATAAAGCTGGTTGGCTGTGCCAAAGAACAGCGAGCCCTGCAATTCAAGTATGACGGTTTGATGCCCGTTTTTTTCTAGCAATTGGCGCTCGCTTTCGAGTCGCTCGCAGCGGGAAAAAACTTGATTGCCGAAAGTGATGCGCCGTATCAGATGAGTACCAATCTGCTTACGCAGGAACAGCAGCACAGCCAGCAGTAACCCGACGCCGGTAGCTGCAATCAGACTAACAGACAGTGCCACCATCGCGACCGTGAGGATGACCACAAAATCCAATATGGTGTCGCGCGACTTGAGAAATCTAAAGCTGTGGCGGTCTACCATGCGAAAGCCAACCACGATCAAAATAGCCGCTAGTGCCGATAACGGTATCCAGGCCAGCAATGGAGCCAGCAGCACATAGGCAAGCAGCACCATGAATCCTTCAATCATGCCAGAGGCGCGCGTACGTGCACCGCTAGACATATTCAATAAGCTCGCACCCATCGTTCCAGCGCCTGGCATACCGGCACACAGCGCCGAAGCCATGTTGCCTATTCCCTGGCCTAACAATTCGCGGTTGGAATCATGCCGACTGTGCGTGAGTGTATCGAGAACGATGCAGGTCTTTAAAGTATCAATGGAAAGCAGTATCGCTAATGTGAGCGCGGGATAGAGCAGATGTTTAATTGGCGGCAGTGCTGCGTCAGCCATAGCGCGGTAGGGAAGACTAATGCTGCTGAAAAAATTTGTCAGGCCACCCACTTGATCACTCGCAGCTCCCGCCGTACTCAGACCGCCCAAGGGGCCGACGATGAGTGTGTTGTTGAGAAGGTGCTGCAAACTGGTATCCCATAGACTGAGCAGCCAATAGGTAGTAACCCCACCAGCGATGGCCATAATCACGGATGGAATTTTCTGTGTAATGCGTGGGCCTATGATCATGAATGCAGCAGTGACCAGACCCACGATTAAACTAGCCCAGCGCCACTCATCTACTGCTGCGAGTGCAAACCAGAAACCTTGATTGCCAGTGATGCCCAGCCATTTGGGCGTTTGCGCAGCGATGATAATTAAACCTACGCCTGAGAGATAACCACTGACTACCGGGTAGGGCACGTACTTAATCAGGCTACCGAGTTTTAACAGGCCAAACAACATCTGAAATCCAG
The DNA here is from genome assembly GCA_021298555.1 of Oxalobacteraceae bacterium. GTDB lineage: Bacteria > Pseudomonadota > Gammaproteobacteria > Burkholderiales > Burkholderiaceae_D > Pernthalerella. Next base: position 19,343 of record JAJTGE010000035.1, read on the forward strand.
ACGCGAGCAAACCTATCAGTAATAACGCCAGCAGGATTTGATCGGGTGGCATACCCATTTGTGTAAATTGAATAGCGAAGGCAGCCAGAACAGCGGCCGCTGGCGCACACGGCGCGGAGATTAATCGCTGACAACCACCAAACATCGCAGCAAAAAACCCGAGTAGCGTGGCACCGATGATGCCGGCCATTGCGCCTTGAGCGTTATACATCTGACCTAGCGGTTCGTAGACAATCACGCCAAAGCCTATCGCCGCTGGCAGCGCCACCATCATCGCTGCCAGGCCACCCCAAATGTCTCCTGTTTGCAAGCGCATTAGTCTAGCTTGACCTTATCAATAGAAAACGCAGGTTTAGGCATCTGAAGATCGAGTTGGTGCAGTGTTTGTACTAACAGGCTTGCAATGAATAAATCGCGATGTGGTTTAGAGTCTGAAGGAACGACATACCACGGAGCCAGCTTGGTGCTGGTGGCAGCCATAGCATCGGAATAGGCTTTCATGAAATCAGGCCACAGCTTTCTGTCGGTAAAATCAGATGGCTGAAGCTTCCAGTGCTTAGCTGGATCATCCAAGCGAGCTTGCAGGCGTTTTTTTTGTTCAGCGCGTGAAATATGTAAATAGCATTTCAGTATCACTGTACCGCTGTCACTTAAAAGAGATTCGAAATTCTCTATGTGTTGGTAGCGCTTTTCGCAGGTTTTTTTGTCTACCCAGCCGCGTACACGAGTCACCAGGACATCTTCATAATGACTACGATTAAAAATCGTCATGTCGCCTAATGCAGGTAATTTATTGTGTACGCGCCATAAAAAATCATGGCGTTGTTCTGTCTTGCTAGGCGCACCAAACGCAATGGCATGCATACCTAATGGACTGACATGAGAAAAAACATGCCGAATTACGCCATCTTTACCAGACGTATCCATACCTTGAAGTACCAGTAGTATGGCTTTCGATTTTGAGGCATACAGTAGTGACTGTAATTTATTCAGTTTGTCGGCTAATTTCGTTTGGTGGTGCTTGAGCTCGTCATCATCAAATATCAGTTCGGAGGGTGGTCCGGAATCAAAATCGGCTAAGCTAAATTTTTTGGCATGAGTAACCCGCCAGCGATTGAAATCCATTTTTTTCATATTCACTGTCCCTTTCGAGGGCCTGAAAATAAATTTTTCAAGTCACTGCAGTTTATCTGCGACGTAAACCCAGCACCATTACTGTAGAGACTACGATCAAGGCGCCCACGACTTGTATTGCTGCGATAGATTGACCAAGTAACAGCCAGGCCAGCACCAAAGCAAACACAGGTTCTATATTCATGATGGCTGAATTACCAACCACACCCAGACGCGGGAGCAGGCTAAACATCAGTGTGAACGCTGTTCCGTATAAAACTGTTAATCCACCCAAGCCCCACCATCCTGTAGACGTATGAGGTAGCGACCAACCACCACTAACAGCAGCAAATACCAGAGCTAGTAACACCACCATACCCATAGTCAGCGCAGTACGTACACGTCCATCCAGATCAATGGCTTCATGTTGAGTCAAGATCATAGCCAGTGCAAACGTAGCAGCCGCAGCAATAGCAAAGCCTACGCCTGCACCAATCTGCTGCCAATGAGCTGCTGCACCCAACCCTGACGCGGCGCCAACGACATCTAATGCTAATGCCAGCCCCAATAACATGACTGGCATGGCTTGGAGAACAAAGCGTTCTGCCTTGTGTTGATAGAGCATGCGCGCCCAAAATGCACTCCACAATGGGTAGGTATTGAATGCTAATAATGCCAAAGCTATCGGTAAGCGAGCAACCGCGGAGTAAAGACAAAAACTCTGTATGGCCACCAGCAAGCCAATAGCGGGCATGATTTGTTTGTGACGCGGTGCAAGTTGGATGCGTATTTTTTGTCGCATCACTAGCAGACTAATGATGATAGCTGTGACACCGCTACGAAAAATGACCGCCGTAATGACGCTCACCCCATCGTTAAAGGCAAAGCGAGCGGCGACATGATTAGCTCCCATCATGACGGCAATCAGTAGCAGGGTGAAAAAAGCGGTACGAGAAAGTCGGCTAGTCATGTATCAGTTAATAGTGCAGCGTTTTATGTAAGTCTTGTACGCAGCATGATAGGGCTAATAACCGGGTTAGCCGCCTTTGGTTTGTCACTAGCCTAATCTTTAGTAGCGTTAGGCCATGCAGTGTGTATCAGGTTCGGCCAGGCATTGCACCGGCTTCTTCGAACTCGCCTTTATTCCAGTAGCCTTTGAGTAGTTGGCCGTCCGGCGTTAGCATCTGGCCGCGGCCATGAGGTTGGCCTTCTTGCCATTCGCCCTGATACCAACTGCCATCGGCGTCATCAAATCGGCCTTTGCCGTGTTGCTGACTCTTAACCCATTCACCTATATAGACACCGCCTCCACGGACTAATCGACCACGTCCCTCGGCGTAGCCGTTGACCATGGTTCCGACGTAGGTCTCGACTTTTACGCCTTTTTCAAACCAGGTCAGCGTGCCCTCCCCATTCGCAAAGCCATTTTTACACTCGCCACTCCAGGTAATCGTTTCACCTTCTTGCGGAGCGACATTCGAGACCTTGCATCCGCGTGGGTCGGTTATCCATTGCTCACTCTCGGCATACGAAAGAGTAGGTAGGCTTAGCAGCATCCACAGGCCGCAGGTTAAAAGTCGTTGTTTCATGGTGAGTCTCCAAAATGCAAAAGGTACGATACATCATGCTGTTTTAGTAACGTCAGTAACCGCCATAATTGGCATAGCTCTATTTGCTTAAGGTATCATCAACTCTGAAATTTAGCTCACGTGCTGCCAATTTTTATGCGCGCTGCTAGGACTGATGTCGTGAGCCTAAAAAATAATACTGCAACAGTTAGACAACAATTCAACAACAAAAAATAAACATTCAGGAGATCCACATGGTAACGATTCGTTCAGTTGTTCTTTGTCTGGTTGTGCTTGCGTTCGGCGCCAGTAATGCTGTCGTTGCATCGACCTGTGATGCGATTAATAGCGATGACGTCGTCAAAGCAGAAGATGCACGCTACGCAGCTCAGATGGCTAATGATTTTCCTGCCATGGAAAAACTGATTGCTGACGACCTGGTTTACATACATAGCAGTTCAGTAGTTGACACGAAGCAGACCTACATTGAATCCATGCGCAGCGGCATGGTCAAATATAAAGTGATGCGCCGTTCAGATGTGAAAGTACGTACTTTTGGTTGCATCGCAACCCTGACAGGTTTAGGTAATTTTGATGTTCAGTTGAATGACAAAGATCTCAGTATAGAACTACGCTTTCACAGCATCTGGGCTAAACGTGACGGCAAACTACAGTTCGTTTCATGGCAAGCTACGCGCACCCCACAAAAATAATATTCACTACATTATCTAGGTGATAGCTATGAGTGCTCCCAAAGTATTGGCCTTCGATGTATTTGGTACCGTGGTTGACTGGCATGGTTCTATTAGTCGTGAAGCAGAGTCGCTGATACCTGGTATCGATGGCGATACATTTGCCAGTGCCTGGCGTGCGGGTTACAAACCAGCCATGGCAGATGTGCGCTCAGGCAAACTAGGCTGGACAAAAATCGATGATTTACATCGGTTGATACTTGATCGTATCTTGGTAGATTTTGGTATCGATCTAAGCGAAGAAAAGCGTAGACACTTAAATCGTGCATGGCACCGACTGGATGCGTGGCCAGATACCGTTGCTGGCATGACGCGACTTAAGTCACGCTTTATGCTGACTACGCTCTCAAATGGCAATCTGGGTTTGCTAGCCAACATGGCAAAAAATGCGGGGCTCCCATGGGACCTGCTTTTGTCGGCTGAAGTATTTCGGCACTACAAACCTGATCCGGAAACCTACTTGGGTGTGGCCGAGATATTCGACATACAGCCCTCGGAAGTAATGTTAGTGGCAGCGCATGAAGATGATCTGGATGCAGCAAAAGCCTGCGGCTTACAAACAGCGTTTGTTGAGCGTCCTTTGGAGTATGGATTAGGCAAAGCGGCAGCGAAAGGTGATCTCACACGCTTTACCTATGCATCAACCGACTTGAATGATCTTGCACGACAAATGGGTGTGTAATTGGTGGTGCTGCTACTGCACTAAATTACAAATCCATTGTTAATTGCATTGGCAAGTGAATAAGTCATTGTATGCACCCACGTTTACTTTCCATCTTACTTAATCTTGGACATACCTTAGATCATTTAGTACTTTTGATTTTTGCTGCGGCCGTCGCCACCATTGCGGCAGAGTTGGGTGTCGACCGCTGGGAAGACCTGATGCCCTACGGCGCGCCGGCGTTCTTTTTCTTTGGTTTGGGTTCTTTACCTGCGGGTAAATTGGGAGACCTCTGGGGTCGTCGCCAAATGATGCTGCTGTATTTCATAGGCATGGGCGTTTCATCGATATTGGTGAGTCAGGCTCAAACCCCTTTGCAGCTATCGTTGCTGCTGGCCTTGATGGGCTGTTTTGCATCCATCTACCACCCGGTGGGCATACCCATGTTGATACAACAGTCAAAGATGCCGGGCAGGGCCATAGGCATTAACGGCATGATGGGCAATCTGGGAATTGCCATGGCTGCGCTACTGACAGGGTGGGTAATCAAAGACTATGGCTGGCGCGCTGCTTTTTGGATACCAGGAGTTATGAGTTTATGCCTGGGCCTAGTGTTTTGGCGGGTGAGTCCTGCGCATGAATTATCACCTGCGGAAAAAAATGCTCGTCATAGCTTTGCGTCGCAGGAGGATAAATTCAAGCTTTTTTTTGTGATGACGCTTGCTGCAACAACAGGTAGTTTTTTATTTAATTTCACGACCAACGGCAATAATGAAATCCTATTTAGCAAACTCGGTGATGAGTTACGCGATCCTGCAGTCATAGGAACGCTACTGGCTGCTATTTATTTTATAGCCTCTTTTAGCCAATTAATTATTGGTAACCTGATCGATCGAGTCCCACTTAAAAAACTATATAGCCGTGTTATTTTTCTGCAGTTGCTGGCTATTCTTGCAGCAACTCAGTTGGATGGTTGGAGTTTTTATTTTGCCCAGCTTATTTTCATGTGCGCTATTTTCGCGGCTATTCCGTTTACGGATGCCATGATTGCTCGCTATGTAGCTGATTCCATGCGCAGTCGTTTTTCTGGAGCACGCCTAGCAATTTCATTTGGTGTTAGCTCTATCGCGGTGTGGTTAATTGGCCCAATTGTTAAAGAGTGGGGATTTAGTGCTTTTTTATGGTTAATGGCAGCTACTTCTGCGGCTACCTACGTAGTGATCAGGTTTTTACCTGAGGCTATAGACAGATAGCTGCCAGCGGGCTCGGAGTCACGCTGGTCTTTTGTGCCGGACTACCTAGTTATGAGCCTACAAATAACTACTGTGTTAAATGATTGGTAAGAATAAGCTTTTGAAGCTAATTACCACCAGATTCATTTGCGCGCTGTTTTATCAAATTAAAAATGACTGACTTGCCTGAGAACTTCTTGCGACTAAAATTTCTCGATCGTGCTAAGTTCTGGTTATTGATAAAGAGAAGTCAGCTTTTGTAGGCTGCTATCTTATTATCCAGGTGGCATCACCTTAAAAGAGACTGAGTGTGAAAAAAATTAAACGTGCGGATAGCTGGTTGTTGGTGGGGTTGATACTCTGTTCGCTTACTGTCTCAGCACAAGAATGGCAGATGTATTTTGAAAGCGATAAGTTCTATTTTTTTGTAGCTCCAAATTCTTCGCAAAAAACGGGTAGTAACATCATCACCAGTACGACTCACGACTATAAAACACCGAGTGAGCGTGGTGAACGATCACGCCAAATTACGCGTGAATATGATTGCGCCAAGGCTCAGTCCAGGGTGGTCCGGTTAGTGACCTTCTCCAAGGAAAAAGCGCTAGGCGACGTTATTCGTGATGAGGCGCAGGTTGAGTCTTGGGCGGCGATTCCGGCTAACTCTGCCGTATCCGTGTTGGGGGATAGAGTTTGTAACGCGAACTAACGCTTTATAGTAAATATAGCTGGAGCGCGTATCGTATTTAGAGCAATAACGAGTTTCTCTTGGCGTTTATCACGGCTTTATTGTGCCGAATTTGACTACTACTTTGGAGTACTTACTATGCAAACTACACCTAGTCGTATATTTCTCGCGTTGGTTTTTTCTCTTTGTTGCGGCCTGGTGCAGGCAGATGAGGTCACGTGGATTAGTGATTCATCTGGCTGTAGCGTAGCGAATATTTTTCCTCAAGAAGGCGAGAGCATCAATTGGTATGGCACGTGCAAAAAAGGCCGGGCCGATGGTCGGGGTAAGCTCATTTGGTTTTTAAATGGTCAAACCATAGGAGTGTACGAAGGACAGATGGTCGATGGCTGGGCTGAAGGGCAGGGCAAATTCACTCGTAAAGATGGTGTCTACACCGGTGAGTGGAAAAATAGCTTACAAAACGGCAAAGGACATTACCAGCATGAAGATGGCAGCTGGTATGAAGGTAGCTGGAAAGACGGTCACCCCCACGGGCACGGCCAAATGCGCACGCCAGAGGGAAAATTATTTAGCGGTACCTGGTACAACGGTCAATATGAAGATGAGCGCGCCCCAGCGAATCGAACTTAAGGTTGGGCTGAAGTAGTGGTAGCTGTTTTGAGGCGCATGCGGTCGAACTGGCTGCATGCGCCTTTTTAGTTTTTTTCAATAGTGTTCGGCTGTTAAGGCTCTTCCCGCACCACTCTTAAGCCAATCCCACGGCTGCTGTATCGAATTTCCGAAGAAAATTTCATACGAGTTGAGGATTTGAATGAGCGTTGCTTGTTAAACCAAGAGCCACCTCGAACAACCCGCATAGAGCAGTCACCCACTACCCAGGCGGAGCCATCTGTTGGTGCGCCATCGTAATTTTTATTCCAGCAGTCTTCAGTCCACTCCCACACATTGCCATACATATCAAACAGACCAAATTTATTAGGCAATTTTTGGCCAACGGTATGTGTAGTCTCGTTGGCGTTATCGTCATACCAGGCATAGTCACCGAGCTGGTCGACTTGGTTGCCAAAATAGTAGTCGGATTCAGTACCTGCACGCGCCGCATACTCCCATTCAGCTTCAGTAGCTAAACGGTAGGTCTTGCTGGTTTTTTCACTCAGCTTGCGGGTAAATTCTTTGGCGAGTTTCCAGGTGATTTGTTCTACCGGTAAGCGTTCACCTTTAAACATGCCAGGTCGGTTACCCATGATGGCATGCCATTCATCTTGAGTAACTTCGAACTTGCCTATGGCAAACGCTTTGATGGTGACTGTCCGCTGAGGCCAGTTTGCTTCATCGTCGTTGACTGTAGCCACCCCCATAGAAAATGTCCCGGCGGGTAATAAAATCATTTCAGGGCAATCTGGGCAATCCTTGAAGGATGCTGCGTAAGCACTTTGTATCCAACCTAGTGATATGAGAATAAATGCAACCGATTGAATAATTATTTTTATTGGATACATATGTGTGTCAAAGGGAAAATTTTATATATAAAGCCGAGGCGTAAATGTTGATACGATTTATTAAGCTATTTGGTATATGGTAAGTTAATATTCTCAAGAATATGACTACTTACTATTTTTCGACAATGGGAATCATAAAACAAAATGAAAAAAACATTATCTAAAGCGATTTTATTATCGATCTTGTTTAGCGCTGGCACGAGTGTTATTGCGGCACCCTACCCATTAGGCACGATGACGTGTGCGGATGTCGGTAAATTTGCCTCTGAAGCTATGGCATGGCGCGAACAGGGTATTAAAAAAGACGAGGCATTGGCTAAATTAGAAGCTCGAAATTTTAATGACCCTGTAGAAAAACAAAATCTTGAGGGTGTGCTGCGCATGGTCTACGGACGGTAC
>JAJTGE010000036.1 GCA_021298555.1 Oxalobacteraceae bacterium
CGAGCAAGCTGGTATTTTGATCGCTAATCCTCCTTATGGCGAACGTATCGGTGTTCGAGGCGATCGCGCCCAAGAGCCCGATGAACTAGCTGCTGCATTCTTTAGCGCCTTTGGCAGCACACTCAAATCACGCTTTGCAGGCTGGACAGCCTGTCTGTTTACTGCTGACCTTCATCTGCCGCGCATGTTACGTTTAAAAGAATCAAAAAAAACGCCATTTTTCAACGGCGCTATCGAGTGTAGATTATTTAGATTTGAGATGGTGGCAGGGTCAAATCGTAAAATTTAAGTCCTAAAAAAATAATTTTTCATTCTGCAGGTAAATTCCAGCCACGCGAGTTTAATTTCACATCTCCAATACGTAAATCTCTACTTGCGGAAAAATAGAGTTCAGTTTCCAGGGTCGCAATGGCACCATCGTCTATTTGTATTTTCGTTTGCTCTTCGTTTTTAAGCTTGCTTAACTTGCCCGATACCGACGTTCTTTCCATGAGGAGTTTAACTTTCACCCCGCCATCAACTGTTTTGCTGTAACTCCAGGTTGTAGTCGTTGTGCCACTTGGGCTCAGTGGTGAACCATCATAAAGTTTGATTGCAGAAGGAATCATCGGATCAATAGCAAATCCAATATTTCCGATCTCATTTGATATAAATTGGCATGTAAACAAACTGATGTATTTTGACCGTAGTGAGTGCGTCAGAACGTTATCCTTATTTTTAACTTCACCCGTTTTTCTAACATCTATACTTTCTGGATCATCTTGATTCAAAAAGTCGGCAAGCTCGGCTAAAGAAGAAATATCTTTATAGCTCCCGTCTTTCTGCTCGATTTTAAAGTGCGCGAATCCACTTGCTTCATCTCGCAAAAACATGGGTACAAAGCAGAGATCCGCTTCTTTTTTTTCACTATCAATCATATTGAGATATTTGTCCCCTCGATCACCTTTTTCCGAACCCCATACTGATTTAATGTATCGCATCGTATCTGCGAGAGATGTAACAAACGGCTCTACCTGAATATCGATGATGGTATCTATAACAGAAAAATGACTGCGTTCTATTGCCTCCGCTTGTAGGAATTTTAGTATAGGTACATCTATATTAATTTTATTATTAGTCAATATCTCAATCAATTTTGCATTAAGTATTAATGCTTTTTTAGTAGCATTTGCATTTTTGAATTCAATAGTAGATTCGAGTACAGATAAAGCACGAGCTGCCTGATTTTTTATCGTGGTAGTAATTTCTGGAAACGGAGTACTTTTCTCTGAGCTACGTGTTGACGAATGAGCTTGGGGTGAATTTCGTCCTGACGATTTCGGTGATTTCGGTGATGGTAGTGTAGTTGTACTTATCGAAGACGATAGTTTGTCGCCTAATTTGCTTATATTCAGTGCTGCCCTAGAAAAGCTTTTGCTTATCTTTTTTCGTAATTCTTTAGTTCTTGGACTCCGTGGTTGAGCGCTATCAGAGCTATCACCTGAGAAATTTGCGTTAGCATCTCTGGGTGTCGCTGTTGGCGTAGAAAGTGGCGTAGTCGTAGGTGAGGGTACCGAACTTCTACTCGATAACGGAGTCGGAATTCCCGGAACAGTAAGCCTAATTGATTGGGGAGTCGTCGATGAGCTGGATTTTTCTTCACTACTCGATTTCTTTTCTCGTTGTATTTTTTCGTCTTTGAGTGGTATCTTTTTTTCAAGAGAACGCTTACTCAACGGGGACGTGTGTGTGCCTTCAATATACTTAGCTGGACTCTCACTAAAAATGGGGGCAGTTGTCTTAGATTTTGAAATTTGTTTAAGACGTGGTGTTTGAGGCGAATTCTGCTCGGTCGAATTGTCTGATTTATTTGAATCCTGACCTTCAATTTCTTTTAATTTGCCCTCCAGCTCAGCTAGAACTTGTTCCAAAGTTGGAGTGTTTTTTGACGTAGGTTTCATGTTTTTCTCGCTCGGAAATAGGGAGGTGGTAAGGATAAAATCCGTAACTGATCTGAATATTTAGTTCCAAAAACTGAATACTCTGATCAAATCTAAGCGATCGGTTATCCTTTCGGTTTGCTTTCCTCAGGAGAATTCCATGCAGGATGTTGTAAACGACTCACTCAAACTTACCGATATCGCACTTCTACGTAAGCAGGCCTATGTCAATGGGGTTTGGGTGGATGCAGCGACGCGTTTTGATGTGACGAATCCAGCCGATGGCCGTACTATTTCCAGCGTGCCCAATCAAGGGGCAAACGAGGCAACGATTGCTATAACAGCTGCGCAAGCTGCTTTTCATGGTTGGTCAGCGAAAACGGGTAAAGAACGTTCACAGTTCATGCGCAAGTGGTTTGATCTAATCGTCGCTCATGCGGATGATCTGGCGAAGCTGATGACCGCTGAACAGGGTAAGCCCGTTGCTGAAGCCAAAGGTGAGGTGATGTATGGCGCAAGCTTTATCGAATGGTTTGCTGAAGAAGCCAAGCGCGTTAATGGCGATGTACTAGCCAGCCCTGCGGCAGATCGACGTCTAGTCACTCTCAAGCAACCCATAGGCGTATGCGCAGCCATTACGCCATGGAATTTTCCGATTGCGATGATCACCCGAAAAATTGCACCTGCGCTGGCTGCTGGCTGCACTATCGTTATTAAGCCAGCGGAACAAACACCCTTATCCGCACTTGCACTGGCTGAATTAGCTCACCGTGCTGGTTTGCCAGCAGGCGTTATTAATGTGTTGACTGCCGATAGTGAACAATCGATCGCTATTGGTAAGGTACTGTGCTCTAGCCCCATAGTCAGGCATATTTCATTTACAGGATCCACGCCCGTGGGTCGCATACTAATGGCCCAGAGTGCGCCTACCATTAAAAAATTAGGGCTTGAGTTGGGTGGTCATGCACCGTTTATTGTGTTTGAAGATGCCGATATTGATGCGGCCATCGAAGGGGCATTAATTTCTAAGTACCGCAATGCAGGTCAAACCTGCGTGTGTACGAATCGTTTTTATGTACACGACAAGGTATACGACGAGTTTGTACAAAAACTAGCTGCTGGCGCAGCGAAAATCACGGTCGGTAATGGTTTTACACAAGGTGTACAGCAAGGACCCATGATTGATGAACAGGCAGTTACTAAGGTAACCGAACATGTGAGTGACGCGCTAGGTAAAGGTGCAAAGCTTGAATTCGGTGGTGCAGCCCATGCGCTAGGTGGATTGTTTTATCAGCCTACGGTACTTTCGAATGTCACGCCCAACATGAAAATCATGCAGGAAGAAACCTTCGGCCCAGTGGCTGCCATTGTGCGTTTTCATGATGAAAAAGAAGTTATCGCTGCAGCCAACGATACCGATTACGGCTTAGCGAGTTATTTTTATTCGCGCGATGCCAGCCGCATGTGGCGCGTCGCGGAGCAACTGGAATATGGCATGGTCGGCATTAATACCGGTCTTATCTCGAATGAAGTCGGACCGTTTGGTGGCGTTAAACAATCGGGCTTAGGTCGTGAGGGTTCCAAGTACGGCATAGATGAATATTTAGAACTCAAATACCTTTGTATAGGTGGTATCTAAATGTGGGTATGTCACTCGGTGCTGCCTGATGTCAAATGAATCAGGACGTTTACCTACATCCACTCCACCTTCTGAAGCTAAATTAGCCTTGTTACTGGCGGCACTAGCCATGCTAGGGCCGTTTTCTATCGACGCTTATTTACCTGCATTTCCCTCAATAGAGCAAAGCCTCTCAGCCAGCGCTATACAAGTGCAGCAAACACTCACTGCCTACATGGCAGCCTTTGCCGTGATGATACTGTGGCATGGAGCACTATCAGACGCGTTTGGTCGTCGCAGTATTATTCTTTTATCCTTAGCCGTCTACGCGATTGCTTCTATCGGCTGTGCGGCGGTTCACAGCATAGAATATTTTTGGGTATTTCGAATGCTGCAGGGCGTTTCAGCGGGTGCAGGTGTCGTTATAGGTCGCGCTATTGTTCGTGATTTATATAGCGGGTCAGAAGCAGCACGTATGCTTTCTTTGGTGACGATGATCTTTTCGGTATCACCGGCGATCGCACCAATAGTCGGTGGTTGGGTAGTGGCCGTATCAGTGTGGCGCACACTATTTTTACTGCTGTTTGCCTTCACCCTACTGATGCTGTGGCAGTGTTGGCACAATCTACCCGAAACACTTCCTATAGATCAGCGTCAGCGCTTCCATCCTGAATCGCTTTGGAAAAATTACCGAAAAATTTTCAGCTCGCGCATGTTCCAACTCAAAGCAGCAGCTATCGCTTGTAATTTTTCGGGCTTGTTTTTGTATGTGGCATCAGCACCAGCCATCATCACTCGTCATCTTGGCTTAGGCCCTACAGAGTTCAGCTGGTTGTTTGTACCCTCTGTTGTAGGTATTTTTCTCGGAGCGTTAGCAGCCAATCGAATGGCAGGTAGCAGTTCAACGCAACGGCAAATATTAATCGGCTTTATTTTTTTGATGACCTCTTGCCTGATTAATGTTGGTTATCATGCATTACTGCCACCTGCATTACCCTGGACAGTCGCACCGCTGTTTTTGTATACAATTGGGATGTCTATGGTGGCTCCGGGCTTGACGCTACTGATATTAGATTTATTTCCAGCTATCCGCGGCACGGTGGCTTCCTGTCAGTCATTTACCATGACCATGCTATCAGCGGTTGTAGCTGGATTACTTGCCCCCATGCTGAGTGATTCTGTTTTGAACCTAGCAATCGGTCAAATGGTATTGGTGCTGACAGGGTTTGCTCTTTGGCGCTTGGTACTACTGATACAGCCGTCTTCTGGCTTGCAAACATAAAGGGATCGTAGTGAAAAAAATCGTATTTACTCTGACATTATTTTTACTAAGCACTATGGCTCACGCTGAAAACTGGGTCATCATTACGCAATCCTCAAAAACGGGGATTACTCAGTACGTTGATATCGACAGCATAGAACGTAATCTCGGACTAGTGGAGTTATGGCGCATAGTCGAATATAAGGCTCCCTCATTACGCGAGGTGAATAAAAAACCCTACACATCACAAAAAATTCGTACAGAATTTGATTGTCCATCGCGCGCTATGCACCAAGTGTCTTACACATGGTATGCCGGCTCCATGGCTAGTGGTGAAGTACTTAAAGAAATGACGCTTGCTGATGATTGGCTGATCGATCAATTTGATGAATTCACGCTTCCTCTATGGAAGATGGCGTGCAGTGATTGGGAAGAAAAATAGCTGTACACCCTACCTATGCGTAGTTTTATTCTGCCTTATTCTGCTTTGCATTATTAGTTTACGTACTCATGTCCGAGAAGATCCCAGCTGAAACAGACAGGCAGATGCTGTATGACCCCTCCGAGCGTCGTATACGCAGCTTCGTAACCCGTGCCGGACGTTTGTCTACCGCTCAGGCGCGCGCTTTAGAAACGCTGGGGCCAGTCTACTGCCTGCCTTTTCAAAAAACGCCATTGCAGTTTGATACCGCGTTTGAGCGCCCTGCACCAACGATACTTGAAATTGGTACAGGTATGGGCGAGACCACAGCCACTATCGCGGCGCTTCTATCAGATAAAAATTTCCTGGGAGTCGAAGTTCACACACCAGGTGTCGGTAGTTTATTAAAATTAATTGGCGAAAAATCACTCTCGAATTTACGATTAATTCAACATGATGCAGTTGAAGTCGTGCGTGACATGATCGCGCCTGCCTCTCTGACAGGAATACATATATTTTTTCCTGATCCTTGGCATAAGGCGCGCCATAATAAACGTCGACTGATACAAGGCCCATTTGTGGAGCTGCTGACATCGCGATTAATGTTGGGCGGCTATTTACATTGCGCCACAGATTGGCAAGACTATGCCGAACAAATGCTGGAAGTTTTAGGTGCTGAACCGATGCTAAAAAATTCAGAGCAATCCTATGCAGCACGCCCTGATTACCGTCCTACCACCAAGTTTGAAAACCGTGGATTGAAATTAGGGCACGGTGTGTGGGATTTAGTTTTTATACGAACTACTTAAAAATACTCAGCGGACTTTTACTCTACCCACTCTACCCATCCCGTTGCCGCTGTAATTAAAATCAGCGTACCAAATACGATGCGGTACCAAGCAAAGATAGTGAAATCATGCGAGCTGATATATCGCAGCAACCAGCGCACACAAAAGAAAGCGGAAATAAAAGCAGCCAGCGCACCCACACCAAACATAGGTAAATCCGCTAGCGAAAGTAAAGCGCGCTCTTTGTATAGTGAATATATCGTTGCGCCAAATAGTGTGGGTATAGCCAGAAAAAACGAAAACTCGGTGGCTGCCTGACGCGAAAAACCAAATGCCATCGCACCAATAATGCTGGCACCGGAACGGCTGGTGCCCGGTATCAATGCAAAGCATTGCGCGCAACCCACCTTGAACGCATCTAGCAGGGTCATTTCTTCGACTGTCTGTATGCGCAATTCAGCAGTAGCAAGACGATTGCGCTTTTCAACAATAAGTATGACGAATGCACCAATGATGAAGGCCAATGCCACTGGTATCGGCGCAAATAAATGCGCTTTGATCAGCTTACCAAACATCAAACCTAAAACAACTGCTGGAAGAAACGCCACCAAAAGATTCGCAACAAAACGTCGCGCCGCATGATCAGATGAAAAATGTCGAATGACACGCCAAATACGCAGGCGATATTCCCAACAGACAGCCAGCATGGCACCTGCTTGTATCACTATCTCAAACACCTTCACTTTTTCGCCCGTAAAATTGAGCAAACTACCTGCAACAATCAGATGACCAGTAGAGGAAATAGGTAAAAATTCTGTCAAGCCTTCGACGATACCCATGATGATGATTTTGATGAGCAGCAGTGTGTCCATGAAATGATTTCTTAAAATTCAATCAAAGGTGAGCTTGATATGCCTATTTTTTTAAAAATTGTGAACCAGGTTTATCACTCATACCGTAGCGCTTGTATAGGCAACAGGCTGGCTGCTTTGCGCGCAGGGTAAAACCCGAAAAAAATTCCTACAAAAGCTGAAAAGCTCACTGAAAGAATAATGGACGCTGTAGATAACTGTGTTTGCCAACCCGCGATTTCGGCAATAAACCATGAACCTGCGACACCCAGAGCGATTCCTATTAGCCCACCAAGCACTGACAAGGTAACTGCTTCAACTAAAAATTGTGTAAGTATGTCGCGACTACGGGCGCCCACCGCAAGGCGCAAACCTATCTCGCGCGTGCGCTCAGTAACTGATACAAGCATGATGTTCATGATCCCTATACCGCCCACAATCAAAGAGACCGAGGCGACGGCGGCCAACAGCATAGCCATCACGCGTGATGATTCCTCCTGCGCTTGCAACATCTCTGTCATATTACGAACTGTTACCGGATCGGGTTGCGCTTCAGCAGTGCGCATACGCTGACGTAGTAAAGAACGGATTTTATCTTCCGCTTCGCTCATACTCTCACCATCGAAGACTTTTAGCTGAATCATGCCCACCTGACGTTGCTTACCAGGTTCTACACCAATAATGCGGTTACGCGCAGTCGATAAGGGAACCATGATCACATCATCCTGATCATTGCCTGTCATATTCTGACCTTTGCGCGACAGTACGCCCACGATCGTTACCGGCACATTTTTTATACGTATAGTTTGATCCATGGGATCGCTGTCACCAAACAATTCACGCGCCACGGTCTGACCTATCAATGCTACTTTACCCGCACCTGACAGCTCAGCAGGTTCAAACATACGACCAGATTCGAGTGACCAGTTACGCACCACAAAATAATCCGGTGTGATGCCAAAGACTTGCGTCGCCCAATTGGCATTTCCATTGACCACTTGCGCACTACCCCGATAAGTGGGCGCCACTGCTTCGACTTCACTGACTTCACGTCCAATGGCCGTGGCATCATCTTCGGTTAAATCAGGTGTCACCCCCGTGCCGATACGCACACCATTCGACGTGCGCGCACCTGCTGTAATGATCATGAGATTTGACCCTAGACTTTTGATTTGCTCTTGTATGCGCAACTCAGCGCCTGCACCAACGGCTAGCATGGTAATCACGGCAGCCACACCAATAATAATGCCCAGCATCGTCAATACTGATCTGAGTAGATTGACTCGCAAGGCATTCATAGCCACACGCAAGGTTGCAAATAAATTCATTGCATCTCCATCTGTGCGGCATTCAATTGGGTTTGTGCATTTGCTGGGACATTTTTTACATCTGAAATTATTTTTCCATCGCGAAAGGTCACTATGCGCGATGCAAATGCAGCGATATCGTGCTCGTGCGTGACCATCACTATCGTCATACGCTGAGCATTTAACTTTTGTAGTAAGGCCATGATCTCTATGCTGGTGCGCGAATCCAAGGCACCGGTTGGTTCATCAGCCAAAATTAGCGAAGGATTATTTGCTAGGGCACGTGCGATAGCAACACGCTGCTGCTGACCACCCGATAGTTGCGAAGGTTGATGATCCGTTCTAGTTCCCAAACCTACTTCTGACAATCGTGCCATGGCAAGCGCGCGGCGTTCAGATGAGGGTATCGCTGAATATAACAAGGGAAGCTCTACGTTTTCTAATGCGCTGGTACGCGGCAACAAATTAAATTGTTGAAAAATAAAGCCTATACGACGATTACGTATCGTAGCGAGTTGATCAGTCGTTAAGTCAGAAACTTTTTCGCCGGCTAAGCGATACTCACCCTCGCTGGGGGTATCTAAGCAGCCCAGTAAATTCATGAAGGTGGATTTACCTGAACCTGAAGCGCCCATAATGGCGACGAACTCACCTTCGGCAATATCCAGCGAGACCTTATCAAGTGCTGTGACCGTGGTTGGGCCCATGGTGTACATCTTCGACATACCGCGCACTGCTATCAAGGACGTCATGTGGTTAGCTTTGCATGATTAAAAAACTCGTGGAGCATTACCCATGCTCGTAGAGCGCCCTCGTCCAGGGTCGCCACCTTTGAGACCCGTTACCACTTCAATACCTTCTGTCAGATTTTCACCGGTAATTTCGGTCATCTGCCCGTCACTGGCACCAGTTTTTACAATCATCGCCTTGAGCTCGTTTTTTTCTAAGCGGTACAACTTAACTACTCCAGGCTCGCCCCGTTTGGAACGACCGCCTCCATGCGCAGAACTTTCCTTGGCACCTGACTTATTGCGCTCAGAATGTTTGTCGGATTTGTCATCCGGTTTTTGTGGCGGACGAAAACGCAGGGCTGAATTTGGTACTTTAAGCACATCCTCATGAACAGACGTCACTACGCGTACATTAGCGGTCATGCCCGGTAGCAGCGTCAAATCTGAATTTTGCGTGGAGATTGCTACTAAATACGTAACTACGTTAGAGACCACTTGTGCAGATTTTCGTATCTGTTTAACTTGACCTTCAAAGGTTCGTCCTGGAAAAGCATCCACAGTGAATGTCGCTTTTTGTCCTAACTGAATTTTTCCAACTTCAGATTCATCGATCGAGGTGTCCACTCGTAAATCAGTCAAATTTTCGGCGATGATAAATAATTCAGGTGCTTGCAAGCTGGCTGCAACTGTCTGACCTTTATCAACGCTACGTTTGATAACAATTCCATCAACAGGTGAACGAATCGCCGTGCGCTCCAAATCAACACGCGCTTGAGCCAAAGCAGCTTCACGCTGTTTCACCACGGCGGTAGCACTACCGGAATTGGCTCGCGCGACCTCAACTTGTGCCTGTGCCGATTTCACTTGCTCTGACAAAGCATTCATGGTGGCACGCGCTTTGTCGACTTCGGCAATGGATATGAATTTTTTTTCAGCTAGCTGCTCTTTACGCTCGAAATCGCGACGCGCATCTGCCAAGCTAACCTCGATTTGCGATTGGAAAGCGCGTTGGGCTAAGATATTTGCCTGCTGAGTTGCCACTTGAGCACGCGCCGCATCGACATCCGCTTGCGCCTGCCTGACACGATATTCAAAGCTTTCCGGATCTATGCGGGCGATCAGCTGATTTTTTTTGACCAGGCTATTGAAATCGACCAGTACCTCTTTCAATTGCCCGGAAACTTGTGAACCTACCTGCACAGAAATAACCGGTTGCAAAGTGCCCGTGGCGGCCACGCTCGCCACCAGCCTACCCTTTTCTATAGCGGCCATTCGATACTGTGGTAGATCCGACTTCTTCCACCAAAAAAGATATCCAGTACTTGCTACCCCCAACGCTAGCAGCAAAACCAACGCAATCCAGTACCTTTTAAACCAGCTCATGTAAACCGCCATTCAATTGAATTAGGCTGATTTTACTTGGAATGATCTGAATGCACCGGTAAGAGGTAGATACCCTGAAAAAAACCCGTAATTTCTATCTGAAATTACGGGCCTAAGGCAAAAGCATCAACTCGTTATATGAGTACTAGCTCTCTTGCGTCTTTTCTGATGCGGAATCCTCATCGGATTCTGTACTCTGCTCGGCGCTACGGTCGACTGTCGTAGGATTCGGAGGTAGTTGCTGCTCATCCTCAAGAAAAGGGTTAGGCGGCATAGCAAAGACCGTTGGAGTTGCGGCTGCTTCAGCATTGTCCGTTGACCGAGTCGACGTGGTGCTTGCCGTTGTGGTGGTTTGTATCAAAGGCCGTCCATGGGACACCGCTGCACTACTCGGTTGGTTTATTTGAAGACCACTAGAAGCTATGCCTAGCGGGTCGTTAACCTTGCTAGCAAACGTTTCTGCCGCTTTCGCAAGATCAGAAAATTTTTTTGTATCTAATCTAGAAAGTGTTTTACGTATGGATTGCTGTTCTGCTTGTCTTGCTTGATTTAAAACACCCACATAAAATTTATCCAGGTATCGTTGACAGTAGAGTACGGGATTTTTTTCGAATTTCTCATATGCTTTATCAGACATCTCTGTTACTACATGACGTTGAAATGCACGAAAAAATTCTGGAGATATTGTTGCTAAATTTACTTCCTTACTAAAGTCTCTGATAAATTTCTGACGCCGATTTATATTTTTGTTTTCTTTTATTTCTCTATTTTTTTCTATCTCTAGTTTTTCACGCATGCGGGGTGATAAAGCAGTCGATTCATAATCGGCCGTGGTACTACTGCTTGCCGGTCCTGCTTTTGTTGACTGCAAAGTTTTTGATTTCATTAACTCGCGACGTCCTGAAGTATTTTCTCTCGGCACTGCATTAACCAGCTCTTTTCGTCCACTCAATACATTGAGATAACCTCGCATTGTGCTATCAAACACATCGCCCACCAAATCTTTCCTGCTAAGCATAATATCGATTATGAATTTATCTGCTCTATGAGCAAAATACGAATTCATGAACGACGTAAGATTTCTTTCACTAATCCCATGTGCTAATCCATAGTTTTGCAAAGGTTTTCCCCAAACCATCATATAACCACGTGTTGATATAAACGCCACTAGTGCCTCATGTCGCAACCGTTTGACTTCTTTCATGTTTGTCGGTTTACAATTTTTTGCCCACTGAACTACTGCGTCATCAATACTCAGTAGTAGCGATTTCCAAGCTGAAGGTAAACACGATTCAGCAAATTTTGCTTTTTCTCCACATACCCACGTAGTCAATGGTTTGATTACTGGATCCATGATGTTTTTTAATTTTTCAGATAACTGCATCTCTTTAGGGCGCATACCTTTGGCTGCAATATCTATTTTGCTAGCAACAGGCAAATAATTTTTCTCAAGATTTTCTCTTAGGTTAGTGAATTCTTCTGTGTTGAAAACCTGCTCAGAAAGAGGTTGAAGAAATTTTTCTATGAGATTAATCGACCCATAGATCTCACCATTACTTGCTGTGAAATCCAGTACTTTTAATCCCGACCTCAAAAATGGTGTCCCCTGTTCAAAACTAGACAGAGGTTTTTTGAAGCCTTCCGTTTGAACATCTACCAGCAGATAGCCTAGGTCAGCTGGGTCAATTTTTCCGTTGACGAGCGCATGATCGAGGATGCTTTTTGAGCGCGACGTTAAACTACTTGCAGGTAATCCAGCTTCATTTCGGGATGTCGATATACCGCTGCGATCACTTAAGGGTGGGGTACTGTTGGAATTCTGTGATTCCTTAGGACTGGTAGGCAACGGCAGTTTGGGAGTCGCGCCGAGTTTACTGTCGACCGTTGATATATTTGTTGTCGATATAGATTTAGAAGCCTCTCCATCTCGCGGGGAAACCGATCGATGCGAGCCCAAGGCGGTCGTTGAATCCGGACTGGACGGCGGGCGGCTTTTGAGCGTGGCTGTTCTAGGTAGCGCAGGTAATTTCAGCAACGGAACCTTTAATTTGTTACCACTCAAACCCTGCTTAGCCTGGGACTTGGTATCGGAGTCTTTAACTGAGGATTTTTCCTTATCTTTTGTTGATGGTTTTTCTTTGGGCTGCTGTTCTTCCTCACTTGATTCGTCGTCAAAGACCTGACGTTGTACGCTAGGGTTAGTATTAAAAACCCGCTCAAACGGCGTTAATGCCTTAGGTCTGGAAGTTAAGCTTGGTGCTTGTGGACCTTGTTTATCTTCGGACTTCTTAGGTGGGGTTTCTTCAGATGACGATTGTTCAAGGCTGCTACTGGAATTTGTTCTGCTAATCGTTGGTTTACTCATGGATAACCTCGTTATGTATTAAAAGCTTAAGTAGTTAAAAAATCAGACTTCTAAGCTCCGTAACCCACAAGTTTGGTCAGTTCCTTTATTCGGTAATCAAATTAATAACTCCGTAATTTTGATGGCCTTAGTTTGTAGAGTTTTTTCACGCCCCACGAGAACTGAGATGCTCTGCAGGAATTAAAGGCAAAGTCTACGTTTACATATTCATAACATGGTGCCTGACCTCGATTTAATCACTACTCGTACAAAGGCTTTGCTTGACTTACCCAGGACACGGAACCTATATTGCTGACCCACCGGTTAGTAATTTATCGCCCTGCCATGCCCCTCGCCGACATCAAAACCAAACCCCGCTGGGAGCGTCGCAAAGACGCCAGACCACAGGAATTACTGGCAGCCGCCCTTGATCTTTTCGTCGAGCGTGGTTACGCCGCTACGCGACTAGATGATGTCGCCGCCTGTGCTGGTGTATCCAAAGGCACGCTGTATCTGTATTTCGAAAATAAAGAAGAGCTGTTTAAAGAAGTGGTGCGTGCCAATTTGGTCTCCGCCCTTGCAGAGGCAGAGGATTATGTAAGCAACTACACGGGAAAAAGTCGTGATCTTTTACGTGGATTTATTTTGCGCTGGTGGGAGCACGTCGGTGAAACTAAGCTCTCAGGTATATCGAAATTAATGATGGCTGAATCAGGTAATTTTCCTGATGTGGCTCGCTTTTACCACGAAGAAGTCATTCAGCGAAGTAATGCCTTAATCATTGGTTTGCTTGAGCGTGGGATAGCCCGCAGCGAGTTCCGACCCATCGACACTGTAAACGCCAACTTAGTGATTGTGGCGCCCATTGTCATGCTTATGATGTGGAAACACTCTTTCCATTCCTGCCGCCTGGAGCCGATTTCAGCACCGGATTAT
Organism: Oxalobacteraceae bacterium; assembly: GCA_021298555.1. Classification (GTDB taxonomy): domain Bacteria; phylum Pseudomonadota; class Gammaproteobacteria; order Burkholderiales; family Burkholderiaceae_D; genus Pernthalerella. The sequence goes on from JAJTGE010000036.1 coordinate 13,560, forward strand.
CTCGATTGCTTTCTCGATTTGTTACTGAATGGCCTTCAATCACCCTCAGGCTCACCACCTGACACTCACTCGCTTAATTAAACATGTCTAAACGCTCGTGGCGTCGAATTATTATTTTTCTTATCCTGATAATTCTGGGTGGGGTTGGTACTAGCCTGGCACTAAGACCTAAGGCTGTCACCAAGCCCGCGGCTGCAGACATACAAAAAGCGTCGACAGTTCCTACCTTGGAATTTCTTCCTTCTGAAATTTTTACTGCCAAACCACTCGAGCTGCAGCAAACGCTCTCTCTCTCCGGAGCACTTCGGGCAGTCGATATATCCAGCGTCAAAGCGCGCGTTGCTGCAGAAGTAAAGGAAATTTCTGTGCGTGAAGGCGATACAGTCCGCGCCGGACAAATCGTCGCGAGAATGGATGTCACAGAATTTCAAGCACGTGTCGATCAGGCACGCGGCACACTAAATGCGGCACGTGCCCAACTCGACATTGCCACAAAAAATCGCGATAACAATCGTACCTTGGTGGAAAAAGGATTTATTTCTAAAAATGCATTCGACAACTCTGCTAGTCAATACGCTACCGCAGAAGCGAATGTCGAGGCCGCCAAAGGTGCGCTGGATATTGTTCAAAAATTAGTTAATGACACCATCATTAAATCACCGATTTCTGGCGTAGTTGCTACGCGTTATGTACAAGCGGGTGAAAAAGTATCCGCTGATAACAAGTTGCTCGATATTGTTAATCTTCGAAAACTGGAGCTGGAGGCTGCGGTTCCTACCAATGATATTGCCAGTGTCGCTATCGGTCAGCGTGTGAATTTACATATCGATGGCTGGCCGCAAAACATAGAAGGCAAAGTAGTACGAATTAATCCCACCACACAATCAGGCTCGCGGTCGGTGGTTGTTTATGTGCAGATCGCCAATCCACAAAACCAGCTGCGCTCTGGCATGTTCGCCGAAGCACAATTAGTTGTGAAATCAAAACTGGGCGTGTTGGCACTTCCTCAAAACGCTCTGCGTAAAGATGGAAATGGAAGTTTTGTATACGTCATTGAGGGTGATACTTTGGCACGCAGACCAGTCACCATAGGCATGAGTGGTCGCAGTGGAGATGACTACATGACAGAAGTTTTGTCGGGTCTTGATTTTGGCACGCAAGTCATACGTACTGACATGGGCAGTCTGCAACCCGGTGTACGCGTTCATATTAACGCTGCTGGTAAATAAAAAGGTTACTGATCCATGTGGTTCACTCGTATCAGTATCGGCAATCCTGTTCTAGCCACCATGATGATGGTGGCTTTTGTTGTGCTTGGCTTATTTTCCTACAAGCGCTTACGTGTTGATCAGTTTCCTGATGTGACCTTTCCTATCGTAGTGGTGCAGACAGACTATCCCGGCGCTGCACCTGAAACCGTAGAGAGTGATATCACCCGCAAAGTCGAAGAAGCGGTCAATACCATTAACGGTATCAACAGTCTTACTTCGCGATCGTATGAGGGTCAGTCGATAGTCATCATCGAATTTGCGCTGATGGTCGACCCTGCACAGGCCGCACAAGACGTACGCGAAAAAGTCGCGTTAATCAAAGCGGCTTTTCGCAGAGAAGTAAAAGAACCGCGGGTAACTCGTTTTGACCCGTCAGACAGACCCATCTTCTCGGTGGCGGTGACAAATGATGCCGATAAGGGACGCTATAGCCTGCGAGAGCTGACAACGATTGCTGATCAACTCGTAAAAAAACGACTTGAAAATGTCCGCGGAGTGGGCTCTGTCAGCTTGGTTGGTGGTGTTAAACGTGAAATTCAAATTTACGTTAAGCCGGCTGAAATGCAAGCACTAAACATCAGCATAGATCAGGTACTCAATGCTGTTCGCAGTGAAAACCAGGAGTTGCCCGCCGGTGCAGTGCGGGCACTGGCAAATGAACAAATGGTGCAGGTACAGGGCAGACTTAAACGCCCGGAAGACTTCGAACGTATTGTTGTCGCCAAACGAGGTGGAAATGCGGTCTTGTTAGGGCAAATTGCTCGCGTAGTCGATACACAGCAAGAGCAAGAGAGCTTGGCTATCTTTAATGGTCAACGCACATTAGCCTTAGATATCCTCAAAGCTCAAGGTCAAAACACCATAGAAGTGGCTGACGGCTTAAACAAGGTCATTAAAGAATTACAGCCCACCATGGATGCTCTGCATCCAGGTATCAAAATTGAAGTAATAAAAGATGGTTCACGACAAATACGCGTGGGCGTTGAAAATGTACGCCGCACCCTGATCGAAGGAGCTTTGTTAACTATCCTGATTGTTTTTTTGTTTTTAAATTCTTGGCGATCGACTGTTATTACTGGCTTAACACTGCCCGTATCTTTAATCGGCACGTTTTTATTTATGGATATGTTTGGCTTCACGATCAATATGATCACGCTAATGGCACTGTCATTATGTGTGGGATTATTAATTGATGATGCAATTGTTGTGCGTGAAAATATAGTTCGTCATGCAGGCATGAAGGTTAATGGACGCTACAAGCAACCGCGTCAGGCTGCACTAGAGGGTACGCAAGAAATAGGCTTGGCCGTTCTCGCTACGACGTTTTCTATTGTTGCCGTGTTTATTCCTGTGGGCTTCATGGGCGGCATCATTGGTCGTTTCTTCCATCAGTTTGGTATTACTGTTGCCGCTGCAGTGCTGATATCGATGTTTGTATCGTTTACCCTGGATCCGATGTTGTCATCTATTTGGCACGATCCTGAAGTACACGGGCAACATGGCCCGCGACGTGGTTGGTATGCAAACACCATAGGTCGCGTACTAGGACAATTTGAGAAACTGGTGCAATGGTTCTCGAGGTTGTACCAAATCGCATTGCGATGGTCGCTTAAACATCGCGTAGCGACACTCCTACTGGCGATCGCGACTTTTTTTGCTGGTCTGGCCATACCTGCTTCCGGATTAATCGGTAGTGAATTCGTGCCGCAAGCAGATTATTCAGAAACCGGGGTGGTGTTCTACACGCCAGTAGGCTCATCGCTAGAATTCACGGAAAGTAAGGCACGCCAGGTTGAGGCTGCATTACGTGCGTTGCCTGAAGTGCGCGATCTGTACACCACGATTAATACGGGTACTTTGCAAGGCAAAAATTATGCGACGGTCTATGCGCGACTACTACCGCGCAGCGAACGCAAGCGCTCAACCAAGCAATTGAATCAGCCTTTGCGTGACGCATGTAGGCACACTCGATGGTGTAGGTGGTGACAACAAACAGCTACGTTTATCTATTCTCGGCCCCGATTTGAAACAACTGGCAAAAATTTCTGATGAAGTGAAATCAAAAATAGCAGCTATGCCAGGGGTCGTTGATCTCGACTCGAATTTAAAACCAAGTAAACCGAGCATATGGGTAGAACCCTACCGGGAAATAGCCGCTGATCTGGGTATTGGCGTTGCTCAGATTGGTAACACTCTGCGGCCGTTATTAGCTGGTGACCCGGTGGTAGGCTGGCGGGCGCCCGATGATGAAACCTATGATGTTACCGTCAGGTTAGCGCCTTCTGAGCGCACCAATATTGCTGATCTTTCACGTCTGATGCTGGCCAGTACTCAAACGAACAATGATGGCACGCCGCTGATGGTGCCATTGCGCCAAGTGGCTAGCATCACACCAGCGTCGGGTGCCAACCAGATCAATCGTCGCGACCTTAATCGCGAAGTGGAATTGTCTGCTAATGTCGTGGGTCGCTCAGCGGGACAGGTAAGCGCTGAAGTAAAAGCGGTTTTAGAAAGCATGAACTGGCAACCGGGGTACCGCTTTCAAATTGGCGGCGCAACAAAAAATATGCAGGAATCATTTGGCTATGCTTTGTCTGCGCTGGTGCTGGCCATCATTTTCATTTACATGATTCTGGCATCCCAGTTTGCCAGTTTCCTGCAACCGATAGCCATTATGTCGGCACTGCCACTGACTCTGATAGGAGTGTTTCTTTCATTAATGCTTTTCCGATCAACCCTGAACTTGTTTTCCATCATAGGCTTTGTGATGTTGATGGGATTAGTTACCAAGAACGCCATCTTGTTAGTTGATTTTGCGAATCAAGCACGCAAAGAAGGTATGGAACGCGGCGAAGCACTGCTAGAAGCAGCGCATGTACGTTTGCGTCCAATTTTAATGACTACACTAGCCATGGTGTTTGGTATGGTGCCGCTGGCGTTAGGTTTGGCCGAAGGCTCAGAGCAGCGAGCGCCCATGGGTCAGGCTGTTATAGGAGGAATCATCACCTCATCCATATTAACCCTGGTGGTAGTACCTGTGATTTATACCTGGTTAGATGATTTTGCTATTTGGATACGCGCACGATTTTCGTCCGCCGAAAATGTGAGTGAGGCTGCTACCTCTGCAAGAGACCAGCTACCTACAAAAAATGACAGCGTCGTTTGATAAAATGATGCACTTCTTCCGCTAACCATTAATGCTACTTTGCCAGACAGCCATGAACCTAGAACAAGCCCGTATCAACATGATAGAGCAGCAAATTCGTACCTGGGATGTACTCGATCAGCAGGTTTTACAAACACTGGTAGCCGTGCGTCGCGAAGCCTTTGTTCCAACGGCGTATCAATCGTTGGCATTTGTTGATACCGAAATTCCACTACCGGGTGGTGAAAACATGTTGTCGCCCAAAATGGAAGCGCGCCTGTTACAAGAGGCTGACATCGGTGACCATGAATCTGTACTTGAAATCGGTGCCGGCTCGGGCTACATGGCCGCCTTGCTTGCGCATCATGCGCGACATGTGACGACCATCGAGATACTTCCTGAACTCAAACTACTGGCAGAATCCAATCTGGCTAACTACGGAGTAGCCAATGTAAATGTCGAGCTAGGTAATGGCGCACATGGCTGGCCTGGCAGTGGCTCTCGTGCAGCGCCCTGGGATGTAATCACGATTTCAGGCGCATTGCCAGTTTTACCAAAGGCATTCCTTGAGCAAATGCGTATAGGTGGTCGTTTACTGGCTGTGCTAGGCGAGGCACCGGTAATGTCTGCCTGCCTGTTTACCCGCACTAAAGATGATGCTTGGGATAAGCGTGTTTTGTTCGAAACCTGCATTACGCTTTTGCATGATGCCGAAACACCCACATCGTTTCATTTTTAATCTATAACTAACGGTTTATGAATCATATCTCTGCACTCGAACTAGCTCACTGGCTAAACGACTCTCAGCGTAAAACGCCTGTGCTGCTCGATGTGCGTGAACCATGGGAATTCGATACCTGTCATATTCCGGGTTCGCGGCTTATACCTATGTCTAGCATACCCTCTATGCAAGAAGATTTAGATCCAGAGCAAGCCATCGTTTGCATTTGTCATCATGGCGCTCGGAGCATGCAGGTTGCCGCGTTTCTTGAACGCGCAGGATTCAATGATGTAACTAATTTAACGGGTGGTGTGCACGGTTGGGCTATGCAGGTTGATGAGCATATGCCCACTTATTGACGTTTGGGAAATGGTGATTTGTCGAGAAATGTCTCGCTTTTTAAATCAGTACTTCCCTAGTAAAAAATCACGGAAAAAAAAGAATGCAACGAACTCAAATAGCATCATTTTTGACAGGTATGTTTTTGGCTGTTGATGTACATGCCATGTCGCTACTAGAAGCGTTTAATGCGGCTCAGGCTTACGACAGCCAGCTTGCAAGTGCGCGCGGTGCACGTGATGCGGCTCGCGAAAAATCAACTCAGGGGTTTGCGGGCCTGCTGCCAACAGTAACAGCGTCTTCCAGTATCAACCGCATTAATGCTCATGTAACCAGCATAGGCGTTGACCGAACCATCGATTACACGCAAGAGGTCTATCAGCTACAGTTACGTCAGCCGATTTATAACCGAAATAACTTGGATGTTTACGAGCAAAGCAAGTTGCAAGTAGCCGCTGGTGAAATTCAGTTTGAACAAGCGCGAAATGATCTTGCTTTGCGCGTTGCGCAAGCCTACTTTGATGTGCTCGCTGCACAAGATGCTATTTTATTTATTCGGGCACAAAAATTAGCAATCACTGAGCAACTTGAATCTGCCAAGCGAAATTTCGAAGTGGGTACAGCAACGATCACCGATACACATGAGGCGCAGGCACGCTTTGATCTGACACTCGCTCAAGAGATTACTGCGCAAAATGATCTCGAAGTTAAACGAAATGCTTTCGCTGTGGTTACAGGTCTAGTTCCACCTGAGCTGCGCAGCCTTCGACCCAAAGTACAGCTTTCTAGCCCTGAGCCATCTAACATGGACAAGTGGGTACAAAGTGCCGAGGTTGGAAATTTTGCTGTTATTGCCCAAGGCTTACTGTCTGAAATCGCCAAACTTGAAATTCGTCGCAATCGAGCTGGTCATTTACCCACCCTTGATGCGGTTGCAGTTCAAACGCAGCGTAAGGACCTGACATTCACCAGTCCTACCACGGTGAATACAGCAGCGATAGGCGTTCAGCTAACTATTCCCCTGTTCTCTGGTTTTTCAACCACGAGTAAAGTTCGTGAGGCCATTGCATTAGAAAATCAGGCTGTAGCTAATCTGGATACGGCAAAACGAAGTGCTGCGCAAAATGCACGTGCAGCCTATCTTGGCGTTCAAAGTGGCTTGTCTCAGATACGCGCACTGGAGGCTGCGGAAGTTTCTAGTAATTCCGCGCTTGAATCAAACAAGTTAGGCTATGAAGTGGGTGTGCGTATCAACATCGATGTACTCAACGCGCAGCAACAACTGTACTCAACCCGACGCGATCTGGCCAAGGCACGGTATGACACATTGGTTAATGGCTTGCGACTAAAAGCAGCTTCAGGCACTTTGGGCGAGGTTGATCTGGCCGAATTGAACACATTACTCGAGAATCGATAAGTAATCTTGGTCTGGCTGTATCGTCTGGGTTCGTTTTTTAATATCTTTGCCCATTTGATAAAACAGGCACTTAAAGAATTCAAAAGTCTGAGTTACGCTTTTTTTTTACGTTTCCAGTCTTGAAAACGCGGTTTTTACAAGATGGAAATCGCTATACTGAGTACTAATATACAGAACACTCATACCGGTCGATTGCTGTCATAACGTTATTCGGCCAGGAGATATCCTGAGCTGGCATATCGCTCCTGAATCGTTCTCCAAGTTTTCATTTTGTAATTCCCCAGTGTGCACCGGCGACCGGCAGGTGACATTTTTTGATTGGCTGGACAACATGACACTCACGTCGCGCTCATTTTTTCTTTACGTCCTCTTATTACTGTCACTGTATGCCTGCAGTGATAAAAAACCAGCTACACCACCGGGTGCTGGCGCTCCGCCTCCGGCCAATGTTGCCGTTATTACGGTCGCACCCGAAGACGTTGCTAACACAACGGAGCTACCTGGCCGAATTGAAGCCGTTCGTAATGCCGATGTGCGGGCCCGGGTTGGTGGCATAGTGCAAAAACGTTTGTATGGTGAAGGCAGTGAAGTTCGTGCTGGTGCTGTGTTGTATCAGATCGATGCCGCACCTTTTCAGGCTGCTTACAACAGCGCCGAAGCTGCCTTAGCTCGCGCCGATGCCAATCTCGGTCAAGTCACTACGCGTTTAAACCGCTATCGCAGCTTGGTCGACAGTAACGCAATCAGCAAACAAGAATTTGACGACGTGCTGAGCGCACAAAAATTAGCTGCTGCCGACGTTGCTGCAGCCAAGGCAGTGCTAGACAATGCGCGCTTAAATCTTTCGTACTCCACCATCACCGCACCTATCGCTGGACGCATAGGACGCACGCTGGTCACAGAGGGTGCACTGGTGACGGCCAACGATCCAACAGCACTCGCTGTCATTCAACAACTTGATCCAATTTATGTCACGTTAACTCAATCGAGTGTCGAGCTATCTCAGCTGCGTGAAAAAATTACGCAGTCTGGTCAGCGAGGCACGAAAATAAAATTAACGCTGCTAACGGAAGATGGCAAACCTTACGCGCACGCGGGTCAATTTTTATTTTCAGAGACAACTGTCGATCCATTATCCAGTTCAGTTATATTGCGCGCGCAATTTCCTAACCCGGAACGCTCACTACTACCGGGTATGTATGTTCGGGTAAAGCTAGAGCAAGGTGTACGCAGCGGCACCATCACCGTGCCACAACAGGCGGTAATGCGAACTGCTGACGGATCGGTTGTCATGAGTGTCAACGCCGAGGGCAAAGTGATACCCAAACCCGTGAAAACGGGTGGCGCATACGGTACGCGCTGGATTATTACGTCAGGACTCGATTTAGGCGATCAAATCATTGTCGAAGGCCTGCAAAAAGCCAAACCTGGCGCAACCGTTAAAGCGAGTCCGTGGGAGCCTGCAGGAGCAGCACCTACCAATGGAAGCTTACCCACACCCGCGGCACAAGAAAAGAAATAAGGACGCTTCACCATGGCTAAGTTTTTTATCGATCGTCCAGTCTTTGCCTGGGTGATCGCGCTGTTCATTCTGCTTGCAGGAGTGTTGGCCATTCCCAATCTGCCGGTTTCACAGTACCCGCAAATTGCACCGCCCACCATCATCGTTACTTCCATTTACCCCGGTGCCTCTGCGCAAACTGTAGACGAAAGTGTGACCAGCCTGATCGAGCAGGAAATGAATGGCGCTGAAAACATGCTCTACATAGAATCGCAGAGCCAGTCCGACGGTCAGTCAACTGTCAACGTTACCTTCCGCAACGGCACCAATCCTGAGTTAGCTGCGGTGGATGTACAGAACCGTCTCAAACGTATTGAAGCGCGACTACCGCAAGCAGTGGTTCAGCAAGGTGTGACCATCACACGTGCACGTAGTAACTTGCTGATGTTCGTTAACTTAATTTCCACCACTGGCGAACAATCACCGGTTGCACTGGGTGATTATCTTGCGCGTAACGTCATCAATGAAATCAAACGTATTCCGGGCGTGGGAGTAGCGCAGTTATTCGGCACAGAACGTGCCATGCGTATCTGGGTTGATCCAGACAAACTCTTAGGATACAAATTAACGCCGGCGGATGTAGTGACTGCGATACGCGCGCAAAACGCGCAATTCTCAGCCGGTATCTTGGGTGATCTTCCAGCACCCAGCTCGCAGCGTATTGCCACTTCGATTATCGTGACCGGTCAATTAGCCACAACGGAAGAATTCGGTAATATCGTTCTACGCGCAACGCCCGGTGGAGCCACGGTTCGCATACGTGATGTTGGTCGCGTTGAAGTTGCTGGCCAGTCGTATGGATTTGCTGCCCGACTCAATGGTAAAGATATTGCCGCTGTTGGTGTTCAACTTACTCCTACGGCGAATGCGCTAGAAACTGCCAAACTGGTTCGAGCAAAAATGGCGGAGTTAAAAAAATATTTTCCGCCCGGCGTCGATTATAAAATTCCTTACGATACGTCGCTATTTATTCAAATCTCGATTGAAGAAGTCATCAAGACCTTGCTC
>JAJTGE010000103.1 GCA_021298555.1 Oxalobacteraceae bacterium
AACACCACACCAAAACGATCAAGATCGTAGCGAGATGCGCCCGCATGCATCATTTCAACCGCACAGCACGCCAAACCAAACGTCATAGGCCACATTGAGCCAGTGCGCGTCCAGTTGATAAGTTTGTCAGCGGTCGTTGTGACAAAGCCTTCGTTGAGTAGTCCGTCAATAGCCATTGATTATTCCCAATCCAGGGCGCCTTTTTTCCACTCGAAAATAAGGCCCACCACCAGTACTCCAAGAAAAATCATCATTGCCCAAAAGCCCAACAGGCCAACATCGCTCATGGCGACTGCCCATGGAACTAGGAAAGCAACTTCCAGATCGAAAAGTATAAAAAGTATAGCGACGAGGTAATAGCGTACATCGAACTTCATGCGAGCGTCTTCAAAGGCTTCGAAGCCGCATTCGTAAGCAGAAGTTTTTTGCGCGTCTGGTTTGTGCGGCCCAAGCAGGCGACCCAGAATTTGGGGAGCAACACCGACAACAATACCGACACCAATGAATAACAATATCGGCAGGTAGTTTTCGAGGTTCACAATATTCGCTATAGAAAACTAGAGCAAGTAATCGCTCTACGTGGAGCCAAAAAGACAACTCTGTCGTCTCGGCAAAAAGCCAGCAAAAGGCAACCTTCTGCTGGCCCGCTGAATTACATTGTTAACTGGTGCCGACGGCGAGACTCGAACTCGCACAGCTTACGCCACTACCCCCTCAAGATAGCGTGTCTACCAATTCCACCACGTCGGCAAAAGCATGCCATTTTAACCTGCTTTGAGATACCAATTCAACGCAGCATCATTAGCGAGTAACTAAGCGGATGAATTGGAGATTATCTCTAAAAGTTTCTATGCATTGGAATGCTGCAACTCGTTGATTTACATGAGCCAAACTAGTTTGACTGCACTAAAAAAACAACTTCCACACACCTGGGAGCAGGAAGTCAAAATTTATTTTGGTATCTCACCAGATTGGCCTGAAGCTGGGGCAGAGGGTTGTGGCTGCCCAGCCGGGTTTTGAGGTTTGGCTGGTGTAGCCGGAGTTGCCGGTATCTGGTCCATTACACCAGCACCACCAGCGGCTATCGGTCGACTACCGAGAAAGCTTAAAGCCAGCGTAGCAGCGAAAAAAACAGCCGCTGCAATACCCGTTGATCTGGAGAGGAAATTAGATGATCCACTGGCACCAAACAGACTGCCAGAGGCTCCGGAGCCGAATGCCGCGCCCATATCCGCTCCCTTACCATGCTGTAGCAATACCAGACCAATAATGACCAGTGCAGTGACCACCTGCACAACAATAACGATAGCAAGCAAAGTATTCATGATGGTATTTCCGTCGTTCTCTAGTAAATTAATTCAAGAAATTTTTTACAGCCGTCAAAGCTTGTTCAATCAACAGATCGTGCAATCTATAAAAATCTGGAAGACTTAACAAAAAATTTTACTAATACTTGTGTTTGAGCTTGTCAATTACCATCAAGCTGCAAAGGCGATAGCCAGAAAATCTGCTGCCTTTAACGATGCACCACCAATTAGTCCGCCATCAATATCCGACATAGCGAGTAACTCTTTGGCATTATCTGGTTTCATACTGCCGCCATACAGTATGCGTATCGTATTCGCAGCATGCACGTCGACACGAGCAAGGGCGGCGCGTATCACCGCATGAACTTGTTGTGCCATCTCGGGTGTTGCCGTCTTTCCTGTACCTATAGCCCAGACAGGTTCATAAGCAACAACAATCTCAGATAAACGTGATGAAGCAGCCGCCAATACAGGCTGCAACTGACGAATCACCACGGCATCTGTATGACCTTGTTCACGCTCTGACAAAGTTTCACCCACACACACTATGGGAGTCATGTTGGATTTTAAAACCTGAACCGCCTTAGCCGCCACCAACTCATCGCTTTCTCTGTGATACGAGCGACGCTCAGAATGACCAACAATCACATAACCACACGCAAAATCTTTCAACATCGTCGCAGAAATCTCGCCAGTATAGGCACCACTCTCATGCTCAGAAACGTCTTGCGCTCCCCAAGCAATGGATGAGCCTGCAAGAGCTGATTGCGTTTGTGACAGATAAACAGCAGGTACGCATACCGCAAGTTCGCATCCCGCCACGCCGCCAGCCCGAAGATTATCCAGCAATGTCGCATTCACAGCGAGACTGCCATTCATCTTCCAATTACCTGCGATTAATTTCTTACGCATAGCGATTAACTAGTAGCCAATAAGCGATTAAAAATATAACTGGGCGCTAGATTACCTGCAGCATGATCTTACCGACATGCGTACTAGTTTCCATCAGCGCATGGGCATCGGATGCCTGATCTAAACCAAACGTCTTGAATATGACGGGTTTGATTTTTCCTGATTCCAGCAAAGGCCAAATGTGATGATGCAGCTGCTGCGCGACGTCCTGCTTGAACGAAATAGGACGAGGACGCAAGGTGGAACCTGTAATCGTCAAACGACGACGCAGGATTTCACCGAAGTTCACCGTACCATTTACGCCGCCAAGCAAAGCGATGATTACGAGACGGCCATCATCAGCTAAGCAATTAATTTCACGATTAACATAGTCACCCGCCACCATATCGAGAATGACGTTTGCGCCCTTACCATCGGTGAGAGATTTCACTATCTCAGAAAAATCTTCAGTGCGATAGTTGATACCACGCTCAGCACCCAAGCTTTCGCAAGCACGACATTTGTCATCCGTACCCGCTGTCGCAAACACTCGATAGCCTAGCGCCGATGCAATTTGTATCGCAGTTACACCAATGCCAGACGTTCCGCCCTGCACTAACAACGACTCGCCTTCAGCAAGACGCGCACGGCCAAAAACATTGCTATAGACAGTAAAAAATGTCTCCGGAAGCGAAGCAGCTTCTACCGCAGTAAATCCCTTAGGAACCGGCAAACACTGAGCGACTGGCGCGGCACAGTACTCGGCATAACCACCACCTTGCACTAGTGCGCACACCATATCGCCACGTTTAAAGGCACTGCCAGCTAAGTCACCATCAACGATTTCGCCAGCCACTTCCAAACCAGGAATATCCGATGCGCCTGGCGGTACCGGATAATTACCGGTACGCTGCAGCACATCAGGTCGATTCACACCAGCAGCATGCACCTTGATGAGCACCTCGCCGGCCTTAAGCGTGGGCATGGGCCGTTCACACGGAATCAATACCTCGGGGCCACCTGGCTTAATGATCTCTATGGCACGCATGAATGTTCCTTTTATTTTTCAGCAGCTGGAAAAATACTCAATCGCTTATTGCTGCGCTTGAGTACCCTCGCCGGATTCTTCAGCCAAGACAGCCTTCATGGAAAGCTTTAAGCGACCACGATCGTCTGTCTCCAGAACTTTCACGCGAACCTGCTGGCCTTCTTTTAGGTAGTCTGCAACGGCATTGACGCGTTCGTTAGCAATTTGACTGATATGCAGCAAACCATCTTTACCTGGCATAACCTGAACAATCGCACCGAAGTCGAGTAATTTCAGAACAACTCCATCGTAGTTTTTGCCTACCTCTACTGATGCGGTGAGTTCTTCCACACGACGCTTGGCTTCCTGACCAGCCGCTGCATCTACTGATGCAATGGTCACAATACCTTCGTCGGTAATATCAATTTGCGTACCGGTTTCTTCAGTCAGTGCACGAATGACAGCACCACCTTTGCCGATGACGTCACGGATTTTTTCAGGATTGATGCGTATCGTGATCAAGCGCGGAGCAAAATTCGACAGCTCTGTGCGGCCATGCGGCATGGCTTCTTGCATCTTGCCCAGAATATGCACACGACCTTCTTTCGCTTGAGCGAGAGCGGCTTGCATAATTTCTTTGGTAATGCCCTGAATTTTGATATCCATCTGCAGCGCAGTAATGCCGGTAGATGTGCCTGCTACTTTGAAATCCATATCGCCTAAGTGATCTTCATCACCCAAGATATCGGACAACACAGCAAACTTGTTGCCTTCTTTGATCAGACCCATTGCGATACCTGCAACGTGTGCTTTCAGCGGCATACCCGCATCCATTAACGCCAAGCTACCGCCGCAAACAGACGCCATTGATGACGAACCGTTTGATTCAGTAATTTCAGATACCAGACGAACTGAATAACTAAATTCGTCAGCCGCTGGCAGCGCAGCGATCAGCGCACGTTTAGCTAAACGACCATGACCAATTTCGCGACGCTTAGGAGAACCAACGCGACCCGTTTCGCCTGTAGCAAACGG
>JAJTGE010000004.1 GCA_021298555.1 Oxalobacteraceae bacterium
TGACCTATTAAAAATTTGGCCAATACCGATTGTCGGTGCTCATATACAACGACATCGCCTATCCAAGCCATTGCAAGAGGAATAATTGAAGCTGCCGTTATACCCGCGAATATTCGGGCAATTAGTAAGCCCGTAAACTCAGTGGTAATACCGCAAAGTAATGCAGCAAGGCTGCACGCACAACAACCCCACGCTACTATTTTTACTTTACCGTAACGGTCTCCTAAAGGTCCAAAAATTAATTGCGCAAAGCCGTAAGCAACACCAAAAACAGTAATAGTCCAAGACGCCATGCCTAGCGGGATAGCAAAATCAAGGGAAAGTTGAACCAACATTGGGTCCATGATGCGCATGGACATACCGCTACCAAATGCAGCGATAGACAAGGCTATGATTACCCGCCGAACCAAGCTCACTGACACATCATTTGTTTTTATAGTAGATGTCAAAATAGTCGTAACATGGTTAAAAAGACCAGTAAGGATTACAGCGACTGCATACTAATAAAATGTCTGCTGTCTGCAGAGACTGGATCGATAAAAGTAATAGACTTCGCCAATAATTTAAGTGGTTTAGTGAAATCGTCGAGGCCAGCGGCGAGTGGGATCGGGTAAAACCCGTCGTTAAGTATAGGTAGACCAATGGCATTCATGTGTACCCGCAATTGATGCATCTTGCCAGTGATTGGAATTAAACGATAAAGAGCGTTATTGCCCCGCTGTTCAATGACGCTTATATGCGTCTGAGAATTTGGCAGCCCATCCACTTCCCGCATACGAAAAAACTGGGCATCGCGCTCTAAGCGGGACTCTCTAGTCATAGGAAGAGCGAGGTCATGCCTGATACTCGCGAGTGCGTGATACTCTTTTTCAACCAGTTTTTCGCGAAATAAAGATTGCCATAAACTACGTGTCGAGGGGTTTACAGAAATCATTATCACGCCCGCTGTTTCACGGTCGAGTCGATGTATAGGGGTAAGTGATTCTATGCCTGTACGTCGTTTTAGACGTACAAGCAATGTCTCTTGAAGAAATCGGCCGCCAGGTGTTACCGGCAAAAAATGTGGTTTGTCGACTACCAATAACTCTTCGTTCTGAAAGAGTATGGTTTCTTGTAAAGGAATGGGTATTTCAACTGCACGTTCTCGGTAATAATAAATACATGCACCACAGCGGTAATCATTTTCTAAGCGTATAAGTTGTCCTTTTTCGTCCACCAGCTCGCCCTGATTTACACGACGCTGCCAACTATCTCTTGTAACCTGCGGAAAACGAACAGAAAAATAATCACCTATGGTTTTCCATGGGCCATTAGGCAAATTAACTCGACTGGCGGTAACGCCTTCACGCATGGGCAACGGAAATGCCATAGATAGTCGCTTTTAAAAGCTTGGTCGAAATTAATAAAACCATCTCTTTATAACAGCGAGATAGGTATGCATAGATAATTAGACAGATAAAGTGATAGGTAAACGCTGGCGTGCCTGCCCCCGCTGCGCATTAGAGTGCGCACCTTTCCTACCACATGTGATTATTATCCTTCAGTGTTACGTAAGTAAAAATAGTCTCTCGTCATTGCCGCCTAGGGCCACGCCAAGATATATGCTTGGGCCGGTCGGCAGGATACTCGTTGCAGTTAGTGCCTCCCCGAAGGTGGGTTATCGGCAGTCGTGTCGAATGGGCTAAGGATAATCGCCAGCTCAGATTGTTTGCTGAAGTTTTAATCAGAAGTATGTAGTCTACAAATAGGCAAAAGAAGGCCGTTTTGGTGTAAAAAGCAGAGCCCTACTAAGCACTTAAAACACCGTATTTTTATTTTATAGTCTTTAAAATCATATAAAAACATCCAAAAATCGTTATTTGACACTATGCAAATGCGTTTGCTGTCCCCGTACCGACGCAAGGCTTACTCATGAAAATTGCCATACTCGATGACTACCAAGACGCAGTGCGCCACCTTACCTGCTTTGAGCAATTGCGCGGGCTTGACGTAAAGGTTTTTCAGCACAGCGCCAAAGGTCAAGGACAACTAGCCATACGGCTAGCGGATTTTGATGTGCTGGTATTAATCCGTGAACGGACCACACTAAATCGTGCCTTGATTTCTAAACTGCCCAAGCTAAAGTTAATTTGTCAGACGGGTCGCATAGGCTCACATGTTGATCTTCAGGCAGCGGCAGAGCGAGAAATAGCGGTGGTCGATGGCGCAGGCGATCCGGTCGCGCCTGCTGAATTAACTTGGGGTCTAATACTGGGAGCAAGCAGAAAAATTCCTCAATACGCTAGCCTCATGAAACAAGGGGTGTGGCAATCAAGCTCGACCCATCCCGCACACAATACGCTAGGGCGTGTGCTGCATGGTCGTACATTGGGGATCTGGGGATATGGTCGTATAGGTCAGTTAGTTGCGCGCTACGCAAAAGCGTTTGGGATGGATGTAATGGTTTGGGGTAGCGCCGCTAGTCGACAGCTAGCACAACAACATGGCTTGCAAATCACTCACTCCAAAGACGACTTATTTACAAACGCCGATGTGTTGAGCTTGCACTTACGATTAAGTGAGCACACGCGACACATCGTCACAACACATGAGCTTAGCCTAATGAAGCCAGACGCTTTGTTAGTCAATACCAGCCGTGCAGAATTGATAGCGCCGCAGGCACTAGAAACATCACTTAACGCAGGACGTCCAGGGGGCGCGGCCATTGATGTATTTGATGTTGAGCCAGTGCCTCCTACACATGCGTTACTGCGCTTAGAAAAGATACTCGCCACACCGCACATAGGATTTGTAGAACACGAAAGTTACGAGCGATATTTTCAACCTGCGTTTGAAGCGGTGGTCGATTTTGTTCATGGTCGCGCAATACGAAATATAGCAATCAAGGCGTAAGCATATGCATATCGTTAGTATCAATCTGGGCAAAGTTGTACCTTTGTTTATTGCTGGTAGCGGATCTACGCAGAGCGTCGTTTCAGGGATACGAAAAAACGCAGTTGATAGCCCGGTTCAGATAAGACGACTTGGTTTAGAAGGTGATGAGCAAGCAGACTTAACGGTGCACGGTGGCATAGATAAAGCGGTGTATTTATATCCATATGAGCACTATGCGTTTTGGGAAAAAACGTTAGTAAGTCTGAATAAACAAACGTCTCAAGCTATACAACTTGCGCCGGGTGCTATAGGTGAAAATCTCACTACCCTAGGAATTTTAGAAAGTGATTTATGGGTAGGCGACCGTTTAAACGTGGGTGATGTTTTTTTGGAAGTTACCGAGCCGCGCGCGCCTTGCTATAAATTTGCAGCGCGCATGGGTTATCGGCACGCAGTGAAACATATGCTGCAATCAGGATTTACCGGCGTTTATTTGAAAGTGCTGCAGCAAGGCAGCGTACAAGCGGGAGCCATCATCACATTACAGCCGGGCGTGCGTGAGGTGAAGATCAGCGATATTAACGGTCGGCGTCTGAAGGGGCATCAACGGGAGTTGTTCCCGTGATTTTGGTGGCGGGTGTAACTCTTGGAACGCTACTCCATAAACGACCCCAGCCGGGTGGCCAGGGCAGCGGCGGTCCGGAATAGGGGGCAACATTGCTACGCAAGGGTATGACAGGCAAATGATCTGGCTGAGGGCCAGCGTGCTGATCCCATCCCAGTGAAAATGTGTAGTTAGGCAGCAAGGCGTCACACACATCTGCAAACCACTGGGTATGGTCTTCGTCTCTTCCCAGCGCACGCGACAGGCCATGCGGATCAAAGCGCGCTAAGGCTGATACTAAATCATGTTCAGATGCGCCGGGATTATCACCCCAGCCCATTACTGGATTGAGGTTGTACTCAGCGCCGGAGCCATACCAGCCTTCACGCCAACTGCGTTGCATCCAATGGCGCGGCCCGGTAAATAAGTGCCAGCGCCAATGCAGGCCTGAAGGTTTGGGCCAACTGTATAGATAAAGTCGTTGATAACCGGCCTTATGCAGCTGGCGCATCATGGCCATCAACTTACCATGTGGCATACGATCAGGGGAAGTACTGCGGAAAAGGATAGGCTCACCGTCGGCGTGCTGCACATGATCACAAGACAGGTTCAAATCCAGAGTTCGACCTTCACTGGCAAAGCGCGCCGATATCCAGCCAGTTAGGAGATTAACGGACGTCACCACGCCATAGCCTCGATAGCGGTGAAAGATGACGGTACCAGGTGCGACAGGTTTCATGATCGAGCAAAAAAGAAAAACAACAGATGCTAGTGTAGCCGTTTAAGTCCGAACCATGAAAACGAGAGGCACGACTTGGAAAATTATTATTCATTGGCTGGGGCGTGAGCGTAGATTTTTTTCAAAGCCATCACAGCACAAGACCGCGCATAAAACCATTCCAACATAGCATTGGATTACCTGAGTGTGGCCCCATACCATAACAGTCCATCTTGTCTCGGATGGCGGGCAATCAGGTCGTTCCTCGCCTTGCTTGCCCTGCATTTCAGGAGTGGACTCCCCGCGAGCCCACTCCTTTTTTTTCGTCCTCCATCGATGCGCGCAGTGTCGTTAGCAATCGCTATTTGCTTATCAGAATCAATAAACTCGAGCTTCAGGATATGATCTCAGTTCGCCGATTATTCACGTAAAAACCAGCTAACGTCATGACACTGCGCATCATTGCTACCGGAGGTACTTTCGACAAGCACTATAACGAACTAACAGGTCAGTTAGTCTTAGGTAAAAGTGTGTTGCCGACCGTGTTAGAGCGCGCCCGACTAACTCAAACGTTCGTATTTGAGCATTTGTTTGCGCTCGACTCCCTCGACATGCAAGAACAGCATAGGCAACAAATAAGAAAAGCCTGCGATGATTCGGCAGAAGACAGTATTGTTATTGTGCACGGCACAGACACCATGTGTGACACAGCCGATGTTTTGGGCAATGCAGGTTTGCTTAAAACAATCGTGTTGACAGGGGCAATGATTCCCTATGAAGTTTTGAATTCTGATGCGTTGTTTAACCTGGGTTTTGCTATGGCGGCAGCACAGTTATGTCCTGCGGGAGTATTTGTAGCCATGAATGGGCAGATCTTTCCATGGAATGACGTTAAAAAAAATCGCGATACCGGTGTTTTTGAACGACGCTAAGTAGTTCAGCAATATTTAATTCGCCCTTCTATTTTTCAACACGTTTATTGCAGACCACTTATTACAATGAAAATCAAACATCATATTGTTGGTATATCTTTCGCTGCCCTAAGCTTATCTGTTACTGCAACGACGCCTTACACAATGCCATTACAGCCGCTGGCAGACAAACCCGGCCCGTTGATGATTAAAGGTTTTGGCAGCAAGGTGTTTTATGTGCCCTCTACGCTCGCCACCATTAAATGGGGTTACTTGCCAAATGCGACGGATGCTCCAGTGTTAACCGTGCCCTCGGGTGCCACAGTTGTGTTTGATACGCTGTCACACGAAGGCATTTTGGAAGATCAGGGTAGAAACCCTGTTCAATATTTTGGATCACATGGCGTATCACCGCACATGGTGCTTAACGATGCGATCGCAATTACACGTTCGGATTTGCCGCATGATTTTTTTAAAGATGGCCCACACATAGTCACTGGCCCTGTTGCTATACAGGGCGCAGAGCCGGGCGATGTATTAAAGATAGATGTGTTGGCTGTGACACCACGCGTACCCTATGGCGTTATCTCTAACCGCCATGGCAAGGGTGCTTTGCCGGGAGAGTTTCCTGAAGGTCCTAAACCTGAATCGGATGCTAGCGCAGCAGACCCATCAAAATTTCATAACATGTCGGTATTTACACCGATACGCAAAACCGCGCGTGGTCAGTGGCAAGGTGTACTGAAAAATACGCAGGGTGCTGAGGTCACGTTTCCAACGGCGCCATTTATGGGTGTGATGGGTGTGGCAGCGGACACCACGGAGCTGGTGCATTCGGTTCCTCCAGGCGCCTATGGCGGCAACATGGATGTGAAAGATTTGGGTGCGGGTACGACCGTTTATCTGCCGGTGTTTGTTAATGGCGCAAATTTTTATACGGGCGATCCGCACATGTCACAAGGTAATGGTGAGGTTGCATTAACAGCACTAGAACACTCCATGCGCGCAAGTTTTCGTATTACCTTGCTTAAAAAGGGTGATGCACGCATACCTTCTGCTTCAGGCACACTGGTCAAGCCGTTTGGCGAAACAAAAGAGTTTTGGATTGCGATAGGTTTGCACCCCGACTTAAACGAAGCGATGAAAGATGCTGTGCGAGAGTCGGTGCGTTTTCTATCAGAAGTGCTGGGAATGGACAGAGCGGTAGCGTACGCCTACTTATCAGCAGCGACGGATTTCAATGTGTCGCAAGTAGTGGATAGAACCAAAGGCATACACAGCCTGATACGGAAATCAGACTTTAAAAAATCACGCGCACCTGCCCGGCATTAAGCGTATTTACGCTGTGCGGTATTCGCTTCGATAAAACAATCCGCGTAAGCTCTCTGGCAGAGCGCTCGGGGTTAAGGCGTTGACTTTCTATCCTGACGCGCTCTGCATAGTTTACTTACCTATACAAAAGCGGCTGAAAATCACGCCCAGCAAATCATCGGATGTAAACGCACCAGTAATGCTGTTTAATCTATCTTGTGCGAGCCGAAGTTCTTCAGCAAATAAATCGAGAGCACTGTCTTGTTGAGCGGCTAATTCGGTCGCAACACGTAAATGGTCATCAGCACTTTTTAACGCCAGCAAATGACGCTCTCGCGCAAGATAAATAGATTCACCGGTTTGCTGCCAGCCAGCGATGCGTAGTAATTCTTTGCGCAGTAAATCCATACCTAGCCGTTCGGATGCGGATAGATAAATATGCGTTGCATCGGATTCGATAGCAATTGAGGCTTGATGGCCAGACAAATCAATTTTGTTCCAAATGCGCAGCAGCGGAACATGGTCAGGCAGGCGTTCAACGATTTCTTCGTCGCTGCGCGTCGGCCCGCGGCTGGCATCCAAAACATGCAAAATCACATCAGCGGTTTCCACCGCTGCCCATGTGCGCGCAATACCTATACGCTCGACTTCACTATCGGCATGTGCATCATCGCGGATACCGGCGGTATCAATGATATTAATGGGTATGCCTTCAACTTGAATTGTCTGAGTAATTTTATCGCGCGTTGTGCCGGCGATGGCAGTTACTATCGCCACCTCCGAACCCGCAAGAGCATTCAGCAAGGAGCTTTTTCCAACGTTGGGCTGACCCGCTAACACGACATTTAAGCCATCCCGCAACAGAGCGCCTTGTGATGCTTGTTCGAGTACGCTACGTAAGGCAGTAACTACGGCACTTAATTTGCCGCGTGCGTCAGAATTTTCTAAGAAATCTATTTCTTCTTCTGGGAAGTCCAGCGTAGCCTCGACTAGCATCCGCAAATTAATTACTTGTTCAACAAGCGCGTGTATGGCGTGCGAAAACGCGCCCGAAAGGGACTGCGTTGCGAGTTTTGCAGCAGCTTCGGTGGACGCTTCGATCAAATCTGAAACAGCCTCGGCCTGTGCGAGATCCATTTTTTCATTTTGAAACGCGCGGTACGTAAATTCTCCGGGATTAGCTAACCGAAGGCCTATGTCATGGCCAGCTTCCAAGCAGCGACTCAGCAGCATTTGCATGACAACAGGCCCGCCATGGCCTTGGAGTTCGAGTACGTCTTCGCCGGTGTAAGAATGCGGTGCGGGAAAATAAATAGCGAGTCCCGTATCAATCACGCTGCCATCGGCGCGTATGAAATCAAGGTAACTCGCGTAGCGAGGTTTGAGTTCAGTCGAGCCATTTAATTTACAAACTGCGCGCGCTAACGATGTGAGATCTTTGCCAGAAATACGTACTACGCCTATACCCCCGCGACCGGGTGCAGTGGCAATAGCGGCAATAGGCGAGTTATCAGAAATCATGTGGAGATTTTATCTGTAAAGAAAAAAGTCCGTGGCCTATGGCGACGGACTTTGAAATTCATGGCGGCACACTATGTGCCGCTAATGTTATTTAGCGTTTTCTGCTTGCCGCGTGATGACCCATTGCTGCGCGATGGACAGAAGATTATTGACAACCCAGTAAAGCACCAAGCCGGCAGGGAAAAAGAAGAACATCACCGAAAATGCAATTGGCATAAATAACATAACTTTTGCCTGGATCGGATCCGGCGGCGTAGGATTGAGTTTGGTTTGTACAAACATAGACACCGCCATGATTACTGGCAGGATGTACCACGGATCGGGAGCGGCCAAATCTTGTATCCAGCCTAACCACGGAGCATGACGCATTTCTACGCTCGCCAGCAAAACCCAGTACAGCGCAATAAACACGGGGATTTGAACTATTACCGGAAGACAGCCACCCAGAGGATTAATCTTTTCGGTTTTGTATAGCTCCATCATGGCGGCGTTCATTTGCTGTGGATCGCCTTTGTGGCGTTCACGAATAGCCGTCATTTTTGGGGTAACCAGCTTCATTTTTGCCATGCTGCGATAGCTAGCTGCGGACAATGGAAAAAACGCCAGCTTAATCAGTATGGTTAAAACGATGATGGTCCAGCCCCAGTTACTCAATACTTTTTGTATTTGCTCCATCAACCAGAAAATGGGTTTAGCAATAAGTGTGAGCCAACCATAGTCTTTGACCAAATCAAAATCGGGCGCAAATTTTTCCAACTTGGCAGATTCTTGAGGGCCGGTGTAAAGCTTGCCTGTTGATTTTGCGATTGAGCCCGGAGCGATACTTCCCATTTTGATGATGGCACCAACCGCATACAAACGGTCGTCGATTTTGCGAGTAAATAATTCGTAGGTACCTTGGTCCAATGGCAGGAAAGCAGACACAAAATAGTGCTGAACCATTGCAATCCAGCCTTTGTCAGTTTGCGCAGCAGGCGGTTGCTTGTCTTTATCTAAATCTTCGAAATTAACTTTACGAAATTTTTCCGCGTCGGTGTAGACGGCGGGACCCGTAAAGGTGCTGTAAAAGCGTGAATCACCTTCAAGCTTGCTAGCATCGCGCACCAGTTGTACGTAGACAGAGGGAGTAATTGCAGCTGCACTGCCGTTTGTTACCTCGTGAGTTAGTCCGATTTCATATTCACCGCGTTTGAAGGTGTACGTCTTGGTGAGTTTTACGCCATCTTGTTCAGCATCCAAAACCAGTTGCAGACTGTCGGCAGCATCCAGGCTGCGAGTGCCAGGACGGACAGTGAACATGGAGCGATGGTTGGGAGCATTGGCGCCTATCAGACCACTCTGTCCGACATAGGTGCGGCTTGCACCCGACTCCATCAAAACAACGTTACGACTTTGATCTGCGCTGTCTTTGTGTTGTAGCAGTTCTATGCGAGTCAGCTCTGCGCCGGCAGTGTTGATTTCTGCTTTCAACAAATCGGTTGTAATGGTGATTTTTTCACCCGGCGTACTCGTCGCAGGTCCTGCAGGCACATCCGCACCGCTGGTTGCTGCAGTGGTAACAGCCGTCGCTTGCGGAACTGACGCATCGCTTTTAGTGCTGGCTGGTGCGTTGGCATTGATGGGGGCGACTTCCGGTGCGAACATTGATGGCCCGCCGTTGGAGATAGTCCAGTTCTCCCAAAGCATGAGCAGAGAAAGCGAGAAAATCACCAGGAGCACTGTACGTTTGATATCCATAAGAATCTAAAGGTGGAAGTAATGGTTCAGGGATGCGGGTGAGTTACTTGATCCGCCGTGTTGGCGATCGAAGCACATGGCTCGCGTTTTGGAACAGGATCAACGCCGCCCGAATGCCATGGGTGGCATTTGCACAAGCGTTGGCCAGCAAGCAAACTGCCGCGCATAGCGCCATGTTCGATGATGGCTTGTTGCGCGTATTCCGAGCAGCTGGGAAAAAAACGGCAATGCTGACCCAGCAGCGGACTAATTCCAATTTTGTACAAGCGCAGCAGGGTCAGCAGCAAGGATTTCATCAGATGTTAGGGCGGGGCTGAAGCTCATAGGAACTTAGCAAGGCCTCAAGTTCAGCAGCCAATGCCATTTTGCGCGACTTTGATGATGCACTTTGTTGGCGACTCATTAGCGAACTGCTGAGCCGAATTACGTAGTCAGTTGCTGCTAGTTCGGACCGCCGGAAAATTTCTCTTGCCATGCGCTTGATCATATTTCGGGTCACCGCTCGCTGAGCCAGCCTTTTCGCTACTACGATGCCAAGCCGAGCATGGCCTAGGGAATTTGCATGTTGGTAAAGCACAAAATGTTCAGTACGCTTTACAGGGCGTAAACGAAAAACGGATGAGAATTCATCCGTTTTTAAAATACGCCGATGCCTGCCGAAGTCTTCCGGGCTGTCGCCGGATTTGTTTTCAGGCAAGGTCGTGCATCCGGCCTTAAACGGCCAATCGCTTACGACCTTTGGAGCGGCGCGCATTTAAGATAGCGCGACCAGCGCGGGTGGCCATACGTGCTCGAAAGCCGTGCGTGCGCTTGCGGCGGACGACGGAAGGTTGGTAGGTACGTTTCATGTTGGGATCTCGCTGATCGGAATAGACTGAGCAAAAACCGGGTGTAACCACCCGGACAAAATCTTGAATTGCGGCGCCAGGAAACTCACACGACAGCGCGCAATGCAGTGAACCGCAGATTAGACAGTATTTTGTCTATTTCTGTCAATCACTTACCCATGTTAAACCCGTGCTTGTTACGTACTGTGAGGGTATTTAAGCGTTTGAGGGCGATGTTTGCAGCTGGGAAGTAAAGGCTTTTACCGTAGTTAATTAAAAAGCAAATAAATCCGGCGCGCGGCGTGGCCAAAGATTCATCAATTTAAGCCCTTCCTGTGGATAACTTAGCCCGGCAAGGGTAGAATAGGGCTATTCCGGCAAGCCTGCGCGCTTAGTCCATTAGACCAACCTAGAACGTCGGGGCGCGCCTTCTCCCGTCGCTCCCACTACCGAATCAACGCATGGAAGAATTCTGGCAGACCTGTGCTTTGCGGCTGCAGCAGGAGCTAACGCCTCAGCAATACAGTGCATGGATCAAGCCTCTTGCGATGCTTGACTTTGAAGACGGCCGTCTTCGCATAGCTGCGCCTAACCGGTTCAAACTCGACTGGGTCAAAACCCAGTTTGCAGACCGCATCACCACCATCGCGGCAGAATTTTGGCAGTCACCGGTCGATGTGCAGTTTGTGTTGGACCCTCGTAATGGGCAGCTTAAAAAAACAGCAGGTCCCAGCGCGCCTTCCCAGTCTGCGCCGACGTTGGACGGCTCTACGGAGCGTGTCATACAGGTAGAAGAAACCCACCTGCGCAGAGATCAAAGCCGTATTAACCCCGCCCTGACCTTCGATAGTTTTGTCACCGGCAAGGCCAATCAGTTAGCCCGTGCCGCCGCTATACAAGTAGCCAGCAACCCCGGCATTTCGTACAACCCGTTATTTTTGTATGGCGGGGTCGGACTGGGTAAAACCCACCTGATACACGCCATTGGTAATCAGGTGCTGGCAGACAACCCATCCGTCAAAATTCGTTATATCCATGCAGAGCAATACGTGCGCGACGTGGTCACGGCTTATCAGCGCAAAGGCTTCGACGATTTCAAGCGCTACTACCACTCACTGGATTTGCTGCTGATTGACGATATTCAGTTTTTTGGCGGCAAAAACCGGACGCAAGAAGAATTTTTCTATGCCTTCGAAGCCCTGATTGCAGCTAAAAAACAGATCATTATTACCAGTGACACCTATCCTAAAGAAATCTCGGGTATGGATGATCGATTGATATCTCGCTTCGACTCGGGTTTGACGGTTGCAGTTGAACCACCTGAACTGGAAATGCGTGTAGCTATCTTGCTGAAAAAAGCAGCGCTAGAAGGCGCTGTATTTTCCGACGATGTGGCATTTTTTGTAGCTAAACATTTACGATCTAATGTGCGTGAGCTTGAAGGCGCGCTGCGGAAAATACTTGCCTATTCCCGTTTTCACGGCAAAGACATAACGATAGATGTTGTTAAAGATGCGCTGAAAGATTTGCTGTCAGTGCAAAACCGACAAATTTCCGTAGAAAATATACAAAAAACAGTCGCGGATTTTTTCAATATCAAAGTCGCAGACATGTACTCAAAAAAGCGGCCAGCAAATATTGCGCGTCCACGTCAGATTGCTATGTATCTGGCTAAAGAGCTTACGCAAAAAAGTTTGCCAGAAATAGGCGAATTGTTTGGCGGGCGCGATCACACAACGGTCCTGCATGCGGTACGAAAAATTGCAGCAGACCGTAGCAAGAACCCAGAATGCAATCACGAGCTTCATGTACTAGAACAAACCCTTAAGGGCTGAGCCGGCATTAAACCGGGGCGGCAATAATAAAGAAATAACTATGCTAATTAAGAAAGCGATACGCGAAAGGAAAGCACGATGCTACTGGTAAAAACTCACAGGGACGCGTTGCTGCGGCCATTACAGATTGTGAGTGGTATTGTCGAGCGTCGGCACACATTGCCGATTCTCGCCAATATCCTCATCCGCAAAGATGGAGAAGAAGTCTCTTTGTTATCAACCGATATTGAAGTGCAGATCAGCACGCACGCTGCTATAGGCTCTGGCAATGAGGTGGTGGCAACTACGGTAGCAGCGCGTAAGCTCTTGGATATTTTGCGCGCGCTACCTGAGGCAGAAGTTTCGCTGTCGCTCACAAATAAACGGATGACCGTTCAGTCGGGTAAGTCGCGATTTGCTTTGCAAACTCAGTCGGCGGATGAATTTCCAACTGTCGCACAGGCAGAGCATTTTGGCGCCAAAGTTGCGGTGCCCCAGAAGACATTGAAGCATCTTTTTAACATGGTGCATTTTTCTATGGCTCAGCAAGACATTCGATACTACTTGAATGGTCTTTTACTGGTGGTTGATGGAAAAAACGTGATTGCTGTGGCAACCGATGGTCACCGATTAGCGTTTTCGCAGATCGTTACTGAGCAAGAATTCGCGCGTCAGGAAGTCATCATTCCTCGCAAAACAATTTTGGAGTTACAGCGCTTGTTGGAAGACACAGATGACATAGTTAATCTTCACATCGCGACTAATCAGGTGAAATTGGATTTTTCCAACATCGAACTGATATCCAAATTAGTCGAAGGAAAATTCCCTGACTACACCCGGGTTATTCCTAAAGCCTATAAAAATAATTTCTCTATAAGCCGTGACATATTGCTGCGTGCGCTGCAACGTACGGCCATCATGACCTCAGATAAATTCAAAGGCGTGCGCTGTGTGATTGCACCCGGTAGCTTGAAGATTAGTTCGACCAATGCGGATCAGGAAGAAGCAGTTGAAGAACTAGAAATCGACTACAGCGGTGACAGCGTCGATATTGGGTTTAATGTGACGTACCTGCTTGATGTTTTGAACAATCTGAAATGTGATCAAGTGAGTATTTCTTTAGGTGATGCCAATTCATCAGCCTTGATTACGGTTCCGGATGATCCGAATTTTAAATATGTTGTTATGCCCATGAGAATTTAAAGAACGAGAACTTGGCATGCGAAGGGGCTAGTGAGCCCCTTCAACATATTTTTACTTCGATGATTTACATAGTATTTGTTTTATTAAGGTAGCCATGGCCGCAATTCCATCAGAAAGTAGTAACCAGTCAAATCAGTACGGCGCTTCATCCATACAAATTCTGGAGGGGCTAGAAGCGGTGCGTAAGCGACCCGGCATGTATATCGGCGATACCTCCGATGGCACCGGCTTGCATCACTTGGTGTTTGAAGTTCTGGATAACTCTATCGATGAGTCACTGGCAGGATATTGCACAGAAATCCACGTCATTATTCATGCTGACAATTCGATTTCTATACGTGATAACGGCCGAGGCATACCCACAGGCATTAAATGGGATGACAAGCACGAACCCAAGCGTAGCGCGGCTGAAATCGTGATGACTGAACTGCACGCTGGCGGAAAATTCGATCAAAACTCGTATAAAGTTTCTGGTGGGTTGCATGGTGTCGGCGTTTCTTGCGTCAATGCGCTGTCAAAAAAATTGCTGCTGACGATACGCCGCGATGGCAAACAATATTTTATGGAGTTTGCTCACGGCATTCCGCAAAATCGCCTGATTGAAACACAAGAAGGCGTAGAGATATCGCCCATCAAAGAAGTTGGGGATACCGACAAGCGTGGAACCGAAGTGCATTTTTGGGCTGACGAAGAAATTTTCACGCATGTAGAATTTCACTACGACATACTCGCTAAACGCATACGAGAACTTTCATTTCTTAACAACGGCGTGCGCATCAAGTTGACTGATCAGCGCAGCGGCAAAGAAGAAGAATTTGCATTCGAAGGCGGCACGCGCGGCTTTGTTGAATACATCAACAAGAGTAAAAATGTACTGCACCCTAATGTGTTTCAAGCAACGGGTGAGCGCTTATCAGACCATAACACCATGATTTCGGTAGATGTGTCGATGCAATGGAATGATGCATTTAATGAGCAAGTGCTTTGCTTTACCAATAATATTCCTCAGCGTGATGGTGGAACGCATTTGACAGGCTTGCGTGCCGCAATGACGCGTGTCATCAATAAATATATCGAAGAGCATGAGTTCGCTAAGAAAGCGAAAGTTGAAATTGCCAGTGATGACATGCGTGAGGGCCTGACCTGCGTTTTGTCAGTCAAAGTGCCTGAACCAAAATTTAGCTCGCAAACGAAAGACAAATTAGTTTCATCGGAAGTTCGTGGCCCGGTAGAAGAAGTGGTTGCCAAAACACTGACCGATTATTTGGCGGAGCGGCCACATGACGCAAAAATCATTTGTGGAAAAATCGTTGAAGCAGCGCGTGCGCGCGAGGCTGCGCGTAAAGCCCGTGAACTAACCCGCCGCAAAGGCATTATGGATGGTCTGGGTTTGTCAGCAAAGCTGGCGGATTGCCAGGAAAAAGATCCTGCTCTTTGTGAGTTGTATATCGTCGAGGGTGATTCCGCTGGAGGATCAGCCAAACAAGGACGCGACAGAAAGTTTCAAGCCATTCTTCCTTTGCGCGGCAAAGTACTCAATGTAGAGAAAGCGCGTTTCGAAAAAATGCTCTCGTCTGAGCAAATCACCACCTTGATTGCGACCTTGGGTACATCGATAGGTGCAGATGAGTTTAATATCGATAAATTGCGTTATCACCGCATTATCATCATGACCGATGCGGACGTCGATGGTGCGCACATACGAACACTTCTACTGACGCTGCTGTACCGTCAAATGCCGTTGCTGGTCGAGCGTGGTCATGTGTATATTGCACAACCGCCGCTCTATAAGGTAAAGCACGGCAAAGACGAGCGGTATCTGAAAGACGATTTGGAAGAAACAAGCTACATGATGCAAATCGCACTCAACGATGCCTCGCTTGTACCTACAGAAAATGCTACTGCTATTGCTGGCGATGCATTGGCTGAATTGGTTCGCAAGTACAACACTGCCAATGCCATCATCGTGCGGCTTTCACGCGCAATTGATCATGCGGCTTTGTCTGCCATCATGACTGGGGTAACGCTCGATCTGGACACCATGGAAGCCGCCACCGCTTCGGCGGCGGCCTTGTCTGCTGCGATAGGTGATCCTGCGGTAAAAGTGACCGTTAGCAGCGATGAATTATCTGCGCGACGCCTGCTGCGTATAGAGCGTACCTTCCACGGCAATCTTAAAATCAGTGTCATGGATCCGGAGTTCGTGCGCGGAGCCGACTATGGTTTGTTGTCCGAAGCCGCTGCAACCTTTAAGGGTTTGATAGGCCCGGGCGCGTTGATACGTCGTGGTGTGGGCGAAAAAATGCGCGAATCAGCCATTTCCGACTTTCATCAGGCCATGGCTTGGCTGAGAGATGAGGCCGAGCGCGGCGTGACCAAGCAGCGCTACAAAGGCTTGGGCGAAATGAATCCCGAGCAATTGTGGGAGACCACCATGGATCCGGGTGTACGTCGTTTATTGAGAGTTCAGATCGAGGATGCGATTGCGGCCGACCAGATTTTCACCACCTTAATGGGTGATGACGTGGAGCCCAGGCGTGCATTTATAGAAAAGAACGCCCTAGCGGCAGGCAACATCGACGTTTAATAGCTTTGCAGCTTTGACTAAAAGTCACAAGTGTATCGACCTAGCTAGTAGCTTATTGTTTTTTAGTATGAATATACTTCGCGCTTACTATCAATTTTGCGCGATATGGCTATTCAGGCAATTCTTTTTGACGCTTACGGCACGCTCTTCGATGTGTATTCGATGGGCGTGCTGGCAGAGCGATTATTTCCCGGGCGCGGCAGCGCGCTGGCGGATCTTTGGCGTGACAAGCAAATCGAATACACACGATTGCGCACGCTGTCTAATACCTACAAGCCTTTTTGGGAAGTCACTCAGGACGCGCTGATCTTTTCTTGCCGCAAGCTCAGTTTGGATCTCACGCTGGATGCGCAGAATCAGCTCATGGGTCAGTACGCGAAGTTAGCGGCCTTTCCTGAATCTTTAGAAGTACTAACGCGTTTGCGCGAGCGTGGGATGAAACTCGGCATTCTTTCGAACGGTAATCCCGACATGCTTGAGGCTGTCGTGCAGGCCGCAGGTATGCAGCACTTACTTAATGCGGTTTTGTCTGTGCATGTGATTAAAAAATTTAAAACAGCTCCAGAAGCCTATCAGCTAGGGCCAGACACCTTTGGCATTGCTGCAAGAGACATGTTGTTTGTATCGAGTAATGCGTGGGACATATGCGGTGCGGCCTGGTTTGGTTACTCAACTTTCTGGGTTAATCGTGCGCATGCTCCTATGGAAGAGTTGGGTGTCACACCCAAAGGCACAGGATCCTTGCTCAACGATCTATTGAATTTTGTCGGAGCAGACTAGCAAACTCAGTAGCAACCCAGGCCAACCATATTTTTATTTAACACTTTTAACCAAGCTGAAAAGACCCACATGATGACTAAACGAACAGATTGCTATGGATTACAAGTTGATACCGTACTCCAGCGCTTCATTGAAGACAAAGTCTTGCCGGGGACAGGTATTACTAGTGATGCATTCTGGAAGGGTTTTGCAGATATAACCAATGACTTAGCGCCCAAGAATGCCGCATTACTGGCTGAGCGCGAGCGTTTGCAAAACGAACTCGATAGCTGGCACAAAGCGAATCCAGGCCCGATCGCAGATGTAACCAACTACAAGGAATTTCTAGAATCGATAGGTTATCTGGCACCTGTGCCAGAACAAGTGCATGTCACAACAGAAAATGTGGATGCCGAACTATCGCTCACTGCAGGCCCACAACTAGTGGTGCCTATATTGAATGCTCGCTATGCACTTAATGCCGCCAATGCACGGTGGGGTTCTTTGTATGATGCCTTGTATGGGACCGACGTCATACCCGAGACGGATGGCGCAACACGAGCTGGAGGATACAACCCCGTTCGTGGCACAAAAGTTATTGCGTTTGCTAGAAATTTTTTAGATCAATCGGTACCTCTGACTAATGGCTCACATGCTAATGCGACTGCCTATGTGGTTAATGGTGGGCAGCTTGCCGTATCGTTAAACGATGGCAGCACGGTCGGTTTAAAAGATAACGCAAAATTTGTCGGCTATCAGGGTAACGCCTCAGCACCATCATCGGTTCTGCTAAAAAATAATGGTATCCATATTGATTTGCAGATTGATCGCACAACGTCGATAGGTAAAGATGATGCTGCCGGAATTTCTGATGTCGTGATGGAGTCAGCACTTTCAACCATACTTGATCTGGAAGATTCGGTCGCGGTTGTGGATGGTGCAGACAAAGTAGTCGCTTATGAAAATTGGTTAGGCATATTAAAAGGCACGCTGGTTGAAAGCGTTAGTAAAGCAGGTAAAACATTTGATCGGACCTTAAACGCTGATCGTGAGTACACCGGCGCCGATGGTAAGCCAGTGAAGCTGCACGGACGCTCATTGCTGTTTCTTCGTAATGTAGGTCATTTGATGACTAACCCAGCGATACTTATGGCCGATGGCAAAGAAATACCTGAAGGTATTTTAGATGCTGTCATAACCACTACGATTGCTTTGTATGATGTGAATCGCCCGTCAGAACAAAAAATTGGCAACACACGCACTGGTTCGGTTTACATCGTCAAACCAAAAATGCATGGCCCAAAAGAAGTAGCATTTGCTGCAGAATTATTTGGCCGTGTTGAAGCCATGCTGGGCTTAAAAGAAAACACCGTAAAACTTGGCATCATGGATGAAGAGCGCCGCACATCCGTCAATCTCAAAGCCTGCCTTAAAGAAGCCGCCAAGCGTGTGGCTTTTATCAACACCGGATTTTTAGATCGTACGGGCGATGAAATGCATTCATCAATGACAGCCGGCCCCATGATACGCAAGGGCGACATGAAAGCATCGACCTGGTTGTCCGCGTATGAACGCAGCAATGTACTAACAGGTTTGTCGTCAGGCATGCGTGGTCGTGGCCAAATAGGCAAAGGCATGTGGGCCATGCCTGATTTAATGGCAGCCATGCTTGAGCAAAAAATCGCCCATCCTAAGGCAGGCGCAAATACTGCATGGGTGCCTTCACCAACGGCGGCCACGCTGCACGCCATGCATTACCATCATGTGGATGTAGCAGCGATACAGCAGCAATTAGAAAAAACCGATGCAGCAACAGAATTGAAGCGATTACGCGATGAGTTGTTGAACATACCGGTGGTGGCACAAGCTGCGTGGTCAGCAGCAGAGATACAGCAAGAGTTGGATAACAACGCACAAGGTATTCTTGGTTATGTAGTGCGCTGGGTAGAACAAGGTGTAGGTTGTTCTAAGGTGCCCGATATTCACAACGTCGGGCTCATGGAAGATCGCGCTACCTTGCGTATATCTAGCCAGCACATAGCTAATTGGTTGCTGCACGGTGTAGTGACTGAGGCTCAGGTTAAAGAAGCCTTAGAGCGTATGGCAAAGGTCGTTGATGGGCAAAATGCAGGTGATCCGTTTTATCGCCCTATGGCGATTAATTTATCGACCTCGCATGCGTTTCAGGCGGCGAGCGATTTGGTTTTCAAAGGATTAGAGCAACCCTCAGGCTACACTGAGCCACTACTGCATGCATGGCGTTTAAAATTTAAAAAAGAAGTCATGCGTTCATAAAGTTAGAAATTTCAAGGCAAGAAAAAGCCAGCGTTTATGCTGGCTTTTTCAATTTAAGCAGCAATGAATTTATGCGGCAAGAAGAAATTCATTCGTTGCAGGGATAGGGCTACGTATCAAATAATCAAACGCACTCAATGCAGCTTTTGATCCTTCACCCATGGCGATGATGATTTGTTTATAAGGGACCGTCGTTACATCACCGGCGGCAAAGACACCGGGTACCGATGTTTGGCCTTTAGCATCAATGTCGATTTCTCCACGAGCAGATAAATTAACCACGCCTTTGAGCCAATCCGTATTTGGTAGCAAACCAATTTGTACGAAAATACCTTCGAGCTCTAATGTCATAGTTAGACCGGTGTGCCGGTCTGTATAGCGCATGCCATTAACTTTGCTGCCATCGCCGATGACTTCCGTCGTTTGTGCCTGGGTAATGATAGTTACGTTCGACAAACTGCGTAATTTGCGCTGCAATACGTCATCAGCACGCAAGCTTGTATCGAATTCAAGCAGGGTTACATGACTAACTACGCCAGCTAAATCTATCGCCGCCTCTACACCGGAATTGCCGCCGCCCACTACAGCGACTCGTTTTCCTTTATACAGTGGTCCGTCGCAATGAGGACAGTAAGCTACGCCTTTGTTACGGTACTCTTGTTCACCGGGCACATTCAGTTCGCGCCAGCGTGCACCGGTTGCAATAATGACGGATTTCGCTTTGACGCTGGCGCCACTTTCCAGTTTAATTTCTATGACTTCGCCAGGAATGAGTGATGTTGCTCGCTGCAGATTCATGACATCCACATCATAGGACATCACATGGTGTTCAAGTGCGGCGACTAATTTAGGGCCTTCGGTTTCTTTTACAGAGATAAAATTTTCTATGCCTAACGTGTCCAGCACTTGACCACCAAAGCGTTGCGCCACGATACCGGTGCGTAGTCCTTTACGTGCTGAATATATAGCCGCCGAAGCACCCGCAGGACCGCCACCCACGATCAGCATATCGAATACTTCTTTAGCATCGATTTTTTCTGCCGTACGTGCTGCAACACTCGTATCTAACTTCGCCAAAATTTCTTCTAGCGTCATTCGCCCTTGATCAAAAATTACACCATTTAGAAAAACCGAAGGCACAGACATGATCTGGCGTTCTTTTATTTCATCTTGAAATAACGCCCCATCGATCATTACATGACGTATTCCTGGATTAATCGCTGCCATCAAATTAAATGCTTGCACAACGTCAGGACAGTTTTGGCAAGAGAGCGAAATATACGTCTCGAACAGGTACTCCCCTTTTAACTGGCGTATCTGTTCGAGAGTTTCATTACTCACTTTCGGGGGATGGCCACCCACTTGCAAGAGGGCCAATACCAACGACGTAAACTCATGCCCCAAGGGTATGCCAGCAAATCGGACTCCCGTGTTGCCACCTGCGCGGTTGAGGGCAAACGATGGTTTGCGCTCGTTGTCGTCATGACGCTCTACTAGCGACAGACGCGGAGAGAGTGCAACTATTTCTTGCAGCATTGCGCGCATCTCTTGTGACTTGTCGCTGTGGTCTAGCGTAGCGATGATCTCAACATCATGGGTAATTTTGTCGAGGTAGGTTTGTAATTGGGATTTAATTGCAGCATCTAGCATGGTGGCCTCGGTTGTATCAACAGTGAATCCAGATCGATTAAATTTTTCCTACTAAATCGAGTGATGGTGCAAGTGTTTCTGCGCCTGGCGTCCACTTAGCAGGACATACCTGACCCGGATGTGCTGCGACGT
This sequence comes from Oxalobacteraceae bacterium, assembly GCA_021298555.1. Taxonomy (GTDB): domain Bacteria; phylum Pseudomonadota; class Gammaproteobacteria; order Burkholderiales; family Burkholderiaceae_D; genus Pernthalerella. The sequence goes on from JAJTGE010000004.1 coordinate 20,944, forward strand.
ACTGTGCCGCTTGTACTTTACGTAGTAATTCTCTTGCGTCACGACCTATGCCATCGTCATGAATTTCCGCAATTTTGATTTGGCCTTCGGGGTTGATTACAAACGTGCCGCGCAAAGCTAACCCGCTCTCTTCGACCATCACGTCGAAATTACGTGCAAGTGCACCGGTCGGGTCGCCCAGCATCGGGTAGCGAATTTTGCTTATCGTGTCCGAGCTGTCATGCCAGGCTTTGTGAGCAAAATGGGTATCCGTCGATACGCTGTAAATTTCTACCCCCAAAGCTTTAAATGTGTCGTAGTTGTCGGCCAGATCACCTAACTCGGTTGGGCACACAAAAGTGAAATCAGCTGGGTAGAAAAACACCACTGACCACTGACCTTTGAGGTTGGCCTCGCTTACGGGAACAAACTTCCCATCGTGAAGGGCGGTAGTTTTGAATGATTTGATAGTGCTGTTAATTAATGACATGGACTTAGCTCCGTTAGTTGGGTTGTACGTTGTGTGGCAACGAAGCGAACAATAGACTCAGACAATCGATTCGTATATTTAATAGTTTTTATCAATCATATAGTCGAGAGCTATTGACCTTAAAAAAATAATAGTTTTTGTCTTTGGGGTCTAGAAAGAACGGTAATTGGCGCCATATACGTTAAGTCCGGGTTTAAGGTGGTTGATAAACGCTGGCAAGTTAGCAACATCCTGGCCTGCAAAAATGCCGTGCTCAGTCTGGTGGTAATCTTCGTTTGGTAGCTGACATTGCGTAGAATGCCGGCAGGCGTTAGTGTGATACGCGGATTTTTTCCGCAGGTGTGTTTTTTGGAGGAACCATGAAGAAGCTTTGGGTAGCATTGATGATAGTGATGATGGGTATGACTAGCGGTATCACCAGCGTGGAAGCAAAACGCTTGGGTGGCGGAGGTTCATTTGGAAAATCCTCACCAAGTCCCGCCCGGCCTGCACCTATGCAAAATGCGGGTCAGCAGGCTACACCTCGTCCGGCAGCGCCAGCTGCCCCAGCACCGGCAAGTCCCTGGAGAGGCATAGTCGGCGGAGCATTACTGGGTCTGGGTATAGGAGCATTGTTGTCCCATTTTGGTATGGGCGCTGAGCTAGGCAACATGATGAGCAGCTTTTTAATGATTGCTTTGATTGGTTTGGCTATATTTTTTATCGTGCGTTTGTTGGCTCGCAGGTCAGCCGCCGCTGGGCCGCAACCTTCGTATGCGGCAGGATATGCAGATCAGCCTGCCCAACGTGTGGCAACCCCTGATATCGGTTCTAACTTGGAGCATTCACCTACGGCATCTGGATCGGCTCCTTGGGAAACTAGTCAGACTCCTACTCTTCCTCAGGGTTTTGACTCTGCAGGTTTCTTGCGCAGCGCAAAAACCAATTTTTTACGTATGCAAGCAGCGTGGGATAAAGGCGATGCACAAGACATCCGTGAGTTCACCACTCCAGAGATGTTTGCAGAACTGAAGATGCAATTGACAGAGCGAGGTTCGTCCAAGAATCACACGGATGTCGTTGCACTGGAAGCTGATCTGCTAGGTATAGAAACTACAGCAGAGGAATATATTGCCAGCGTTCGTTTTCACGGCACAGTGCGTGAAGAGGAAAATGCAGCACCGGAAGCATTTAATGAAACGTGGGTGCTGTCCAAGCCTGTCTCAGGTCAGGGCGGCTGGCTGCTAGCAGGTCTGCAGCAGAACTAAACAGCGAGGGCCGTCAGTACGTGCCCACCACGACTGGCCTTCACTACAGAGCCGCTCGCAGGAAACTGTGAGCGGTTTTTTATTGCTGCACTGATCCCCCCTTTTTTCTGAACGAATGCATGTCAGACTCACAAAAATATAATTTTCCGCAAGTGGCTTCGTATGTGCTGGCCGCAGCGGCGTTGTTATTGATACTACAGGCGGGCTTGTTGGCGGCGCTGTATTCGGGCTTGCTGGTCTACGCGTTGGTGCATCTGATTGCACCCGCACTAAGTTCTCGCATGAGCAATCAAAGAGCTCGATTAATTTCTGTTGCGGTGCTTGGATCGGTCATCGTTTTATTGTTGACTATGGGTGTTTGGATGCCCTTGGCATTTTTTCTTTCGGACGACGGAAGTTATCCGGTGTTGTTAAAGAAGATGGCCGATCTGTTGGAACTCTCGCGTCATCAAATTCCAGACTGGTTGGCAGAGTATTTACCCGACAGTGCCGAAGCTCTGCAACACACACTAACATCATGGATGCGTGAGCATGCAGGTCAGGCCAAACATATCGGTGAGCAAACAGGCCGAACTATTGCTCACCTGATTATCGGCATGGTGATCGGTGCTATGGCCGCGTTGTATGACACAACACAACTACATCATTTTTTACCGTTGGCATCTGCGCTGCATCAGCGTGTTGTCAACCTTCACCTGGCATTTCGGCAAATTGTATTTGCACAGGTTCAAATTGCAGCCATTAACGCGTTGTTGACGGGCGTATTTTTATCGGTGATTTTGCCTCTGGCGGGTATACACCTGCCATTTGTCAAAACACTGATACTGATTACTTTCGTGGCTGGACTGTTGCCCGTGATAGGCAATCTGATTTCGAATACAGCTATCGTTGTTATCAGCTTGTCTCACTCGATATCCACAGCGGGATTAGCCTTAGTTTTTTTGGTGACTGTGCATAAGCTGGAGTATTTTCTTAACGCTAAAATTGTAGGCACAAAGATCAATGCCCGAGCCTGGGAAATACTCTCAGCCATGCTGTTGATGGAATCGTTGTTTGGGGTAGCCGGAGTCATAGCCGCGCCGGTGTTTTACGCATATATAAAATCTGAGCTAACCCAAGCGGAACTGGTTTAATACCTTTTTCCAACGCGTTATTTCTCATCTTCTTTATCTGGCAGCGCAATAGAGGCAATCAGATCGACGGGTCTGGTTGAGCGCTTGCGCATGCGCAGATTAAGCATTTCTACTGTGACTGAAAATGCCATCGCGCTGTAGATATATCCTTTGGGTACGTGATGTCCCAAGCCCTCAGCAATCAGCACAACACCAATCACTACTAAAAATGCCAGTGCCAGCATTTTAATAGTGGGGTGAGCAGAGACGAATTCTCCAATGGCTTTTGCAAATATCATCATCAAACCGACGGAGACCATCACGGCGGCGACCATCACGCTGATTTGCTCGACCATACCAATAGCGGTGATGATGGAGTCCAGCGAGAAGACGATATCAATCAACATGATTTGAAGAATTACAACGCCAAAGCTATGCGCTACCCGCCGACCCGCGCTATCGTGCGCACCTTCCATGGTTTCATGAATCTCACCCACGCTTTTCCAAAGTAGAAAAAGCCCACCGAGAAAGAGCACCAAATCGCGTCCAGAAAAATCAGTATTCGCCACCGAGATGATGGGTTCGGTCAAGCCGACTAACCAAGACAGCATTAATAACAAGCCGATGCGCATGAACAAGGCCGCAAACAAACCGATGCGACGTGCAAGTTCCCGTTTTTCTGCCGGAAGCTTCTCAACCAGAATGGAGATAAAAATGACATTATCAATTCCGAGTACCAGCTCTAGTGCGGTTAGGGTAAGAAACGCAGCCCACACTTGAGGATCGAGAAGCATCTCAACGGCCATTACGAAACTCCTTAATTAAAAAAACTGGCATGCGCCGACCATATAAATGTAAAGCAGGAAGCACAATAGATTGGGTTGATTCAGTATGCAAGGTTGGTGATGTCTTATACATTCAACCTTTGCACGAATACAATCATAGTACCAGCGACACGTACACGCTCGCGAGCTGTAACGATCTCGCGATATGAAATTACACAATCAGGATAATGTCTGGCGATGCACGGAATTTCATCTTATTCCGACATAAGTGCAATTAGATGTAGCGCGTATTTTGCCCAGCGTGGATCAGGAAAGAGGTCATGGCAGGCACAACACGCTTAGGCTTTTATCTAAACGGCTTGGGGCTCTCATGCGTGTGCTTCAACAAAGACGAGAATCAGTGGGCACAGCAGAAAAACTAGTTCACGAAAATTTATGAATTAATCATCGAATCGACCGTCGCAAAAATAGGCTGCTTTTCAGCCTATATTGCGCACTAAATTGCAGTTCCAATACAACTACTTTGTCAGAGTGGTTTTTATCTCCAACTCGGATGTGACTACTAGCAACAGCAGCGACTAAAAACGGTCTAATTGGCCTTGCTGCTATTGGTTTTTGGTAAAAAAATGACGGTTCAAAAAGTCACCAATAACATTGTATTTATACTAATAAAAGAAATTGATATTAACTAAAATTTAAAAAATTAAATTTTGATGGAAGAAATTCCTAAATAAGTACAAATAATTCCTGAACAATAGCTGAATATTTTATTGATATTTCTTTTTATCCATGCCACATTGCGCTTTGTGTTGCTATTCACAATAGTTTAAAAACTTAATGCATTACTTGTGAACGCGCACTCTTTTATGCCTTGAGAAGAAATACTTTCTTCATCAATCAAACAAAAGTATGGAGACAAAATGAAAATGGCTATAAATTCAAAAATCGGAGCTATGACGCTGATTGCCGCATCATTTGTGATGCACGCGGGCACAGTTTCAGCTGTTACGGTAAAAGCTGACAATTTCCAGCAAGCAGAATCTCCCTGGGATATGGCATTTTTAAAAGACGGAACTATGTTCTTCACTGAAAAGTGCAAGGGCTTGTCGGTACGTCTGCCTTCGGGCGATGTGAAAAAGCTGCTCGGAGTAGGTGGTTCTAGCGGTTTCTCACAAACCAAAGATGATCTGTTCTGCGATGGTCAAGCGGGTGTTCAAGGTGTTGCAGTAGATCCCGACTTCGCTTCAAATGGTCTTGTTTACCTCTACTCGAGCTCGCGCGGATCAAACCGCACTTACGAGGGTTACAACAATGTCGTTATGCGAATGAAGGTAGATTCATCCCTTTCTTCGGTGTCAGATCTTGTTGAAATTATCAATGACCTTGGATACAAGCCAAGAAAATCTAACCATCCGTTTGGTGGCCCAGGCGCGCACAATGGTGGCCGCATCCGCTTTAGCCCCGCTGATGGATTTTTGTATGTTGCAATCGGTGACAACCACAATGGTGCAGGCCCACAAAGCCCAACCGAACTGCGCGGCAAAATCTTGCGCGTAGACCGCGACGGCAAAGCAGCTCCCGGTAATAACCCACCTGCTGGCTTCGATAAGCGTGTTTACACGTACGGTCACCGTAATCCACAGGGTATCTCCTTCCGCCCAGGCACCAATGAGCCGTATGTATCGGAAAATGGCCCATGGCATTCAGACGAAGTCACCAAGCTTGAAAATGGTGGCAACGGTGGATGGGATCCACGTGACAATGTCAATGGTCGCCCAGCTTGTCCAGATGGCTATTGTGGCTACTCCCCTAACCAAATGGGCGCTTTACCACCAAAAGAGCGTGCAGCTTTCATGCCTATGACAGACCTCAAAGCCTATCCTAACGCGATGAAACCAGCATGGAACAACAACGGCTTGTCGCAGGGTATGTGCGGCAGCGTATGGTTGGTTGGTAAGCAGTGGAAAGAGTGGGAAGGTCGTCTGGCAGTTGGTTACGCCGGTATTGGTATCCACGGTACTCCAACGGGTAACCGCATAGACATCCTTGATATTTCCAAGGACGGCAAGTCGGCTAAGCGTGAAGAACTTCTGTGGCCAACGTTTGCTGGTCGCTTCCGTCACCTGTCATTAGATACTAATGGCGCGCTGTATGTAGCGGACGAGGCTAGCGGCATGATCTACAAAGTAACGCCAAACTGATAATTAGTTTGTTTAAATGCGCTACCGCAAGGTAGCGCATTTTTTATCCCCGAATGATTAGTCACATTAAAATATACACACCGGTTATTGCTTTTATAAAGCAACCCATCTTCAACGTATCTTAAATCGAATTCAATAGAGGACTTTTAATGTTGCGATTTTTAGCATTGATACTCGTTATTGGCTCAGCTTTTAGTGCAGGCACAGTGAGCGCTGAACCCAGTGAACTTCAATTATTGCTGCAGAAAAATAATTGCCTTGCATGTCACATGATCGACAAACGAAAGTATGGTCCGACTCTCAAAGAAGTCGCGGAAAAATATGCAGGCGATAGTGGTGCAGTTGAAAAGTTGGCTGCGAAAATTAAAGCAGGTGGAACCGGTGTTTGGGGTGAAGACGTTATGCCGCCACAGGCTCAAGTTTCCGATGCAGAGGCCCAAAAAATTGCAAAACTGGTTTTATCACTGCAGTGAAAATTGTAAAGAGCTAAATAGACAAATTCGAATTTCTCTGTAGATTTTTTAAATCGTTTTGAAAAAATACTTAGAGAGCAGTTAGGCTGAGTCTATTTAGAGAGTGCCCAGTAACGCACGTAATCTCGATCAATTGAATACGCTAATTTTTTTTGCAAAGTTAATGCAGACTAATTCATGTCCTTAAAAGTAAACCGCAGTTTGTTAAATAAAATCGTGTTTATGATTTTATTGATCAACTGTGTAGCGGCAACAGCCGAGGAATGGACAGAGACTTCAAACGACAACTCGGCTCAAGTTTTTTTGAGCAAAGAAAAAAATTCAAATTCAGGCGTTAAAAAACGATTTAAAGTTAAATCGGTTTTAAAAAATAACCGCGACATCATGGGGTTGCAATACAACAGTACGATAACGCTGTACACCGTTTCGTGCGAATTAGATTTGGTTAGTTCCAAGCAGCAGTTTGCTTATAACAATGATGAACTAGTATGGACGTATCCAGAGTTCAACAAAGAAGTGAAGGCGAGCTTGGAAATGTCTGGAAAAATATTAGAAAAAGTGTGTTCTGATTAATTGTATTGTGATTGGTAGCAGCCCCCTAGTTAACAGCCGCAAAAAAACCCGCACATACCAGGCGGGTTTTTTATTATGTCGACATTTCTGGCCATCGGAAAAGATTCACCAAAGTGTTTTACTGTCAGCGTTTTTTCAGTTCTATCTCAAATTCAGCAAACCAAGCGGCGACTTTTTCTATATCGTCATTCGTTAGGGTTTTGGCGATGACATTCATTTGCTCATGATGACGCTGCCCATCGCGAAACTGTTTTAATTGACTGACTAAATAAATTTCAGGTTGTCCAGCCAAGGAGGGTGTGCCCGGCATTTTGGATATTCCATTATCGCCGTGACACATCGTGCAGCTGTGGGCAATTTGAGCACCATTTTTTTCTGCCGCAAAAGCAGTGGTAGTAAGTCCAACAGACAGTAGGGCAGTAGATAATAAAGTTGTGAATCTCATGGTTAAAATCGAAAAGTTATTTTTGTAAGGGTCGATGTCACCCTCAATTGAAAACGCCTGCCGCGAATAAACGAAGCAGGCGTTTTGCGTTAACGACCGGGCTATGCCCGGTACGATCACGAGGATCGATTAGTTACCGGTGTAGCTGATGCGGTAGATCGCGCCAGCGTAGTCATCGGAAACCAAGATCGAACCGTCAGGCAAGTTAGCCACGTCAACTGGGCGGCCAATAGCGCGCTTAGTTGCTGCGTCAATAAAGCCTTGTGCAAACACTTCTGCTTTGCCAGCTGTGCCATCTGCGTTCAATGGAACGAAGTTGACCAAGTAGCCGCTAGGAACTGTACGGTTCCATGAGCCATGCGAAGCAACAAAGATTCCGCCCTGATATTTCTTAGGGAAGGCTTTGCCAGTGTAGAAAGACATACCGAGCTGAGCTTGGTGAGCTGGGAATTCAACTTGTGGGAACGTTGAAACTGGCTCTTTCATGTCTTTCAGTTCTGTAGCAGCAGGTGAACCTGCAACTTTGTAATGGCCATTCCAGTATGGGAAGCCGAAATGCTCACCAGCTTTGGTGATGCGGTTCAGTTCGCCTGGTGGAATGTCATCGCCCAGACCGTCAACCTGGTTGTCTGTTGTCCAGATAGTCTTGTCTTTAGGATTGATGTCGATACCAGCTGGGTTACGCATACCCATGGCGTAGACTTCACGGCCAGAACCGTCAAATGGGTTCAAGCGAACAACACCGCCGATACCCACTTTGTTGTACAGGTCGATCTTGTCTTTTGGCTGAACGTTGTATGGCTGACCCAAAGTAACGTAGAGCTTGCCATCATCAGCTACACGGCAAACACGGCCGGTGTGGTTGTATGACTGCTCTTCAACTGGAATCAGGCCGCCTTCTTTAACTGCAGTAATCACTGCAACGTCCGGACCTTCGTAGAAGTACTCAGCTGCTGGGAAGTTCAGAACGCGGTTCGACTCAACCACGATCAAGAAACCATCCTTAGTCCAGCAAACGCCGTTAGGATTTTTGAATTTGATCGAAGGAGCGAATGGCTTTACTTCGTCAGCAGTCATGTCGCCGTTACGGTCAGTAACTGCCCAAACGGTTGTCTTACGTGTACCAACAAACAACATGTTGGTTGATGGAGCAACTGCCATGTAACGTGCGTCAGGAACAACAGCGTACAACTCAATCTTGAAGCCATCAGGAAGTTTGATTTTCTTGAGGTTGGACTTGAGCTGTTCAACGTTCGCACCGGTCTGAGGAACGGTAGGAATGTCGATGGCTGTAGTGGTGTTCTTCATTGCCGAGATCTTTTCCAGATTCTCGTCGGCAAAGCTAGGTGCAGCAAAAGCTGCGACCAGTGCGGATGCCAAAATGCTCTTTACGAATGCAGTGGATTTAGCCAATGTAATCTCCGATTGGTTTTTATGGACAAGACAATAAAACTAGGTGAACCCAAGCAATAAATTTCATTAACTAAATTACAATCTAATCAAAGAAATTCATGCCATATTGCAAGTGGGGCCCTGAATATAGGCTTCACGTCTGTAGGCGTACAAGTGAATTTTTTTCATCCAATTTGTTTTTTCCAGCGCAACTATGTTTGACACTCGAGAACTTATACATAATGGCAAAAAACCTGCACAAACTAACCTATATCAGCCGTTTTTAACGGTAAAAAATTTATTAGACAAGTCCGATAAGATTAATACGCAAAAAATAAAAAAATCAGACCATCACAAAATACAAAATTAAGAGCCGGCTAATCAAAAGACAGTCAGCTCAGCCTCTAGCGAATTACCACACCCCACGGAGTGTCACCTACTTTGATTTCGCTGATTGCCTTCAGTTCAATGACATCAATAACCGATACTGAGTTGGATCGACCATTGGCCACGTAAAGCTTTTTCCCGTCAGGAGTGATAGCCATATTCCAGGGGCGTTTTCCAACAGGAATAGTCGCGAGAATTTCGTAACTCGAGGTGTCGATAGCTGAAACAGTGCCATCTTTGCCATTGGTTACAAACACTCGACTGCCATCAGGTGAAACGGCAACACCATTACAGAAGTTGCCAGTTTGTATTTGTTTAATAACTTTTCGGCTAGGTACATCGATGACGTACACCGTGTTAACCAGCTCGGATGCGACGTAAGCGACTTTCCCATCGGGTCGAAAGGCTATGCCACGGGGTCTATTGCCTACTTTGATGGAGGCGACTTGCTTGCGTTTGATGACATCAATAACGTCCACGCTGTCAGCTTCTTCAGCAGATACCAGCATTAGCTTGCCATCTGGGCTAAAAACGGCGTGTTCTGGATTTTTACCACGGGTTTTAACAGCATATTCTTTGCGGCCAGTGGCTGTAGATACAAAATTAACCGAATTGCTAATTTCCGAAGCTGCGGCAACCCATTTGCCATCAGGTGATATTGACACGCCTTCCGGCGATTCGCCCAGCTCTACCGTGCCCGCGGCAATGCGCTGCTCTATATCAACCTTGACGAGCACGTTGTTTGGCTGATCACTGATGTACAAGGTTTTACCATCTTTGGAAGCGGCCAAACCTCGCGGTTTGTCGCCAGCCTTTACTTCAGCAACCACGGTATCGGTTTCGGTGTCGATCACAGTAATCGTGCCAGATTTTTCATTGGGTACGTAAGCAAACGGCGCTGCAATAGAAGGAGCGCAAAAACAGGCAACAGCAAGCAAAGCTGACAAAGGCAGTATCCGCGTCGAGAGTATGGTCATGAGTGTCATGGTTTTCGATTTGTTAGTTCATAGGGCCAAATGGTGGGATGGTCTCTTTCTGCTTTCGCAAGCTCACGGATTTTCACGCCGGTGAGTAACGATCACAGAAAAAGGATACAGCATGCGCGCAGAATAAGAGCATTTAGCAGTGATCAAATCGAATACATAAATTCAGGTAGGATCACGGCTGCGTTGAGTATGGACAATGTAAGTGAGTAAGACCACCGATTCCCAACTACCCGCCTTATTTATACTGAAAGATTTTAAATGTCCGACAATTTCGACGAGCATGACTGGAAACGTTTTCTCAAAAGCATAGGAGAAGACCCCGACCGGCCTGGCCTGATCGAAACGCCAGCCCGGGTAACAAAAGCATGGAAGCACTGGACCTCGGGTTATGGGCAAAATCCCACAGAGATTTTAAAAGCGTTCGAAGACGGTGCTGAGGAATATAACGAATTGATAGTTGTACGTAATATTCCTGTTTATAGCCATTGCGAACACCACCTTGCGCCTTTTTTTGGAAAAGCCACGGTGGGTTATATGCCTAACGGGAAAATCGTTGGTTTATCTAAGCTCACGCGCTTGATGGAATGTTTTGCTAAGCGCTTGCAGGTTCAAGAAAGACTCACGATACAAGTCGCCAACGCATTAATGGAAAGTCTGCAGCCCAAGGCTGTTGGCGTTGTTATTCGGTGTCGCCATCTGTGCATGGAGAGTCGCGGTATCAAAACAGCTGGAGAAGAAACGGTCACCTCCGCCATGCTGGGCGAATTGCAACCTAATCTAGCCATGCGTACTGAATTTCTACATCTTGCGCGAGACGAAGGCTAGGGTAAATCTAGCCAGCCGTCTCGGCCATTTAAGGTAGCAGCGTATCGTTTTAATTAATCAGCGATTATTTAGATCGCTTTTTAATTGCAAGCATAGTGCCGCGACAATTATCTGAGCCGCAACGGCACTCGTAAGATGCCTTAAGTTTTTTTGTCATGCCTTGATCAATGATCAAGCCATAGTCGTAACAAAGCTCTACGCCGCGCGGTATGTCTTTTAGCGCATGTATAAAAACGCGTCCTTTTTCTTCCTTCGCTTCGCAATTGGGGTCGCATGCATGGTTAATCCAGCGTGCATCATTTCCCTCATCTCCACCATCTATCATTTTTCCATTTTCTAGACTAAAGAAAAAAGTATGAAATGGATTGTCGGGATCTAAACCAAAACGCTTGTCGGCTTGTTTTTCGGTGATGCGTTTGCCCTGGTATTCAATGATCTGTGTTCCAGCTGGAATTTTTCGAGTAGCAAAAACACCTTTGCCATGAACCTTGGAATCTTTAACGCGAAAAAATAATTCTAATGCAGAATTACTTGTTGTTTTACGAGGTGATTTCATGGCGTAGTTTAAAGATGGAAAGTGGCCGCTATTGGTGTGTTGCGGCTGGATAGAGTTACCGGGTGCTGCTCTTAGTTCAAGCCTAGGCGGGCATCATATCGGTCGGGATGCTTTGTGCACAAGAAGCTTTTCGATTTTTTGGTGCCAAGTGCGCCTATGTACCACCAAGCTATGCTTTTCCTCGTTTTTACACAAGACCAGTAAATTTTTCATAGTTCTCCTAAAGAGATACCTAGTTCTCTACTAGCGACGGGGCTTACAGACCCTGGCATGTCAATTGCACACGCCTCCATGCTTTGCATGCTCAGAGCATTTTTTGTATTGCTTAACTTAGGAGAAAGCCTATGTCTTCCAAATTCACACAGTCCCATGCTTCCGTGATAATGATTGCACTGCTAGCAGCGGGCTTCGTACTTAACGTGTCACCTGCCTACCCTCAAAGCGCAGGTGGAGCAGCCACCACAAGTTCGCCTGGTGTGGGCGCATCGGGGGCCTCTGGTACGGCCACAACAAGTATGACTTCACAATTGATTAAATCCGATGAAAAACTGCTGACGCAATTAGCCCAGGCAAATATCGTTGAAATAAATTCCGCTAAGCTTGCCGAAGACAAATCCAAAAGCGAGCAAGTCAAAGCATTAGCAAAAAAAATGATGGAGGATCACACCAAGGCCTTGGATGAACTCAAGCAATTAGCCCAAGCTAAAGGAATAACATTGCCTACGGAGCCGGATCGTCAACAAAAGTTGATGGAAAATCGTCTGTCTTCTATGACGGGAGAAAAATTTGATAAGCAGTATGTTCAACAAGTTTCTGAGCGTGTTCATAAAGATCTACATAAATTGCTGCTACAGGCCGGAAGCAAGGCGCAGGATATGGATATAAAAAACTTTGCTGCCAAAAATCTTAGCGTCATAGAATCGCATCAGCAATTGGTCAAGGAGACTAGTCGGACTATGGAGTCCAGCAGCCACGGCAAGAGTGGCAGCAGCACGGGCACCAGCAGCGGTAGTGGAATGGGTGAAAAAATGGCCCCAAGCTACGGTCAGTGATGCTGGTTAGCTGTCACTTAGCAAAGGGAGCTTTAAGGATACTGCCCAGCTGCAGGCCTGGCGCAAGTAGAATGTGAGATTGCTCAGCTCTAAATAAACGGCGTGTGGCCCATCAGCATAGCGAGTGAGTCGCCGCCTACTGCTTTCATGCTTAGACTCACCGACTTGCATCTACCCTTAAATCATGCCGAAGCAGAGCTGCGTGGGGCGATTCTTGCGCGCCTGGAATTAGCCGACCATCAGCTGCTCTCAGTTCGTATATTTCGGCGTGCATGCGACGCCCGAAAGAAAAGCGCTATTCACTTGGTCTACACCGTGGATGTGGAGGTCGATGATGAAGTTAGCGTTTTAGCCCAAAACAGGACGGATGCCAAAATCGGTCCTACGCCGAGCATGCAATACCAGTTTGTTGCACGGCTCAACCGAGCGCCCGCATTACGCCCCGTGGTAATTGGATTTGGCCCCTGCGGATTATTTGCAGCACTGATACTCGCGCAGTCGGGTTTTCGGCCCTTGATTATCGAACGCGGCAAACAAGTCAGAGAACGCACCAAAGATACGTTTGGACTTTGGCGTAAAGGTGAACTTCATCCTGAATCGAATGTGCAATTCGGTGAAGGTGGAGCAGGTACTTTTTCAGATGGAAAATTGTGGACACAAGTCAGTGATCCAAAACACTACGGGCGCAAAGTTCTGGAGGAGTTTGTTAAAGCCGATGCCCCACCAGAAATTATGTACGTTAGTAAGCCCCATATAGGCACGTTCAGACTGGTCAAGATGATAGAGCAGATGCGGGCCAATATTATTGAACTCGGTGGTGAATTTCGTTTTGAACAAAAAGTCGATGATCTTGAAATTATCGATGGAGAGATGCGCGGCATCGTGTTATCCAACGGCGAGCATATACCGGCCAATCACGTAGTCTTAGCGGTGGGTCACAGTGCGCGCGATACATTTCAAATGCTGCATCGCTGTGGCGTGTATGTGGAGGCTAAACCTTTTTCTATAGGTTTTCGTATAGAGCACCCGCAATCCTTGATCGACAGAGCTCGCTACGGCGGCTATGCGGGAGATCCGATTTTGGGTGCAGCAGATTACAAATTGGTTCATCACGCCAGCAACGGCCGCTCGGTTTATAGTTTTTGTATGTGTCCAGGAGGTACGGTGATTGCGGCCGCTTCCGAACCAGGACGTGTGGTTACCAACGGCATGAGCCAGTATTCGCGTAACGAACGCAACGCCAATGCGGGCATCGTTGTGGGGATAACTCCTGAAGATTATCCAGATGGTCCGTTGGCGGGCATTGATTTTCAGCGTGAACTGGAATCACGTGCCTACGTGTTGGGTGGATCGAACTACAACGCGCCGGGTCAGCTAGTAGGTGATTTCATTGCAGATAAATCTTCTCAGCTTTTTGGCGCGGTACTACCGTCGTATCAACCCGGCGTTAGCTTAGGCGATCTCAGCACGGCGTTACCGAGCTATGCGATTGAAGCTATTCGTGAAGCACTGCCAGCATTTGATAAAAAAATACGCGGTTTTGCAATGAACGATGCAGTGTTAACCGGCGTAGAAACACGGACCTCATCACCTGTACGCGTACGTCGTGGATTAGATTTTCAGAGCATAAATACGCGCGGTCTTTATCCTGCGGGTGAGGGCGCGGGTTACGCCGGCGGTATTATGTCTGCTGCGATTGATGGCATACGAATAGCTGAAGCTCTGGCGCTCGCTATGACTGCCGCAAAATAACAAGGGCCGCGATTGCGGCCCCTGCGTGATCTGCTTACTACAGCGTTGTATTACTTCTTGCTGCGAGTAGTTTTTTCAGTCTGTGCTACGAAGTGTTTAGTTGACTCAGCAACATTTTCTTCCATAGTCTCAATGGCGTGCTTCGTTGCTTTGGTCAATTGCTCGTAAGCAGAATGAGTACCTGCAACGCTGGCTTTAAGCATGGCAATGGCATTCTCCGAACCGGCAGGTGCTGCTTTAGACAAATCATCGATCAGCTTGTTAACCTGACGTGATGTTTCAGCCACTTGCAACTCTGTAGCCTTAGCGAGTTCGTTTTGAGTTTTAGTAGCAATGCTGGCTAACTGACGACCGTATGCAAGTGCTTTTTCAGCGTTGGGCTGTGCTTGCGATGAGCTGAGTTGCATAAATTCTTGAGCATCCTTGGCGGCTAATACCTGCTTAGCAGCGGCAGAGGCATGCTCCAACGAAGCTTTGGCAGTTGCCATATTGAGTTCAGCGACTTCAGCGAAGGTCGCCAAGGCCTTGCTGGTGAACTCGTTCATGGCCGACAGATGCGCGTCGATGGTTGCTTTAGTAGCGTTAGTAAATTGTGCTGTAGTTGAAAACATAGTGTTACTCCCGTAAGTGGACAATTCATTTAGCAGCACTAAATTTGTTGCGCTGCAATAAACCGTATTTTAGGGACTGATGATCCTGTGTCAAGGTTTTTTTGTGCGAAGCAGCAAAAACTTGATCTGGGCTAGTAATTTTAATTTTAATTAGCTAACGAAATATCCTTTTTACCTATCTTTGCCCGAATTATGTACGCTGCACGCTCTCCCCTATAATCAATGCGACCTTGGTACGGCAAGCTTCAGACTGTTTCTGTAAGTTTCAGACAATCGAAAAGCGGCAAACGTGTTTAGCGTGATTACACCCACTAAAAATGAATAAAGAACACTACCCACATTGGCCGGCCGGTCTTCCGCTAACTCTCAGCACGCCCAAAACCACGCTGGGTGCCAACCTTGATATTTCGGCACTAAGATTTCCCGAAAAAGCCGCACTGGTTTTTTACGGACGTCAAATAACGTATCGAGAACTCAAAGCCGAGGTGGATTTACTAGCGGGGTACTTACAGCAACAGGGGATAAAGCACGGCGATCGCGTGCTCTTGCAAATGCAAAACAGTCCGCAATTTGTCATCGCTTTTTATGCGATATTGCGCGCCGATGCCATCGTCGTACCTGTTAACCCTATGTTGTTGACCGATGAATTGCGTCACACCGTAGAAGATAGCGGCGCTAACATTGCCTTTTCATCTCAAGAGCTTTTACCCCACATCACGCCGTTGTTGACGCAAACCTGTTTGCGTCAAATCGTGGTTGCTTGTTACTCCGATTACCTCGCAGTTTCTGACGATGAGCCGCCTGGCTGGGTAAGCGCATCGCGCATAGCGCTGCACGATCAGAGGTTAGTCTCATGGTCGGATGCGATTGCTCATGGCTTTGAGCCGTATCCGCCACTTGCTGGCCCTGATGATCTTGCTTGTATGCCCTACACCTCAGGAACTACGGGCAGGCCCAAGGGCTGCATGCACACGCACAGCGGAGTAATGTTCAACGCCATTAGTGGAGCGATTTGGGCCGGAGCAGGAGCTTCCGATCATGTGGTCTTACTTTCGCTGCCCTTGTTTCATGTAACTGGTATGCAGATCAGCATGAACGCAGCAATGTATGCCGGCGCTACCTTAATTATCATGCCGCGCTGGGATCGTGATCTTGCAGGGCAATTGATCACACGACACAAAGTCACGAGCTGGACCTGCATACCAACGATGATGATCGATTTTTTATCTAATCCAAAGTTGGGTGACTACGACATAAAAAGTTTAAAGCGTGTATCGGGTGGCGGAGCAGCCATGCCAGCGGCTATAGCGCAGAAGCTGTTGGATATGACAGGGCTGCGCTACATGGAAGGTTATGGTTTGTCTGAAACTATCGCAACCTCACACTCCAATCCCATACAACGCCTTAAGCAGCAATGCCTGGGAATTCCTATTTTTAATGTGGATTCACGCATCATCGATCCCGAAACGCATCGTGAATTGCCTGCCAACGAAGTCGGTGAAATCATTATTCATGGCCCGCAAGTATTGGTGGGCTATTGGCGTGATGAACAAAAAACACGCGAGGCATTTTTAGAGCTGGATGGAAAAAAATTCTTTCGATCAGGCGACTTGGGATATCGCGATGATGAAGGTTTTTTCTTTTTTACCGACAGACTAAAACGCATGATCAATGCAAGCGGCTACAAAGTATGGCCAGCCGAAGTCGAGTCTATGATGTATCAACACCCTGAAATACAAGAGTGCTGCATCATTGCTGCCCTCGATGATTACCGTGGTGAGACAGTTAAAGCCGTGGTGGTGAAAAAGCCGGGTAGTAACATGACCGACGTAAGCCTGATGGAATGGGCGCGCACGCAAATGGCCGCTTACAAAGTGCCGCGTAAAGTAAGCTTTATCGATGCATTACCTAAATCTGCTACTGGCAAAGTCATGTGGCGTCAATTGCAGGAAGCAGAGCTAGCGCAGTGAGCATCCTACTCAGCACACTCAATGCCAGATTTTCACATGCCTCGTTGGGGTTACGCTACCTCATGGCCAACATGGGTGAATTAGCACCCATAACGCATATACAAGAATTTGTTATTGGCATACGAGCAGCAGACGCTGTTGAAAAATTATTAGCGCATCGACCGCATATTATTGGTTTTGGTGTGTACATCTGGAATGTAGACGAACTAACCCACATCGTCGCGCTACTTAAGCGCGTCGCTCCTGAAGTCATCATCATTCTGGGTGGCCCAGAGGTTTCACACGAGCCTGAAGAACAAGCCATCGTCAAGCTGGCCGATTATGTTGTTACAGGCTGGGGCGATATAAGTTTTACGCAACTGTGCGCAACGTTAATCCATGGCCCTAAGCCATTAATGAAAATCCATGCCGGTGAGCAGCCGCCTATGGATCAAATTGCATTCCCCTATGCGCACTACTCGGCACTTGATATTGCCCATCGAACGGTCTACATAGAAGCCTCACGCGGCTGTCCTTTCAAGTGTGAATTTTGTTTGTCAGCGCTGGATAAAACCGCGTGGCCATTTCCGCTAGAAGCCTTGTTGGCAGAGTTAGAGCAGATGCATGATCGTGGTGTGCGTGTGTTTAAGTTTGTTGATCGAACCTTTAACCTGCATATCGCAACCAGCAAACGCATACTGCAATTTTTTCTTGATAAGCTTGAAGCTTATCCGACGGATCCGGTATTTGCCCATTTTGAGTTGGTGCCTGATCATTTGCCGGAATCCTTAAAAGAGAGTGTGAAACTTTTCCCAGAGGGCACATTACAGTTTGAGATAGGCATACAAACATTTAACGTTGAAGTACAACGTTTAATCAGCCGAAAACAAAATAATGATAAAGCGATGGAAAATCTTCGCTGGCTACGTACACAGTCCAATGCACATTTACATGTCGACTTAATCGCAGGCTTGCCAGGAGAAGATATAGAGAGTTTTGGGCGGGGGTTTGATCAGTTGGTGTCACTGCAACCGCATGAAATTCAGATGGGTATTTTGAAACGTTTGCGTGGCGCGCCCATTAGCAGGCACACTAAAAACTATGAACTGGTTTTTGATCCTGCGCCACCTTATTCGATTTTATCTACCGACCGCATCGCCTTTACGATGATGCAGCGCATAGTCCGTTTTGCGCGTTACTGGGATTTGATAGCCAATAGCGGACGCTTTAAAACGGTATTGCCGGCATTGTTGGCAGACTCTCCGTTTGCGCGATTTCTTGCGCTGTCGGATTGGCTGTACGCAAAAACCGATGCGACTCACAGAATTTCGCCAGAACGCCTAGCTGGATTATTAAACGAATGGTTGGAATTAAATGGTCAACAGACTATGAGTGTGTCGCCGAAATTAAGCACGCAAGCTACATCTCCAGCGGCCGCTCTAAGCTCACAGCTAGCTACGCAACGCCAGCAGCGGCATCAGGCAGCGTTACCTTCAACAGATGAGCGCCATGCTTGAATTAAGGCCAGTGCGGAGTCACTTAAGGACGACAACGGTAGTACCCGTGCCCGGTCAAAAATCATTAGTGCATAAGCATCAGCAAGAGCGTTGACTTCAGGCGAGAGTGCCCGCTCTTCACCTACAGACGGCCGCATGCGTCGCCAGTAGTTGATCGCTTCTTCTAATTCTGTAATCGTGACATCCATGCAGCTATTGTACCGGTACCTGGTACCGGTACGTTTTTGACGCCATCAAACAAGACCGAGTTCTTTACTAAGCAAATCAGCGCCCGCAGCCAACGCCTGTAATTTAGCTGCTGCCACATCGCGTGGCATAGTCACCAATCCGCAATTAGTGCAGCCTTGCACATGTTTTACATCCACGTACTTAAGCGCACGACGCAGTACGTCAGCAACTTGCTCTGGCGTTTCTACGGTGGAGGTAGCGACATCAATAGCACCAACTAAGACATCTTTGCCCTTGAGCATAGCAATGAACTCCATAGGCACGCGCGAATTTTGGCATTCCAGACTAACTTGATCGATAGTGCTATTTGCCAGTAGCGGGAATACGTGCTCGTATTGACGCCACTCTTCACCTAAGCCTTGCTTCCATTTGATGTTGGCTTCTATACCGTAGCCATAACAAATGTGCACAGCCGATTTACAGGGTAAGCCTAGTGCAGCGCGCTCTAGTGTTTTTACACCCCAGTCACGCACTTCATCAAAAAATACATTAAATGCAGGCTCGTCAAACTGCACTATATCTATGCCCGCAGCAGCTAATTCGAGCGCTTCTTGATTAAGAATTTCAGCGAACGCCCAGGCTAATTTTTCTCGGCTTTTGTAGTAGTCATCAAACAGCGTATCGATCATCGTCATTGGGCCTGGCAGGGTGAACTTAATCGGGCCTTTGGTTAATTTACGTAGCCGTTTTGCATCCTCGACAAAAACAGATTGTGTTCGTACAACTTTATCCACCACGACCGGAACTTCAGCATCATAGCGATTACGTATACGTACTGTTTTTCTGTTAACAAAATCAACGCCGCCCAGATGTTCAATAAATGTGGTGACGAAATGCTGTCGCGTTTGTTCGCCATCACCGATGACCGTGATACCAGCGCGTAGTTGGTCGTCTACCGCCAACCGCATAGCGTCAGTCTTAGCTTGAGCAAGCGCTTCACCTTGCAACTGCCAGGGTGCCCACAATTTTTCTGGCTCGGCGAGCCAGGCGGGTTTGGGCAGGCTACCGGATATCGCGGTTTTTATGCGTTGACTCATGATGTCTCCAGAAACTAGGTAATTAATTAGTAGTGAAAATAGATGTATGCAGAAATTTAACGAACTCGCTGCTTCAGAAAGTTTTCCAAGCGCTGCACGCCTATTTCGAGTTTGTCTAGCGAGCTGGCAAAGCACCAGCGTATGGCGCCTTCACCTTCAGGGCCAAATGCACTGCCGGGTGCCAAGCCTATGCCAGCCTCAGCAACTAACTGCTTGCACAGTGCGAGGGTATCCGTTTCGCCGTTTATTTTGAAAAACAAATACATCGCCCCTTGTGGAAATGGCGCGATGACGCCAGCTTCTCGAAAAAAAGGCTGCGAGAGTTGCTCATATAAATAATTACGAGCTAGGGTGTAGCGTGCAATGGTGCGCGAAATAATTTCTTCGCCGCGCTCGATAGCTACGATGCCTGCTGTTTGGACGAAGCCTGGTGCACACGAGGTGTTGTATTCGATTAGTTTGCCTAAGTCAGCGATGAGAGATTCTGGCGCTTGTATCCAACCTAAACGCCAACCCGTCATTAACCATGATTTAGAAAAACTGTTGATAGAAATAACGCGTTCATCAACTTCAGTTAAATTCAAAAACGAAGGCGCGCAGGCGGGCGCACTCCCGGGTTGATCGTAAATTAGTCGTTCGTATACATCGTCGGCTATGAGCCAAATACCATGCTTCCGACAATGCGCAAGCACGATCGCTTGTTGTTCGCGACTAATGATCCAACCGGTAGGGTTGTTAGGAGAATTAAGTAGCAACGCCTTAGTATCAGGCGTTAACGCATCCAATAACTCATCGAGATCTAATTCCCATACGGGATGCGTTGGCTTGGTATTGAGTTGCAGCGATACAGTCACTACCTCTGCATTAAGTATTTTGGGAATCTCTACCAGGTTGGGCCACAGTGGCGTGACGATCACAACACGATCACCTGGATTAAGTAGCAGCTGCGCGGTAAGCATCAACCCGGAAACACCCGATGACGTTAGCGCAATCGTACTTGCCTGCGTGGGTCTGTGCAATCGTGACGAATAAGCAGCGATGGTTTCGCGTAATGCAGGCAGACCAAAGTTTTGCGTATAAAACGTCTCGCCCGCATCTAACGACTGTTTAGCCGCTTCGCGTATGAACTCAGGTGTGACTTCATCGGGTTCGCCAAACCAAAAAGGCAGTACATCAGTACGACCCATGCCAGCATTAGCGACTTCGCGTATCCGAGAAGCTCGTAAGCTCTGTATTGTTGCGCGAGATTCTGCAGAAAAAGGGCGAGCGCTATTCATTGTTTATCGTTGCTGCATTGTTAGCGTGTTTTACGCCGATTTTTTCGCTACGGCTTTTTTTGCCACAGCCTTTTTTGCGGCTACTTTTTTTGCGGGGGCTTTTTTCGAAGTGGATTTTTTCACTACGGCCTTTTTCGCGGGAGCTTTTTTTGCTGCAGTTTTCTTGGCAGTGATCGGCGCTGCGTCTGCATCACCATCATCGCCAGTTTTGTCAGCAGCAGGTTTGCCTTTGCGAGGCTCGAATTCAAAACTTACCTTGCCATCTTTTCCTTTGGCCAGATACGCTTTGAATGGCCGACGCGTGCGCTGTGACACAAATCCGGGTAGCAGATCGGTGCGTCCATCATTGAGCAGCTTGACCATCTGTTCCGGAAGAATCTCTTGCTGGAGTATGATGCGACCGCTACGAAAATCGCAGGCTTTGGGTCGAGCGGCTGTCTTTTCACAAACATAAGCCAGGCCCATTTCATATACATTACTGCCACATTTAGGACAGGCGCCCAGTACAGTCTGACCAGTAAAGTCTACAGGTTCGGCATTTTCGTCATCTTCATTACTTTGGCCAAAATCAAACTCGAGCTTGAAGTTTTGTATTTCTTCATCGCGTGAGATTTTCAGGATGGCGGCAAACGGCCGTCCCATCTTGGAACGAAAACCTTGCAATGGTCCTATGGTGCGATTAATCAGTAGTTCTTCGACTTCGGCTACTTCAAATTGACGCCCGCCTGGGGTTTTACTCATGGAAAATTCACACTTAGTGCAGGCGAAACGACGGTAATTTTCTTTGACGACAGAACCGCAATTAGGACACGGTGTCTTTAGTGTGGCGTAGTCACCGGGGATAGTGTCGTTGTCATATTCTTTAGCGCGTTTGACGATGGTCTGCGTCATCTGCGCAATCTCACGCATGAATTCTTCCCGGCTAATACCGCCACGTTCCATTTGGGCGAGTTTGAATTCCCATTCACCGGTTAGTTCAGGTGCGGTAAGTTCAGAAACGCCCAACCCACGCAGTAAAGTCATCAACTGAAATGCTTTGGCCGTAGGTATGAGTTCGCGACCTTCACGCACTAAATATTTTTCGTTAATGAGACCTTCGATAGTGGCCGCACGGGTTGCTGGTGTGCCCAGACCTTTACCTGCCATAGCATCCCGCAGCTCTTCATCATCAACTAATTTTCCTGCGCCCTCCATTGCTGAAAGCAATGTCGCTTCTGAATAGCGTGCAGGTGGTTTGGTGACTAATGCGTTGGCGTCCAGCTTGTCGGTCTTTACTTTTTCACCCTTGGCCACAGCGACCAAAGTGCCCGTAGTTTCACCATCTTTAACCGTGGGCTCAGTAGCTTCTTTGCCATACACAGTTAGCCAGCCTGGCGTAGTGAGAATTTTGCCTTCGGTTTTAAATTGATGTCCTGATACTTCGGTGTAGCGCGTGGTGACCAGGTATTCGGCAGCCGGGAAAAAAACTGCCATGAAGCGTCGAGCCACCATATCGTAGAGTTTTTGCTCAGGCTCCGATAAATTTTTAGGCGCCTGAGTCGTTGGGATGATGGCGAAGTGATCGCTTATTTTTGTATTGTCGAATATGCGCTTGTTAGGTTTTATCCAACCATTGTTGAGTATTTGCGCTGCGAAAGGATAGTAATTATTACTCTCGCCCAGCGTATCCATAGTCTGCTTAACTGTTGCGATATAGTCTTCGGGCAGATGACGTGAATCGGTACGTGGATAGGTCAGCACCTTGTGACGTTCATACAGTGCTTGCGCTAAACCCAAAGTGTTTTTAGCTGAAAAACCAAAGCGTGCGTTAGCTTCTCGTTGCAGGCTGGTCAGATCAAACAGCGGCGGCGCCATGGATGTGCTTGGCTTGGATTCTTCGCTTACATTGCCTACTTTTCCGCGACAGGCAGCGACGATGGATTCTGCAGCCGCGCTGCTCCAGAGGCGTTCTGCACGTCTTTCCGGATCAATGTCATCTTTTTTAAATTGAGTATCTAACCAGCGTCCTTCATAAACACCCGCCGCACAAACAAATTCAGCGCGAACTTCCCAGTAATTGCGCGAGACGAATTGTTTGATTTTTTCTTCGCGCTCAACCACGATAGACAACGTGGGTGTTTGCACTCGTCCCACGGTGGTCAGGTAAAAGCCGCCTTCTTTTGAATTGAAGGCTGTCATGGCGCGAGTACCATTAATGCCGATCAGCCAGTCGGCTTCGCTGCGGCAACGCGCGGCGTCAGCCAAGGGCAGCATCTCGCTATCTTCTCTAAGATGTGTAAAGGCGTCGCGTATAGCGCCCTGAGTCATGGACTGCAGCCAGAGACGTTTGACGGGTTGTTTGGCTTTGGCATACTGAACTATTAGCCGAAATATCAACTCACCCTCGCGACCCGCGTCACACGCGTTTATCAGCGCGCCCACATCTTTACGTTTAATTAATTTATTTAGTAACTTGAGCCGTGATTCGGTCTTTTGAATGGGGTTGAGTGCAAAGTACGGTGGAATCATAGGCAAATTGGCAAACGACCATTTGCCACGCTTGACGTCATGTTCTTCTGGCGCGGCGATTTCGACCAGATGGCCCACGGCTGACGAGAGTACGTAATCGTCAGATTCGAAGTACTCATCGTGCTTGGTAAAGCCACCGAGGCTCTTCGCGATATCGTTCGCGACAGAAGGCTTCTCAGCAATGATGAGTGCTTTGGTCATGATTTTTCCGGATTAAGGGGCGACATTAGTGAGGCATATGCCTGAATAGGGCCATAGGGCTCGTGGTTTAGGCAGTTTCAGAACAGAACATTGGCGCTGACGTTTTGACAACGCAAGCACTGGTGCGGCCAATGATAAGCGCGTTATCGTCGATTTCGCAAGCAAGCCTTAGGGAGTTCGCAGACTAAGCCATGGGTTACACCGCAAACTAGGCTAGCTTTTCGTTGCCAATACCGCAATGAACGGATGAGATAGGTCACTTAGTGCAAGGGGGCAGAACATTGCAGATCAGCCGTGCGGTGACTGCCGGGAAGAGTGTCAGTGATAAACAGGAGGGCTGGAATCTTCGTCGTCAAAGAAGAGTTCATCGAACATCAGTCCATCAGGTTCTTTGCCCTGACTCCAGAGCACCATCAGCACGATCACTTTTAATTTATCCAATGAGATCGGTGATTCATTGACAGCACAGGCACGCTCAATAACTATTTCGCGTTGCAGTGCATTGATAACTTCGGCGGATTCTAAAAATTCGACAAAGCCGATAGCGGCCGTACCGAGCATTTCGTATTCGCGATCTGCATACACACGAAAACCAAATGAGAATGCGGTCTGTCTGGCTTGCTGACTGAATATCTCGTTAGTGGTTTCGGCGAGGTCAGTCAACCACCCGATTGCTCGCGAGATTTCTTCTTCCTCGAAACCTACTGCCGATAATTTCTTAGCAAGCGCAACCGAATCCGGGCACGCATCTGGTCGGTAATAAGTTTCGTATAAATAAACGAGGACTTCAAACATAGTTGTAATGTAGCCTCATCTGCGCTCACGCACAAGCATGACAGTAAAAAAATTTCAAGAACTATTTATTAAACGGCAGCTTTTCAAGAAATTTCATGCGCTTTTCGCGCGTTTGTAATGATTCTAGTACAAGTAATGGAAAAAAATCGCAAGCATCTCTATGCGCTGCGCAATGAACTAACGTCATCGCTTGCTCATGATGAGTAGCGTTGAGTTGATGGTGTAAATAGTGGATTATCTTTTAGTGCTTTTTAATGTAAGGCTTGATATGTACCGCCAGGTAGCCTTTCAAGCTGCCCATTAAGTTCTAGTTCCAGTAGTTGTGCCTGAACATCCGCCATGCTTAATCCCGTGCGAGCTACTAATTCATCAGCGCTTACGGGATCGTGTCCCGCTGCATCCATCACCCGATTTATTGATGATGCGGTATGGGCCTTGATTTGCGATTGCGGAAGTTTATGAGAAGGCAGATGGTTTGCAGTATGAATTTCTTCTAGTATGTCTTGAGCAGACTCTACTAGTTTAGCGCCCTGCCGAATTAGTTGATGACATCCTTTTGCGAGCGGTGAGTGTATTGAACCTGGAATAGCAAATACTTCACGACCTTGTTCGAGTGCGCTGCGCGCTGTGATGAGTGAACCGGATTGCGCTGCAGCTTCTACAACTAATACCCCTTGCGATAAACCGCTGATGATGCGATTTCGGCGTGGAAAATTTGCGGCAATACCAGGAGTGCCCAGAGGGTATTCGCTGACCAAGCAACCATGCGCTGCGATTTGATGTGCCAGCTCGCGGTGTTTGGCAGGGTAGACAAGATCGAGACCAGTGCCAGTAACAGCAACCGTTGAACCATGATGTGATGTGTTACTCAGTGCGCCCTCATGTGCAGCTGCGTCTATACCCAGCGCCAGACCAGAAACGATAGTTAAGCCAGCATTACTTAATACCTCGGCAAAGCGGCGCGCATTTTGACTTCCCTGAGCAGTCGCATTACGGCTACCTACAATGGCGATGGATTTTCTTGTCAATAATTCAGCACGTCCCTTAACGTATAGAACGGGCGGCGGATCAGAGATCGTCAGTAGTGTGCCGGGATAGCTGGCATCAGCAAACGTTAGTACATGATTTCCCGCTTGTTCTACCCACGCCAGCGTGAGGTCTATCTGCGCACTAATGTGATCACTGGGTGCTGAAGAGAGAGTCAGCGCAAGCTTTTCATTGACGCACTTATGCAATGCTGAAAAGCCTGACGCAAAAATATGCTCGGGCAAGCCGAAGTGGGTCAGCAATTCGCGCGCGGTTTGAGGCCCTATGCCGTCAGTCAGCATGAGCCGTAGCCAATCAGCTAAACCTTCAGCTTGCGTCATGGTGTATCCGTTTCGGGTGCAGTAATAGCATCACCCACGCTGATGGCATCACGTGCTTTCATAACCATGGCTAGTGCGATTTTTTCTTGTACTTTGTACACCAGCAAAGTTCCTATAGATGGTTTTGTTTGAATAAGCTGAGTTGATGAAGATGTTTTATTCGGGTTGATTTTAACGTGACGCACGATGTTAACCACGCTACCCGGCGCTAGTCCATGGAGAGAGCCTCGATTGAGTACCACCATGTCATGCAGTCTGGCCCAGCGACCTTCATGCAAGATGGCTATTAATTGTCCATCCGTGATCTTGCCTGGGTGTGGGAAAACAGCGGGCAGTGTGGAGTCGCCTGCAGGAACGAGTTGGTCACCCGCGCGTAATTCTCTATCCGAGCGCGTTACTTTAAATCGATGCTTTGTACCCCGCTGCATGAGGCGGACACGGCCGATATTAAGTCCTGCAACACCTAAAGATTGTCGTGTATCCGGATCAACAAGAGGGTAATCAGAACGGAAGACGTCATAGAGCTCATGGCTACCAAGCTCGCCCCGCACTAAAACACTATCCCCTTTGCCCGCAATGACATGTCCGTTTTCTATCTCACTAATGATGGGTGCGCTAGCCAGAGCATCCTTACTTATCAGCGGCGTTCGGGCTAGCATGGATAACAAATTTGTCGGTAGCAAAGATACCTGTGGCCCAGCTAGCTGTGTGCTTCGTATAGCTGGCGCGAGATGGTGTGCGGCATGTTCGTTTTGGTTATTAAGACCAAGACCTAGAGTGCCGTCCAGCCGATTGAGCACGATCACCTGACCGGGATAAATCCAGTGAGGATTACTGATTAGGTTTTGGTTGGGCTTCCACACACTAGGCCAACACCAGGGATTGTTTAAAAACAGGGAGGCAATTCCCCACAAAGTATCGCCAGCCTGAACGAGATGCGTATCCGGTGCGTTGGCGGCAAAAACGCACGGGTTTGCCGACTCCGCAGCATGCATGGGTAACCAACCCATTTGCAAAACAGCCAGAACTACGGCTGTGCTAAACTTTTTCATGAAATTTTCCTCAGAGTCAGGTAAATGCGCAGCGAAATCGCAGCCGATGCGAATTTTGCGCGCGCTGGCCTAAGGCTCAGAGTTCTAACCCGTTATTTTTTCTCTTTGTTGCGCAAAAGCTGTATGGCTCTTTTATCTATTCTTCGTTATCCCGATCCGCGCTTGCACAAGCTGGCTAAGCCCGTGACAGATTTTGACGAGCGCTTAAAGCAGCTGGTTGCTGATATGGCGGAGACCATGTACGAGGCGCCGGGCATAGGTTTGGCAGCCACGCAGGTGGATGTACATGAGCAGGTCATCGTTATAGATACTTCGGATACCCGTGATCAGTTACGTGTGTTGATTAATCCACTGATTATTTGGACTAGCGACGATCGTCAGGTGTATGAAGAAGGTTGTCTTTCAGTGCCGGGTATTTACGATGGCGTCGAGCGGCCTACGCAAGTGCGTGTGCGTTCCTACAGTTTGGATGGAAGCGTGCACGAGTTTGAAGCCGAGGGACTACTGGCCGTTTGTGTGCAGCATGAAATGGATCATCTCAAAGGCAAGGTTTTTGTTGAGTATTTATCCCCGCTTAAGCGCAATCGCATCAAAAGCAAACTACAAAAAGAAGAGCGCGAAATGAAAAAAGAGCGCCAAGTCAGCACGCATTAAATAAAAGTTTGTCGTTGTTCGCATAGTGTAAGCAGGTTTTTTTCCTTTCCTAGTGCTGCCTTGCACAGCCAAGCTGGCGCGCCATAAAATTCACTCGCCATCAGCATGAGACTCGTTCGCAGACTGGCGCTAATTGCTAGGCCAAGCGCCTAGCCCGCACCTATAATCGCTCCATGAAAGTTATTTTTGCTGGCACCCCTGAATTTGCTGCGGTAGCCCTCGATCACCTGCATGAGGCAGGTTTTGAAATTCCACTGGTGCTGACTCAGCCCGATCGACCAGCAGGTCGCGGCATGCAATTGCAGCCCTCGCCAGTAAAGCACTATGCGTTAAAGCATGGCATGCCCGTTGCCCAGCCGACCTCACTAAAGCTGGATGGCAAATACCCAGATCAGGCGTCAGCGGCTCATGAGCTATTAAAAGCTACGCCGCATGAGGTTATGGTGGTGGCAGCCTATGGGTTGATACTCCCGCCATCCATATTGGCCATACCCCCCTTGGGTTGTTTGAATATTCATGCCTCTTTGCTGCCGCGTTGGCGAGGTGCGGCGCCTATACATCGCGCTATTGAAGCGGGAGACAGCGAAACAGGGATTACGATCATGCAAATGGACGAGGGTCTGGACACCGGCCCTATGCTGCTCTGGCAACGTGAGCCGATTTCGCCAAGCGATACCACAGGATCTTTACACGACAGGTTAGCTGTCCTGGGTGGCGAGTTGATAGTTGAGGCGCTTAAAAAACTTCAGCAAGGCAGCTTGATTGCGACACCCCAACCTGCCGAGGGCGTAACCTATGCAGCGAAAATTTCTAAGCAGGAAGTGGATTTGGATTTTCGACAGCCAGCAATCGATTTGCTGCGCCGAGTACATGCTTTTTATCCCACACCGGGAGCGGTAGCTACTATTCATGCCACATCATTAAAAATTTGGCAGGCCAGTGCACTGGAAATGCAGGGAAAACCGGGAGAAATTCTCTCTGTCTCGCCTGAAGGTGTGATCGTTGCGTGTGGCTTGGGAGCGTTAAAAATAACAGAGCTGCAAAAGCCCGGCGCTAAACGACTTTCAGCAGCACAGTTTGTTCAGGGTTTTGCGTTAGAGCCTGGGCAATGCTTCCAGATTCCTCACTGAATTCCCGTATAATTCGATTGCGCCGATTTGATTGAAACAGTCAAAATCCAGCTTGCGGGCGCTAGGATGCCGTAGGGCTCTCAATAAATACTGCTAAAGCGGCGCATGTACCCGGCTTCGCTTCGCAGGCCGGGTATTTTTATTTGTGCATACCAAACAAGTCATGAAACGCGACGCCATCTCTACTACTGAAGCTCAATTACGGCAACTGCTTGCCCAGCGCATCTTAATTCTTGATGGCGCTATGGGCACCATGATTCAGCAGTACAAATTAACTGAGGAAGACTATCGCGGAACGCGCTTCGCCAGTTTCTCAGTTCCGGGTAAAGAGATTTTCGTTAAAGGCAATAACGAATTACTCACACTAACTCAGCCACACATCATTCAAGAAATACACGAGCAGTACCTTGACGCTGGCGCCGACCTGATTGAAACCAATACCTTTGGCGCGACGACAATAGCTCAAGATGATTACCACATGGCAGAGCTGGCCTATGAGATGAATCTTGAGGCAGCGCGCATAGCCCGTGCAGCATGTAATAAATATTCAACACCTGATAAGCCGCGCTTTGTCGCCGGCGCTCTCGGCCCCACGCCAAAAACAGCATCGATCTCGCCAGACGTCAATGATCCCGGCGCACGCAATGTAAGCTTTGATCAGTTAGTAGCGGCCTATCACCAACAGGTGCGCGCTTTGGTTGAAGGTGGTTCGGATGTGCTGTTGGTAGAAACCGTATTTGATACGCTTAACTGCAAAGCAGCATTGTTCGCGATAGACCAGTTTTTTGATGAGACACATCAAAAGTTGCCTATCATGATTTCCGGCACGGTCACCGATGCATCGGGGCGTGTATTGTCGGGTCAAACGGTGACAGCATTTTGGAATTCTGTACGTCACGCGCGGCCATTAACGATAGGGCTTAATTGCGCTCTCGGTGCTGCACTCATGCGTCCGTACGCAGAAGAGTTATCGAAAATCGCTGACACCTACGTTTGTATTTATCCGAATGCTGGTTTGCCCAATCCTATGTCGGATACAGGATTCGATGAAACGCCTGACGTAACTTCGTCCCTACTACAAGATTTTGCAGAGAGTGAGTTCGTCAACATTGCTGGCGGATGCTGTGGTACCACGCCTGAACATATCAAGGCTATTGCAGAAATCGTAAAGAGTATTCCGCCGCGCCCTGTACCTACGCATTTGCATCAAATGCGCTTGTCGGGTTTGGAACCCCATGTCATCGATGAAGATTCGTTATTCGTTAACGTAGGTGAGCGCACCAATGTGACGGGCTCAAAAGCGTTCGCGCGCATGATATTGAATGAGCAGTATGAAGAAGCACTCGCTGTAGCGCGCCAGCAAGTAGAAAATGGCGCACAAATTATTGATATCAACATGGACGAAGCCATGTTGGATTCAGTAGCAGCTATGACGCGGTTTTTACGGATATAGCGCGCGTGCCCGTGATGATTGATTCGTCCAAATGGACAGTGATCGAAGCAGGCTTGAAGTGCGTACAGGGCAAATCGATAGTTAACTCGATTTCCATGAAAGAAGGCGAAGAAGAGTTTCTTCGCCAGGCTAAGCTCTGTCGTCGCTATGGAGCAGCAGTGATAGTGATGGCCTTCGATGAAAAAGGCCAGGCAGATACCTACGAGCGCAAGATAGAAATTTGTGAGCGCGCTTATCGGTTGCTAACAGACGTCATTGGTTTTCCTCCCGAAGATATTATTTTCGATCCCAATATTTTTGCTGTTGCTACCGGCATTGAAGAACACAATAATTATGCGGTTGATTTCATTGAGGCCACGCGCTGGATACGTGAAAATCTGCCCCATGCCAAAGTCAGTGGTGGTGTATCAAATGTAAGCTTTTCTTTCCGCGGTAACGATCCGGCGCGTGAGGCGATCCATACCGTATTTTTGTATCACGCCATACGTGCTGGCATGAGCATGGGGATAGTGAATGCGGGCATGGTCGGTGTTTACGACGATCTCGATCCTGAATTGCGCGAGCGCGCTGAAGATGTCGTACTGAATCGTCGCGACGATGCGACTGAGCGCATGATTGAATTAGCCGCTACGCTAAAAGCCGGTGATAAAAAAGAAGAACAAAACCTGGTCTGGCGCGAAAATCCGGTTGAAAAACGACTGTCACACGCACTGATTCATGGCATCACGCAATGGATAGTTGAAGATACCGAAGAGGCGCGTCAGGGAGTGGCTGAGCGTGGCGGGCGTCCTATCCATGTCATTGAAGGTCCGCTGATGGATGGCATGAATATCGTGGGTGATTTGTTTGGTCAGGGCAAAATGTTTTTGCCTCAAGTAGTTAAGTCAGCGCGCGTCATGAAGCAAGCGGTAGCACATCTCATACCCTACATCGAAGAAGAAAAACTCTTAGAAGAGCAGCGCACCGGTTTGGCCGCTAAAGCGAAAGGGAAAATTGTTATCGCGACTGTTAAGGGTGATGTGCATGACATCGGTAAGAACATCGTGTCGGTGGTTTTGCAGTGTAATAATTTTGATGTGGTGAACATGGGTGTAATGGTGCCCTGTACAGAAATCCTTGCGAAAGCCAAAGAAGAAAACGCTGACATCATAGGATTATCTGGATTGATTACGCCTTCGCTGGAAGAAATGGCGCATGTGGCTAAAGAAATGCAGCGTGATCCTTACTTCCGGGATTTAAAAATGCCACTGCTGATCGGCGGCGCGACCACGAGTCGAGCGCACACCGCAGTAAAAATTGCGCCTAATTATGATGGGCCGGTGGTGTATGTGGCGGATGCTTCGCGCTCAGTCTCAGTGGCCCAATCCTTGTTAACGCCAGAGTCACGCGACCACTACATTAGCGAAATTGCGGCCGACTATGTTCGCATTCGTGAACAGCACGCAGGAAAAAAAGCCCTGCCTATGTTGTCGCTGCAAGCGGCGCGTAAAAATAAAATGAACGTGTCGTTTCAAGGCAAGCACGCACCGCACAAACCAAAATTTATAGGGCGGCGGCATTTTAGAAATGTTGATCTTGCGCTACTCGCCAACTATATTGATTGGGGTCCATTTTTTCAAACCTGGGATTTGGCTGGACCTTTCCCCGCGATTTTGACTGACCCAGTGGTGGGTGAGTCTGCCAGCAATGTTTATGGCGAAGCTCAAGCCATGCTGAAAAAAATTATCGATGGCCGTTGGTTAACCGCCAATGGCGTGATAGCTATTTTGCCAGCGAACACCGTGGGTGATGATGACATCGAGGTGTATACCGATGAAACTAAATCAGAGCTCGCGTTTACTTACTTTGGTTTGCGGCAGCAAACTGAAAAGCCTGTGATTCAGGGTGTAGCCAGACCCAATCAGTGCTTAGCAGATTTTATTGCCCCTAAGTCCTCAGGCATTACAGACTATTTAGGTATGTTTGCTGTTACTTCAGGCCTTGGTATAGAAAAACACGAAAAGCGATTTGAAGAAGCGAATGATGATTATTCATCCATCATGCTCAAAGCTTTGGCTGATCGTTTTGCAGAAGCATTTGCTGAATATTTACACGAGCGTGTACGTAAAGATTTATGGGGTTATGCCAACGACGAAAAGTTGGCAACGGCTGAGTTACTTGCAGAGGCTTATCGCGGCATACGACCTGCGCCTGGCTATCCTGCGTGTCCAGAGCACACAGTAAAACGCGATGTATTTCGTATTCTTGAATGCGAAGATATAGGCATGAGTCTCACCGAATCCTATGCCATGTTCCCCGGAGCTTCAGTATCAGGTTTTTATTTTGGACACCCTGAATCGAAGTATTTTAGCGTTGGAAAAATAGGCGCAGATCAGCTTGCCGATATGGCCAAGCGGCGCGGTGTTAGTGAAGAACAGTTGCAGAGTTGGCTGGCGCCTAATTTGTAATACGCCTGAATTAACTCACTGGCTGACCATCGACGAACACTTTCATTTCGCCCTGAGTAAAAGCATTCCACGTTTCATTTGTGGTGAGTGGTTCAGTGACGATGATGGCTACGCGGTCATTTGGTGTAGTCACCTCAGCAAAATCGACCGTCATATCTTCATCTGATAGCTTGGCTTGAGCGAACGGATATTTCCGCACGATGTAATGCAACCGGGTTGAGCAGTGGACGTACAATGCCGCGCCGTCGGAGAGCATCATGTTAAACACACCATGCGATGCAATCTCAGAGGTAAGCTCACGAAGAGCGTCAGTTAGTGCTGACTGCGATGGTGGGGTATCGCCAAATCGCTTTCTTAGCTCCTGAAGAAGGTAGCAAAATGCGCGTTCGCTATCAGTTGTTCCTACGGGGCGGAATGCGCCAGTCAGTAACGGTGAAAATTCTTTCAAATCGCCATTGTGTGCAAACACCCAATAACGCCCCCACAGTTCGCGTATGAACGGATGGCAGTTTTCAAGAGCGACATGACCCTGAGTCGCTTTGCGTATATGCGATATGACGTTGGTTGATTTGATCGGGTACTGTTTGATCAGTTCAGCTACAGGCGATGCAATAGCGGGTTCGTGATCAACAAACAACCGGACTCCGGCGCCCTCAAAAAAAGCGATACCCCAACCGTCTTTGTGTTCGTCTGTGCCGCCGCCTCGTGTCGCAAAGCCCGTAAAGCTAAACACGATGTCGGTCGGCGTATTGCAGTTCATGCCAAGTAGTTGGCACATGATGGTCTAGTGAAAGTAATTGAGCACTAACGGTAACACGAAATTTTCTTGCTTTCAAAAGTGCTCTGTGGCGGGTAGTGTTAGCTGGCAACGCCAAAGCGCATGGCCCGAGGCGAGGTATTTTTCTTCGAAGGGCGTTAACAGCTCAGAGGTCGGTTGATAATTCTCGCACTGCGCAGTAACGCCAGTTAGCGTGGTGACTGCGGTAGCAAATTCATCGACATACGTTTTCCAATTACTGCGACATTCAATCTGACCACCTAGCGCCAACACAGTCGGAAAAATAGGATGCGCATGCCAACGCCGCGAGAGATGATGTTTTTTCGGCCAGGGATTGGGGTAAAGCAGATAGTGATGCGATGGGTATATTGCCGCCTCATGTAAGAGACGCCAGAAATCCACCAGATCAGCTCGCACCGTGATGAAGTTGTCGGGCACATCACCAGACCAATCAATTTGGCGTGACAATCTGTCAGAGGATTGATCAATACCGATAATGAAATGATTTGGGTTCTGCAGTGCGAGTCGTCGAGTCGACAGGCCAACTCCGCAGCCTGCATCGATGATCAGATCGAGTGTATTAGAATTATTCCAGGCGGTTACTGCGATATCGAAGGCAATGCGGCTGCTGCTAGCTATCGGTTTTTGATAATCAGAACCAGCTCGCCGTTTAAGCAAGTCATGTAGTTGATCGTGTATGCCCGTTTGATTACTGGTGATAAACCGGGAATTACTGTGCATTCACGCTCTGACTATGGTTGTGGTGCTGCTCAATGAAGCACAACAGGCTGTGCCATCAGCGAGCCATAGCTATCTAAAAATTCATCGAACTCTTCCATGCTAGGCGCTGTAGCGATCAGGTCGCGCACGTGCTGTCTGAAAGTTTCTGCCAACGGGCCAGCAATAAAGATTTCGCGCTGTGCTGGTTTGTCGAGAATTTCATAGCCACCGAAACGCATGGCTTCTTGTCCTGCTTCGGCGCCAAACTCAAGCACGCTGTACTGCTCGCTGTTATAGATGAGATTCATGCCGGCTCCTTGGAGTAAATACTATGTAATCCAACATGGTGCTGTAACGCGGCTTTTCAAGAGGCACAGCAAATTGTGCGTCTCATTTACTTCGTAATACCACAATCAAGATCACGGCCTAATTCCAGCCTACCGCAATATTGATCTTCCTGCAAAAAGTCTCTGACCGACGTGAGATGGGCA
Source organism: Oxalobacteraceae bacterium (assembly GCA_021298555.1). Taxonomy (GTDB): domain Bacteria; phylum Pseudomonadota; class Gammaproteobacteria; order Burkholderiales; family Burkholderiaceae_D; genus Pernthalerella. The sequence continues at coordinate 55,414 of JAJTGE010000004.1, forward strand.
GAGTTCGCCAAACTCAAAAATACAAGATCAGGCTTTTCCTTAAGTGCACGGTTAAGCATCACGCGCATAGTCAAATTGCCAGTACAACATGGACAACCCGCTGCCATGCGTACAACCTTTATTGATTCTAGCGGGTCTGGTGATGCGTTACTCAAAGCCATGCCTTCCAATAAGGCAATCGCAAATAGTGTTGGATTCGTCTGCGTTTTTATTGCGCTCTCGCGTGCTGTTTGATTAGCGCCGTAAACTAAATGCAGAATTGTCATCCTGTCTTCTTAGTCGCTTTATTCGACTCCACGCCAAGTTGCTTTAGTTTTCTGTAGAGGTGTGTGCGTTCTAATCCTGTGCGCTCAGCTACACGCGTCATGCTGCCACCTTCGCGTATTAAATGATGTTCAAAATAAGCGCGTTCAAACGCGTCGCGGGCTTCGCGCAGAGGTAATTCGAAGGACACGCGGAACTCATTATCGGGAGGCAGGTAGTGATTTGCTGATGCCAGTGTAGGCGGGTAGGCATGGCCATTAAAGGGATGTGCAGAAATGGGTACCGGTGCTTTATCGGGCACCACCGAGCGGCCATTGGCATTGATCATCGTGCCGCGGGCTGATTCCGGAGCGCGTGAGAGGCCCTGCTGCACAGTGCGTAAAAGTTTTTGTAAGGAGATAGGCTTTTCCAGAAAATTCATGGCGCCTATACGCGTTGCCTCGACGGCTGTATCAATGGTGGCATGGCCTGACATCATAATGACAGGCATGGTCAACAGACCATCGCGTTGCCACTCTTTGAGTAGCGTCACGCCATCAATATCGGGCATCCAAATATCCAGAAGGACCAGATCGGGTGAACTCGATAGGCGTAGCTCTCGTGCCTGATGAGCATCTTCGGCCGTGGTGACCACATGCCCCTCGTCGCCCAGTATTTCCGAGAGTAATTCCCGGATACCCATCTCATCATCAACTACCAGAATGTTTGCCATGGTTGCCTCTTTATCTCTATCCGATAGACTCGTATGGAAATTGTATTTTTTGCAATTAATAATGTCAAATGATTAAATACTCGCCAGGCGAAGTAGTAGTAGGGAAACGCGTGCACCAGCCCCATCTTTACGATTTTGCAGCTCTATACGTCCGCCATGCTCTTCAATAATTTTCTTAACTACAGGCAACCCCAGCCCCGTACCTCGGGGTTTCGAGGTCACATAAGGCTCAAACGCTCTGGCCATCACCTTGGAGTCAAACCCAGGGCCGTTGTCGCTAATGGATAGGCTTACTGCTGTTTGTGTGGCGCCATCAGCGTCGTTGTAGTGAATAGCTTCGGTGCTGACCTCAATGTGTGCCATGCGCTGGCCGTTTAACTCGGCAGTCGCGTCCTGAGCGTTTTGCAGAAGGTTGTGTAGTACCTGCCGCAGCTGCGTTGCGTCACCCATAATGTTCGGTAGGTTCTGATCTAAATGAGTAACCAATTGATCATTGCTGCGCAAGCCTGCGTAAAGCTCAAGAATCTCGCTAATCAAATTATTGAGATCGAGCGGTTTGAGATCGGGCGGAGGTGTTTTTGCATAATCGCGGAAATTGTCGACCATCTTCTGCATGGCTACCACCTGGTTGACTATGGTGTTTGTGCCGCGCTCAAGCAAGGCGGCATCATCACCGCTGAGCTTGTTTTGTAGCTTCATCATCAGTCGCTCGGCGGATAGTTGTATCGGCGTTAGCGGGTTTTTAATTTCATGCGCCAAACGTCTTGCCACCTCAGCCCAAGCTATAGAGCGCTGACCGGAAATCAAGTCAGAAATATCATCAAAAACGACTACATGGCCTAACCCCACGCCGACAGGTAAACGTGCGCCGCGTGCGAGCAGCGTTGTTTCTGAGTCGGCCGTTTGACCTATCAGTTGGCGTGGAATTTCTATTTGTCGCTGCCAATGCTGAGTAAGCGAATCGCTATCGGTCATCGCCGAATGCGCACTTTGACCGGAAAAAGCAAGAATGATAGGTTCGCTAAACGCGGACAAACTATCAATGGCTGCGAAGGGTAAGCCTAGAAAAGGTCGCAAGTCTTGATGAAGGATAATCTCTGCAGAAGCATTAAACGTTACTACGCGCAGCTGATCATCCAAGACCATCACACCAGCGGACATATTCGCCAACACGGACTCAAGGTAAGCTTTTGCTTCTTCAAGCGCTTTGCGATTGCGCTCAACAGCCTCGCGTGCATCAGCTAATTGCGAGGTCATCATGTTGAATGATTTGGTCAAGGTTCCCAGTTCGTCAGAACTGGCAGCAATAGGGCGAGGCGAGAGATCGCCTTCGGCTACTGCTTTGGTACCTTCAGCCAGCAATAACAGCGGCTGTGCTAAATCAGTGGCCAATAAAAATGCACTTACCATCGCAGCGAATACGGCTAACAGCAGCGTGAGTGTGAGCGTGATTAAGTAAAAATTTCGTAAGCCAGCGCGCGCTAAAGAACGCTCCTGATATTCACCATAAGCGATTTGTAATGCTTCTGCATTGGTACTTAATTGTTCTGGTACGGCTTGAATAATTTGTAAATAACGCGGCTGACTGTTGAGCGAAAGTAGTGAGCCATTGCCTTGAATGGCCACCAGCACTCGCAACCTAAGACCACTTTTTATTACGCCAGTTGACGAGCTGCTGGCTTTATCTGAGGAGGCAACTATTCCCTCTGGCCCGCCCTCGATTAATCCATAACCACCCATAGTCCGTGCGCGTGAAATCATAGACGTCGTTGGCATGTCAGGTACAAGATTCGACAAGGTGCTCGAGGTACTGGCAATTAACTGGCCTGCACCGGTAACAACGATGGCATCATTGAGTTGATTTCGTTCTATGGTGCGCGCTAGCTGAGCGGCCAACATAGAGTCGGACATTTCAGAAAGTTCAGCAGCGACTACGCGCGCTTTTTGTCGTAAATCTTTGAGAGAAGAATCTAGTGCGCTGCGGCCTAGTGTTAGGCCTGATTCAAGAGCGGTTTCTACTTTGACGTTGAACCACGATTCTATCGAGCGCGATACAAATTGAACCGACACTAAATAAATCACCAAACCTGGCAATACACCGATCAAGGTGAACATTAAAACCAAGCGTGTCATTAGCCGTGATCCAAAACGATTTCGGCGATAGCGACTAATTAAACGAGCTAAAAGAAATAATACCAACAGAAAAAGTGCGGAGCCCACCAGTACGTTGGCACCTACTATCCATGAGTAGTGGGTTTCAAATAAACGTGTGTTGTCACTGACGGTCGCCAACAGAAACAGCAGCATGCTGACCATCAATGCGGCAGCGATGAGCAGATAGCGGAGCGTGCGCGTCACTTCGGCTCCGTCTTGTAGTTAAAGCGGGTCCAGCCAGACGACATACGCCAATCACCGCTGCCTAGTGCGTTTACTTGTATGAGTTTTGGAAGCTGCGATACGTCTAAGCTAAATTGAACGGCCACTGTGTAACTTGCATCGGGTTTGAGTGCGCCAGGTTCTGCTACTAACCAGCGGCCTGGGTGACGCAGTAAGGCAAGCAGATCGTCGAATCGTGAAAAACTTCTGTATAAATTTCCATCAATCGAAGCCCGATACTGGCGCGTGAGTACATTGTAAGAAACGCGGATGTTGCGACTGGTTTTAATAGCGACATCATCAAGCCAATACCAACGCGGCCTTGATACTTCTAGTTGAAGTTTGAAATGCAGTGGTATGCCGCGAGAAAGCGCATCTTCCAAAGCGTGTGTCAGATCAACCGAGTAATTGGTTGAGAGCGAATAACCCTCGTCAGTGGTTTCGAAAGTAGCGTCAATAAACTCTATGCCATCAGCAGCCAATGCAGGCATGACAGTCGCCATGCTCAATGCGGCTAGTAAGAATCCAAAGAAAATTTTTCGGATCCCAAACCAGAAGCGGCAAGCGATATGACAACGATGTAAAGGTGACACTAGCTTGAAAAGTCCCACGTATTCTTACCTTGCCCTTTGTGCCGGATTGGGGAGTTGCCGTGAGTGGTAAAAAAACCACGCTCTGGGAACCCCGGCGATAGTATCAAAACAAGGGCTTTTGGAGTAGCGCAAAGAACAAGCCGTCCTGATCTTGGGTAGCTCCCGCCATAGGCAGCAGCTGTCCTGGGGCTGGCAAACGTATATGCGTATGGCGGCGACAGAAAGCCTCAGCCTGCAGCTCGGACTCTTCGGGCCAGATAGAACAGGTAACCAATAGCATCAGTCCTCCGGGCCGCAGCATGGACCACAGATTATTCAAAATATCGGCAGCTAGCCGCGCCAATGCAGCAGAGTCTTCAGGCCGTCTGAGCCAGCGTATGTCTGGATGTCGTCGCACTATGCCTGAGGCGGTGCAAGGTACATCAGCCAAAATCCGATCAAACAGCTGCCCATCCCACCAATCCTTGCGCCGCGCATCGCCGCGCAGGAGTTCGGCTTCAAAATCGAGGCGATCCAGATTTTCCTCTACGCGCTTTAGCCGGTCTTGGTCATTATCTAAAGCTACTAGGCGTATGTCTTCAAGCTCAAGTAAGTGCACGCTCTTGCCACCCGGTGCGGCGCAAGCATCTAATACACGCATGCCAGATTCCAGCTGCATTAACGGTGCAGCCAATTGCGCTGCGGCGTCCTGTACGGATACCCAGCCCTGGCTAAAGCCTGGAATTTCAGACACTGGCGTGGGTTGAGCTAGTCTGACCGCGCTAGGGCCGATCTGGGTTGCCTCAACCTGCTGCTGAGATAAAAGATCAAGATAGTCTTGCACGCTGCCTTTAAGGCGATTGACTCTGAGCGTCAGTGGCGGTCGTTGATTTCCCACCTGCAGCAACTCTTCCCATTGTTCAGGCCACGATGCACGGGCTTTGTCTATCCACCATTGCGGATAATTTAATCGTGCTTCATCGGATGTTTGCGTTGTAGCCAGCAACCTGTCCCGCTCGCGCAGAAAGCGCCGCAAGACCGCATTGACCACGCCTTTTGCGCGGGTCAGTTCAGGATCGGCGGCGCAGGCCGATACCGCCTGATCCACCACAGTATGGTCTGCATACGGACGGGTGGTGTCAGCCAACAATCCCAAACTCATACATAAGAGTGAACCCAGTCGAGCGGGGGATGGCGGGGAATCTAATAGCAAACCCATAAGCGCATTACTTTGGCCCCAACTTCGCATGCTGCGATAACAGAGATCTTGTATGGCTCCGCGAGACTGCGGCGTTGCTTGCACAGCCACAAATGTAGAACTCAGCGCTAGCGGTAATGAAGTGCCTGTACTCACCATCTCTAATGCACGCGCAGCGCCATCCAGCGCGAACGCTAATGAGTCAGGCGCTAATTTCATGATGTGACCTTGGCAGGTAGCTGTTCTAACCACGCACTCACATCATCAAAGACGGTAGTCGAGTGAAGTTCGTTAAACAGCTCGTGGTACAAAGTTTCGTAGGTATGTAAGCGTAAAAAGTTTTTTGGGCATGCCTCCGCAAATTTCAGGCTGCCAGACGAATCAACTAGTTTGTCATTACCAGCCACAAGTAGTACTGCAGGCAGGGTAAGCGCAGCAGCGTGTGCATGAACATCGGCCATAGTATCGAGCATAGAATTGAGTAATCGGGCGCTGATGCGACCATGAACTAAATCGTCGTTACGATACGATGCAATGACTTTAGGATCATGTGACAGGTAGTTGGTTTTTAAACCATTCGACAGTGTGAGTCCAGGAGCTAAGGAGCTTAGTATTTTTAGCAGCGCGCGCTGTATAACGTTCATGCGTATGGCTAGCGCAGGCGCTGATAACACCAGACCGTCCAGAGTACAGGATCCGGACAAAGCGACCTTCGCTGCAAACAATCCTCCCATGCTATGACCCAGCAATAAGTGCCGCGATACTGATTTAGGGCAGTTTGCTTGCCAGTGCCGTATGACTGCATGAGCATCATCGATCAGTGCATTATGCTGTGGAATATCTCCGCGCTCACCCCGGGATTTTCCATGTCCGCGATGATCATAGCTGCGCACCGCATAGCCACGGGCACAAAAAAACTCAGCGACATGGTCGTAGCGTCCACTATGTTCACCTAGACCATGCATAAAGACTATGCCTGAATGTGGAGCGCCAGAGGGAAAATAATCGGCGCAATGCAGCCGCGTGCCATCCTGCATTTCAAGCGTCGAAAATTGTGCCTTAGCCATCACACGCCCCACATAACAAAGGTCTTTTCTTTATGCGCAGCACGCATCATTTCAAGCAATGGAAAAGCACGTGTGCCAAGGCTAATTTTTTTACCTGAATCAACATCCTCGTCGTTATCTTTGTCGGTAGATTGGCCTTGATCACCAGCTGCAGGCATTCGCTTGCTCTGTGCGATTTCATTTTCTAGCAGCGCAATAGCAGCCGGCATATCCTCAGCTGTGATAATGCCTTGATCAACTTCTTTATTTAACACGTCAAGTAGAGGCTTTGCATGTGTTTTGTACATAAGCACGTCGGCAGCAGCGCCGGATTTAAAAGTTATTAACATAAATCTCTCACAAAAAAATTGGAAGTATCTCAGCAGTATGCGTGCGTGATAGAGTGATTTCTCACACTACGTACTATGATTTGACTAAAGTATCAAACCGCGCTTTGCTAATGACAAATTGCATGAGCGCTAATAATTGCGCCAATAAATAAACTGCCCATGCCATGCGCATGGCAGCGGAGTAATCCCAGTTGATAGCAACAAAAAAATCAATCAACAATCCCAAGCCCCATTGCACACTAAATGCACCAATAAACAGAGCCAGGTTGTAGGCACTATTGACCTGCCCGACTTGGGTCGATGGAAAAGATAGGCTCACATGTGTTTGCGCCAGCGTTGACACCGTCACCAACAAGGAAAAAGGTATCCATAGTAGCCAGGCCCACCCGTAGGGAAATAACAGCATGGCAAGCTGCAGCACGATAGACAAACCTATGCCTATCGCTACCACCTTCAAGGCCGGCCAGCCAGGTTTGTCGTCATAAGAAACACGTCGTGGTGCCCACCACGACAACATCACATACGACAGCATTAGACAAAAATTAAAAGCAAACAAAGCCTGCGAGGTTTGCGTTGCAGATAAACCCAGCACACGCATCATCCACGGGCCAGCCCAAAGGGTTTGGACCGCCATGAATCCTCCTTGATGTACAGCACCTAACAGAGCCATGCGCCGAAAATAAGGATGGCTAACTATTTGCCAGTACGACAGCGTATCAGCAGAGGGGCCGCGATAAATAGTCTGAGCCATATGGTCATCCTCTACTTTGCGTAATTGGAAGAACACAACAGTAGCCGCCATGATGACTAGCACACACATTAACCAGAATACGCCGCGCCAGCCTATGAATGGCAGCGCAGCGGCAACGGGTATGGTGGTAGAAAGTGCGCCGGCTGTGCCGAAGACCAGCATCCAACTCGAGAGCTGGCTTTGACGTTCAGGCGCATACCAGCTGCGATAGGCTTTAAGTGGCGCCATCAGACAGGCAGAGACCCCGACGCCTATGAGTGCACGACCTATCCACAAGCCAGTAAGCGTTGAACTACTCGCGAATATGGCAACTCCTGCAGCAGCAAACAACAGTAAAGCTGATTCAGTACGACGCGGGCCATGTTTGTCTAGCCATAAACCCAGCGGGAGCTGCAGGCTCGCAAAACCTAAAAAATAAGCAGATGAAAGTAAACCTAAATCTGCATTCGATAACTGTAGATCAGTAACGAGGTCGGGTGCGATAACAGCGTTAATGGCACGAAAAGCGTAAGAGAGAAAATAGGCTGCTGCAAAAATCAGAACGACACGTATGCCAGCTTTGCCCTCAAGATAACTACGCGTATCCGACATTAGTGGGCGCTAAAGGAGGATAAAAATGTATCGGCGATTTCGTTAGTCAGCTTTTCTGGCGGTCCCAAGGCGATGACTTGAAAAACATATTCTTCGCGCGTACCAAAGCGGGCGAACAAGCTGAGTTTGCGACCAGTCGATGTCATTCCTGTCGCGTGAATTTCTGTCATCACCGTACCGTCTTTGAGCGCGATGTTTTTTTGCTGAGTCATTTCGCCACGTATATTTTGCAGCATGGCTTTTTGCATCGCGAGCAGCGCCGCATTGCGTTGCGCAGCATTGTCGATTTTGGCGCTGGCCACTGCAAAATTGATGTCATCAGTTTCGGCAGCTGTCATACTCATCGTCAGTTTCTGACCATCCAGAGAGATGTCGCGTGTGTGGCTGCTGGGTTTGGATGGCAATAACACGGTGTATGACGGATCGGTGCCGTGCACTTCGCGCCAGTTGAAATTCGGACTGCAGGCAGCGCACATAAATACGATAGTCGCGGCCCAGAGGGTCAAGAAGGATTTATTCACAAACATGGTGCAGATAGTAACAGCAGCGAGTGTATTTTCGCTGGCGCGCACGGCCCGCAAGGGGTGCTCACCACCTAGCGTTGAGTACTCAGTGCGCGCCGGTATTGAATGGCTTCGGCTACGTGAGTGGCAGTAATAGATTCGTTGTGCGCTAAGTCAGCGATGGTGCGCGCTAGCTTCAAGACCCTGTGATAAGCCCGTGCAGACCACTGTAGCTTGTTC
>JAJTGE010000037.1 GCA_021298555.1 Oxalobacteraceae bacterium
TAGGCTATGAACCTACACACGCTTTCCAGGCGTGCGACTTAAACCACTCATCCATCTCTCCGGGATTCATTTGTAAGCAGCTACTAAACGAAGCCCCGGATTATAACAAAACTTGCCCTCACTCTAAGACATTCTCAATCGCTTCGATAAGAATGGCATTACTAAAGCATGACTAGTCACTTCGGCATCAGGCAAGAATTACTTGCCTCGGTCATTACAGACCTAAATTCTTTCACCTGATCCATGACTAATTCCGTGCGAACTGCGCTGCCACGCTCACCCGCAATAGCATACGCATTTGCCGAGGTTATTAATTCGGTGTAACGCGAAAAAGGGATTTCCTCGGCAACTTTATCTAAAACACAGCTGCATTTATAAAGCATCTCTTGGCGGTGACGTTGGGGCTTTGCTCGAACGCATTCATCAACAAATAAAATTCTTTCTAGGGTTGGGTAATCAGCTATTTGTGCATATATTTTTGGACTAATAAATATCAAAGAAATAACCGCTACTGCTGTAATTCTAATTTTTTTCATATGAGGTCGTTTATTACAAAAAACATCAAAGTTAATGCTGCTAGCGGTCTAGTTAGTTTTCTAAAAGAGGAACGTTATAACTTTTAAGTATGCTTACTATTTCTGAATGATTCTCAAAGATAAATTGTTGTACTTTTAATTTCCAACTTTTATCTTCAGCTCGTACACCCATAGCGATTGCAAAATCTAATGGCGTATCGGTAGTCGAAGCCAGCGGCACAACAACCAAAGGCTGCCGCGTGACACGACTGACGAAATATCCTGCTATTGGCCCCCATACTATCGCTGCATCTAATTTACCTGCAGCCAAATCGCGCTCTATGATTTCCCCTGGATACTGTGCGGGATCAGCATTGAGCGTGGGATATGGAATCGCTTGTTTGACCAATTGATTTTTTACTAGCCATGATGTGGCTGGCGATCGATCAAAAATACCTATACGTAACGAATGTAGCGTCGTAGCTGGCAGCATCAAGAATTGATTTTCTGTTTGAATATTTGCTGTGTGGCCATGATCTGCAAGCACTAGCACATAGGTCGAACGAAAATACGGAAGCGTAGTTGATACCTGCTCATGGTTATAAGGAATACCTATCAGCAGATCACAACGATAATTCTCACCTGGCAGTTTAAACTTAAGCGTATTTCGCAGGTATCCTACCCGCTGAGGAAAAGAGTAGTAGTCAAGTTCCCAGCCTAATTTTTTTGCAAATAATTCTGCGATTTTATTTTCGTATCCCTCCCCTTTGGCATTAGAAAAAGGAAGGTTGTTCGGATCTTGACAAACTGTAAGCCTGCCATCAGGCATGTACTCTGCAAAGGCTACAGGTGCGTAAGTACTTGTTAGGCCAACCACGATAGCCGCGATCACCTTGAGCCTTGGCAGCTGGGTTAGTGATACAAATAATCGTTTTATTATTATTTTTTGCATTGCCCGCATCAATTAAGCATTTCAACTTTTGCCTGCAAAATATCGCCGTTTGATCTGCCTTTGAGATACCGATATAAATTTTCTATATTGTCCATCAATTGTGAATTTTCTTTAAACGAAGGCATACCTTTTTCACTGCGGCCATCAATCACTGTTCGTTTAAATTCTTCTTTATTTAAAGTTTTTAAACTCGTGATCAACGACGGTCCTACCATACCTTCCTGGCTAGCACCATGACATCGATCGCATGCGGCTGCTCGCCATACTTTAAAGCCAGTTAAGGTTGCTTTATCAACCTTATTACCGTCGACAACTGTATAGAGTTCGTTAATTACTCGTTCTGCTAGAACGTTATTGACTACAGTACCCAACAAGCAAAACAGAAGAACAAATGTAGGTTTCATAACGTAACTCCTATGATCCGTCATTGGTTGGCTACGAGCTAACCATTCCAGAGGTTCCTGGATGGTCAGCTACGTGATAATCAAACCAAAGCCATTACTCGAGTGTGAATACAGTGAGTGATCCACCTAGTTCGGTGTAATTCTGTAACTCACGGTACCCGCCCACCGCACCTAGCCCATCGGTATCTTTATCTAATCCAGCAGCCATACCTATACCGGCCCATCCACCAATACCGGAGAACACGCCTACGTACTGTTTACTTCCGTGCATGTAGGTAAAGACGTTACCGATAATCCCTGACGGTGTTTTAAATTTAAATAATTCATTTCCTTGTAAATCAACAGCTTTTAGATAACCTTCCAATGTGCCGTAAAAAATTAAGTCACCAGCCGTTGCGAGTGCACCTGACCAAACAGAAAATTTTTCAGGTTTAGACCAGACAATTTTTCCTGTACCCGCATCCCAGGCAATGAAATTCCCCATACCACCGTGACTATTTGGCGCGGGGAACATGGATAAGGTTGCTCCCACATACGGCTGACCAGCTACATAATCCACTTTAAATGGCTCGTAATTCATGCAGACATGATTTGTCGGTACATAAAATAATTTAGTCTTGGGATGGAATGCAGCTGGTTGTTGATCTTTCGAGCCCAAAGCAGCTGGGCAAATACCTTTGGTATTCACATCTGGCCCACCTTTGGCTGTCGAGTACTTGGCAACGACTTGCGGACGTCCCGATTTCATATCGACATGCGTAGCCCAGTTAACTGCCGGATCAAATTTTTCAGCAACGAGTAATTCGCCCGTGACACGATCCAATGTGTAACCAAAGCCATTACGATCAAAATGCACCAGCGCTTTACGTACTTTGCCTTTGTGCGGTATGTCGGCCAAGATCATTTCATTAATACCGTCATAATCCCATTCGTCAAACGGTGTCATTTGATAGACCCATTTGACCTTACCGGAATTTAGATCACGCGCCCAAATCGACATCGACCAACGATTATCCCCAGGCCGCTGTGATGGATTCCACGTCGACGGATTGCCGGTGCCGTAATACAGCAAATTAGTTTCTGGATCCCAGCTATACCAGCCCCATGTCGTGCCGCCGCCAGTTTTCCATTGATCAGCCTTCCAAGTTTTTAAGGAAGAATCTTTGCCGACGGGTGTGACTTTGCCATCAGCCCACGTGGTGGTGGTTGACGGGTCAACCAACATGTCAGCATCGGAGCCAACGCTGTAGCCACGCCATGCTAATTTTCCGTCAGATAAATTGTAGGCACTGATATATCCGCGTACACCCCATTCGCCACCTGAAATACCTGTGACGACTTTGTTGCCGAAAATGTGCGGCGCATTGGTATTGACTGCTCCTAATTTAGGATCGCCGTTTTTGATACTCCACACAATTTTTCCGTTGTCTGAATTCAGTGCGACCAAGGTGCTGTCTGCCTGCTGTAGGATTACTTTATTGTCAGCGTAGGCTAATCCTCTATTGACTGTATCGCAGCACATTTGTGCGATGACAGAGTTATCTTGCTTGGGTTCGAATTTCCATTTTATTTTTTGCGTAGCTATATCAACTGCAAATACTTTATTTGGAAAAGCTGTGTGTACATACATGGTGTCACCAATAACTATGGGTGAGCCTTCATGTCCACGTAAGACGCCTGTTGACATCATCCAGGCGACTTTTAATTTTCTTACATTGCCTTTATTAATCTGATTAAGTTCGCTATAACGATGGTTGGCAAAATTCCCAGCCTGCATAGCCCAGTTAGAGGGATTAGAACTTAATTTTGCCAACTCATCGTTCGCTGTTGATGACTTGGCCATGACGAGTAATATGCTCGTGAGTAGCCAAGCAAACGCCAAATTTCTCATGATTTATTTCTCCCAAGGTATTCAAAAGCCTCTATAAAAATTAGAAGTTTTTGAAACGAATTTGATGTGTGTGCGACAGTTATCGTTTTAGCATCAAAGGAAAAATTCGGTCAATTGATAATGAACGCTTAGTGCATCGTTGCAAAAATGCGTTGTATAGATAGAGGACTTGCTTGGTACGCTGTACTAGACCTGTCCCAGCGAGGTAGTGCACTAGTGTGGCAGAAGTACACAGACAAAAAAAAGCCGCTTCGTCCGAAGACGAAGCGGTAATTCGGCAATAGGGCCATCGGAGTAAGCCCTACGACCTTCCCCCACAAAACGATATCAACTCACACCAGCTACATCAGAGATCTCTGGACAGAGATCTGACTCATTAAATTGCTTGTTTCAATTGCTCCAAGATGGCTGGGTTTTCCAGCGTAGATATATCTTGGGTAATTTCTTCGCCTTTGGCCAAAACGCGCAGTAAGCGTCGCATGATTTTTCCTGAGCGAGTTTTTGGAAGATTGTCACCAAAACGAATTTCTTTAGGCTTGGCAATGGGACCGATTTCTTTTCCTACCCAATCACGCAATTCTTTTGCAATCGCAATTGCCTCTTCGCCAGTAGGACGTGCACCTTTTAAAACAACAAACGCACATATCGATTCACCGGTAGTTGGGTCAGGCTTACCCACAACAGCTGCTTCAGCTACCTTGGGATTTGCAACCAGTGCTGACTCAATTTCCATGGTACCCATGCGGTGCCCGGAAACATTCAACACATCATCGATACGACCTGTAATGGTGAAGTAAGCAGTTTTTTCATCGCGAATAGCGCCATCACCTGCCAAGTACAGTGTGCCACCCAGCTCTGGTGGGAAATAGCTCGCTTTGAAACGCTCAGGATCATTCCAGATGGTTCGTATCATGGAAGGCCAAGGTCGTTTGACAACCAAAATACCGCCATGACCATTCGGCATATCGTTACCGACTTCGTCAACAATGGCTGTCATGATGCCGGGTAATGGCAAGGTGCATGAACCCGGCACCATGGGGGTTGCACCTGGCAGCGGAGAAATCATATGGCCGCCTGTTTCTGTCTGCCAGAAGGTATCCACGATCGGGCAACGACTGCCACCTACGTTTTTGTAATACCACATCCAGGCTTCTGGATTGATGGGTTCTCCAACTGAGCCAAGTAAGCGCAGCGATGAAAGATCAAATTGTTGTGGATGTGCTTTGGGATCAGCATCAGAAGCTTTGATGAGAGAACGTATGGCTGTTGGTGCGGTATAAAAAATAGTCGCTTTGTGACGCGCTATCATGTCCCAGAACCGACCCGCATTCGGATAAGTGGGTACACCCTCAAATACGATTTGTGTAGCGCCCACGGCTAGTGGCCCATACGCAATGTAGCTGTGGCCGGTTACCCAACCTATATCAGCTGTACACCAAAAAATATCACTCGCCTTGATGTCAAATGTCCACTTCATAGTCAAGGCGGCCCACAGCAAGTAACCACCCGAGGCGTGCTGCACTCCTTTGGGTTTGCCTGTAGAGCCGGAGGTATACAGTATGAATAAAGGATGCTCTGCATTGACCCACTCAGGCTCGCACTGATCCGACTGTTTTTCAGTTAACTCATGCAACCATATATCGCGACTAGCAGTCACGTTAATGGCGCCTTTGGTGCGCTGATAAATCACTACACTTTTGATGCCTTCGCATCCGCCCATAGCCAGTGCTTCATCAACTATTGCTTTTAATGGAAGTTGCTTACCACCCCTTACTTGTTCGTCAGCGGTAATAACAGCTACTGCACCCGCATCAATGATGCGCTCCTGCAAAGACTTTGCTGAAAACCCACCAAATACTACGGAGTGTGTTGCACCGATACGCGCACACGCCTGCATTGCTGCCACGCCTTCAACTGACATAGGCATATAGATGACGACGCGATCGCCTTTTTTGATGCCCAGCGATTTAAGCCCATTGGCGAACTTACTTACTTTTTGATGTAACTCGCGATAGTTGTACTTGGTTACCGTACCGTCATCCGCTTCAAAGATGATCGCTGTTTTATCTGCATTGCCATTCGCCAGGTTACGATCTAAGCAGTTATAGGAAACATTCAATAGACCATCGTCGAACCATTTGTAAAATGGTGCTTGAGATTCATCAAGCGTTTTGGTGAAGGGCTTGTGCCATTGAAGGTGCTCACGCGCTAAGCGCGCCCAAAAACCTTCGTAATCTTTTTCGGCTTCTGCGCACAAGGCCTCATAGGCCGGCATACCAGACACGGTGGCGTGCTTAACAAAATCCGCGGGTGGCGTAAACACACGCATCTCGTGCTTCAGTGACTCGATTTCAGACATGCTTAATCCATCCTGCAATAATTATTATGAGTTAACGATAAGCCGATACGCTTACTCAAGCCTTACATTAAACCGAACATCATGTTCAGGTTTGTGGTTCGTGGTCGGCGGTGAGTTGGCATGTGGCTGGAGTGTAAAATGACGCACTGCGAGGCCGTGCGCCGCTAACATGCCAAATTTGCTGGCTACGGGCCTCTGGAAATACAGATTCACTGTAACTAACCACGCTTGTCAATTTCATATTTTAAGCTAATCATGACCATCATCAAGCAGGAAGATCTGATCGAATCCGTTGCAGCGGCCCTTCAGTTCATCAGTTATTACCACCCTACCGATTACATTCGCCATCTGGCACGCGCCTATGATCGTGAGCAGAGCGCTGCAGCAAAAGATGCGATTGCCCAGATACTGACGAATTCGCGCATGTGTGCCGAGGGCAAACGCCCCATTTGTCAGGACACGGGGATAGTGAATGTTTTTTTGAAGATAGGCATGGATGTACGCTTTGAAGGCTTTGCTGGTTCCATTACCGATGCGATTAATGAAGGCGTTCGACGCGGCTACAACTTTCCTGACAATAAATTACGTGCCTCTATCGTAGCGGACCCTCATTTCGAGCGAAAAAATACCAAAGACAATACGCCTGCGGTAGTT
Organism: Oxalobacteraceae bacterium; assembly: GCA_021298555.1. GTDB lineage: Bacteria > Pseudomonadota > Gammaproteobacteria > Burkholderiales > Burkholderiaceae_D > Pernthalerella. The sequence goes on from JAJTGE010000037.1 coordinate 6,776, forward strand.
CACATGGAAGTTGTACCTGGTAATACTCTGGACGTTCAGGTGGCAGCCAAAGGTGGCGGCTCAGAAAACAAAAGTAAATTCGTCATGCTTAATCCGTCTGATTCGTTGGTCGATTGGGTAGTAAAAACAGTACCTACGATGGGTGCCGGTTGGTGCCCACCTGGCATGCTGGGTATAGGCATAGGCGGCACTGCTGAACATGCCATGCTTATGGCCAAGCAATCCTTGATGGAAGATATCGACATGAGTGACTTACTCGCTCAGGGTCCTAAAAATAAAACCGACGAATTACGTATTGAGTTGTACGAAAAAGTAAATGCACTGGGCATAGGCGCTCAAGGTTTGGGGGGACTGACAACCGTTCTCGATGTAAAAATCATGATGTACCCAACCCATGCTGCATCCAAGCCGGTAGCCATGATTCCTAACTGCGCAGCAACTCGCCACGCGCATTTTGTAATGGATGGATCGGGCCCTGTGTATTTGGATCCTCCTTCATTATCCGAATGGCCCGAAGTACACTGGACACCCGATACGCATAAATCAAAGCGTGTTGATCTCAATACGCTTACAGCAGCTGAAGTAGCTTCATGGAAGCCTGGTCAGACCTTGCTGTTAAACGGAAAAATGCTCACCGGACGAGACGCTGCACACAAACGCATACAAGACATGCTCGCTAAAGGCGAGAAGTTACCGGTTGATTTTAAAAACCGTGTGATTTATTACGTGGGCCCGGTCGATCCTGTACGTGATGAAGTCGTTGGCCCCGCCGGCCCTACGACAGCAACACGCATGGATAAATTCACCGACATGATGCTGGAGAAAACAGGTTTGATTGCGATGGTTGGCAAAGCCGAGCGCGGGCCGGTTGCGATTGAATCCATCAAAAATCATAAATCGGCTTACCTCATGGCGGTTGGTGGCGCAGCGTATTTGGTCTCCAAAGCCATCAAAGGCGCCAAGGTCGTGGGCTTTGAAGATTTGGGTATGGAAGCCATCTACGAATTTGATGTCAGCGATATGCCAGTTACCGTCGCTGTAGACTCGAGTGGAATCTCGGTACACAACACCGGCCCTAAAGAGTGGCAAGAACGTATCGCTGCCACTTTAGGTAAGATTCCCGTCAAGATTGGCTGATTCACCTCTATCTTTAGAATCGAATGCGCCAATTGGTGTATTCGATTCTGGTATTGGAGGCCTCTCGGTACTGAGGCACATACACGCCCTCATGCCGCCCGAAGAACTTGTGTATTTTGCTGATTCCGGATTTGCCCCCTACGGAGAAAAGCCCGAATCAGTCATCGTTGAACGCGTATTAGCGATTGCTAAATTTTTGCGTACATATCAAGTCAAAGCCTTAGTGGTGGCGTGTAACACGGCAACCGCAGCAGCGATCTCAGCGCTTCGTTCTCACTATCCAGAATTGCATGTGGTGGGCGTAGAACCCGGTCTTAAACCAGCAGCAGCATTAACAAAATCGCGGGTAGTGGGAGTTTTAGCCACTACGAATACTCTGGCCAGTGAAAAATTTCAAAAACTACAGCAACAGCTGGCTGAATCAACTCAGGTACGTTTTTTAACTCAGGCCTGCAATGGTTTAGTAGACCAAATTGAAAAAGGTGAATTACATTCGCGGCAGACCTTGGCATTGGTTGAACGCTATGTCACACCGCTTCTGCAGCAAAACGTAGATACCATCGTGCTTGGTTGCACTCATTACCCCTTTATTCAGCCGCTAATATATCAAGTCGCCAAGACTGCGGGACACAGCATCATGCTGGTCGATACCGGTGAACCTGTTGCCCGCCAGCTGCAAAGGCTACTGGTACAACATTCCCTGTTACGCGATGCATCGACTAAACCTCCTGCGATTCGGGCGTTTACCAGTGGCAGTAAAACCTCACTGGAACATGCGTTTCAGCAGCTATTAGGCTTATCCGTTAACGTCGAAAGCGTGCTGACTCCTCGCTTGTAAGCACGGGATTACTAGTTATCTCGCCAGAGAGCAGAAATTTTGTATAATGGCGAGATTGTTTGGGCAACAAAGCCCATTTCAATGCCTGTGGTGGCCGTAGCTCAGTTGGTAGAGTCCAGGATTGTGATTCCTGTTGTCGTGGGTTCGAGCCCCATCGGTCACCCCACCCCATTCATGCACAAATGCCCGATCTTAAATGGTCGGGCATTTTCGTTTTCCGGCCTCCCGTATTTACCTTGCGCCTAAATTTCACACAATCTTTGATACAGTTCGATTTCCAAGAAGAAGGATTCTGCACATGCAATCACTTAATCAACCACAGCGCCTGGGCATCATAGGCGGCAGCGGTATTTATGATATCGATGGCCTGGAAAACCCTGTATGGGTCAAGGTTGAATCACCTTTTGGTGAACCTTCAGACGAAATACTTACAGGTGTACTGTCTGGCCAGCACATGGCTTTTCTGCCGCGTCATGGGCGGGGCCATACAATTCCCCCTTCTGAGGTTAATTACCGCGCCAATATCGATGCATTAAAACGGCTCGGCGTTACAGACATCGTGTCTCTGTCTGCCGTGGGTTCGCTGCGCGAAGATTTAGCACCAGGTACCTTTGTCATTGTGGATCAATTTATCGATCGTACATTTGCACGCGAAAAATCATTTTTTGGTAGAGGCTTGGTTGCACATGTATCGATGGCGCATCCTGTGTGCTCACGACTGGGGGATCACCTAGCCAAAAGCGCTAGTGCCACATCATTAGAAATCGTTCGCGGTGGTACGTATCTGGTTATGGAAGGTCCGCAATTTTCAAGTCAAGCAGAATCACAGTTGTATAGACAATGGGGCTGTGACGTGATCGGCATGACAAATATGCCTGAGGCAAAATTAGCGCGCGAGGCAGAACTTTGTTACGCCAGCGTCGCCATGGTGACGGACTTTGATTGCTGGCATCCCGAGCATGATCATGTCAATGTTGATCAAGTCATTAAAGTGTTACTGGGTAATGCAGGTAAAGGCCGCGAACTGGTTAAACAGCTTGTACACCAGCTGCCTAGTGATACAACGGCACAGACCTGCAGCTGTAAACACGCACTGGAACATGCGTTGATCACATCACCGCAAGCGCGTGATCCCGCGATGATAAAAAAACTCTCAGTAGTCGCAGGCCGGGTGCTAGGGTCATGATTACGGCGTCATCAACTCTACGCGGACACATCATTCAGGCCTGCTTGCAGCTTGAAACAACAGGGCTCAACCGTGGCACATCCGGAAATATCAGCTGTCGTGAAGGCGATCATTTCCTCATTACGCCATCGGGTATGCCTACAGCTCAGATGCATCCTGCGCACATCGTCACCATGAATTTTGATGGCAAGGTGATCGGCACGGGAAAACCCTCCAGCGAGTGGCGTTTCCATAGCGACTTACTCAAGCACCGGCCTGAGCTCAATGCCATCGTTCATACCCATTCACCGAATGCGACTGCATTAGCCTGCCTACGCGAAGACCTACCCGCATTTCACTACATGATTGCGATTGCAGGTGGCGATACGATACGGTGTGCGCCATATGCATTGTTTGGCACTGAAACTTTGTCACACTATGCCCTTGAAGCCATGAGGGACCGCAAAGCCTGCCTGCTCGCAAATCATGGATTAATCGCTGCTGGTCGTGATTTGGATGAAGCTATGGCTGTAGCTATAGAAATTGAATCTTTATGCCAGCAGTACCTTTTGGCCAGACAAAATGGACAACCCGTACTGTTATCAACAGCAGAAATGCAAGCTGTGATCGAACGGTTTCGTAATTACGGTAGAAATGTCAATTCTCCCGAATAAAGTTAATATAAAAATCATGGACTTTACTTCACTCATACGCACCATTCCTAATTACCCAAAACCAGGCATACAGTTTCGTGACATCACAACACTATTAAAAGATGCTGAGGGATTTCAAGCTGCTATTAATAGCCTAGCGGATCGTTACCGTGGACAAGGTATTTCGAAAATTGTTGGTATAGAAGCGCGGGGATTTATGTTCGCTGCGCCATTAGCTTATGTACTTAAGCTGGGATTTGTACCAATACGTAAGCAAGGCAAATTACCTGGTGAGGCTATGGGACATGATTACGATCTGGAATACGGCAGTGATCGTATTGAAATTCACCATGATGCAATTAGTAAAGGTGAAAAAATTCTCATCGTTGATGATTTGCTGGCGACCGGGGGCACAGCGCTTGCGGCAGCTACCTTGGTACACAAAATGGGTGGAGAGGTGGTCGAGTGCGCTTTTCTGATCGATTTGCCTGACATAGGTGGTAACAAACGACTCGAGCAAGCTGGTATATCAGTTTTTGCTTTGTGCGAGTTTGAGGGCGATTGATATGAACGAAGTCATAGAAACACTACGCTGGCGTGAGACTGCCAATGGCGCAGTACTGGAAATGATAGATCAAACTCGCCTGCCTGCTGTGTTTGAGTACGTAAGCTATGACTCTGCCCAAGGTGTAGCACACGGCATACGCAGCATGGTTGTACGTGGCGCACCGGCCATAGGCGTTGCTGCTGGCTACGGTATAGCACTCGAAGCCCTGCGCCTTTGCAAGCAGGCTGACAATCAGTTTGATCAACTTCTTGAGATCGGATTTACGCAACTTGAAGAAAGTCGTCCTACAGCAGTCAATCTGTTCTGGGCACTCAATCGTATGCGTGCTTGTTGGGTTCAACATCAAAGCCTAGAAAAAAATCAACTCGCATTAGCTCTCACAAATGAAGCAAGGTTCATTCACGAAGAAGATATCAACGTTAACCACGCAATCGGAACCAACGGTGCCATCCTGCTGTCCGATGGCGCTCGCGTACTAACTCATTGCAATGCCGGTGCATTAGCCACTGCAGGTCATGGCACGGCCTTGGGAGTAATCCGCTCTGCAGTGGCAGCGGGTAAAAAAATCAGTGTTATCGCTGATGAAACTCGCCCATTTTTACAAGGTGCCAGGTTGACAGCCTGGGAAATGGTTCAAGAAAACATACCCATCACGCTGATCACTGACAATATGGCCGGTCATTTAATGTCGCAAGGCGAAATTGATGCTGTCATTGTAGGTACGGATCGTGTTGCAGCTAATGGTGATGTCGCTAATAAGATAGGAACTTATATGGTGGCTGTGCTGGCGCATCGCCACGGTATTCCTTTTTATGTAGCTTGCCCACTCTCAACAATAGATATCTCCGTCAAACGCGGTGAACATATACCGATAGAAGAAAGACCTGCTCACGAAGTGACAGGCTACCGCGATTATCAGTGGGCCGCACAAGGCGTAAAGGTACGCAATCCCTCGTTTGATATAACGCCAGCTGAATTAGTAACTGCATTGATTACCGAAAAAAGAGTTATTCATGCACCCAATGAGTTAACCATAAAAGAATTGTTTATGTAGCGAGCAGTCAAGGGGAGGGAATTTGATTCAAAAGAATTTTTTCGATACCAATGCCGGTATCTCTTCAGGTGGTACTGGCCGGGATATCAGATAGCCCTGAACTTCATCACATCCCATGGACTGAAGTATTTTCAGCTGCTGCATAGTTTCAACACCTTCTGCCACGATGGCAATATCTAAGCTGCGACCAATCGAGACTATCGTTTCACACAATGCTCTGCTCTGATGATCAGTCTCGAGTTTATACACAAATGACTGGTCAATTTTTACTACGTCAATATCCAAACTCTGTAGTTTTGATAATGAGGAATATCCCGTACCAAAATCATCAATTTGCAGCTCTATACCCATTTCGCTTAATTTATGCAGTTCGTGCAGCGCTACTCCGGTTTCTTCCAGCATGCTCGACTCAGTCAACTCAATTGCTACCAGCGATGCCGGAAGCCCAAATTTTTCGAGATTAGCAAGTAATGACTGACGTAAGCCATCGTCAATTAATTGAAGCGCTGATACATTAATCGATACAGGACGAAGCAAGCTGCCTTGTTCACGCCAGATCATCAACTGCTGACAGACTTTGCGTATGACCAGATCGCCCAGTGGAATAATCAAACGTGATTTCTCAGCAACTGGAATAAATTCGGCAGGTGAGATAAGACCCTGTCCAGGTTTACGCCAGCGTATAAGTGCCTCCATACTAGCGAACTCACCACTTTGGGCAAACGCTCTGGGCTGGTAGTAAATTATGAATTCATCATTTTGTATGGCCAGCTCTAAAGCACGCTCTGTAGAAATTCTATCGCGGATTTTTTGAGCAAATTCTTCATTATAAAAACGATATTGCGACTTTCCTTCTGATTTTGCCTGGTACATCGCGGCATCTGCTGATCGTAGCAAGGTATCCATATCCTGCCCATGATCGGGAAAAACACTAATGCCTATGGATGCCTGAGGTATAAAACCACGCCACTGTGCTACCGAATTTTCTAAGCGTATAGCATTCAGTAATTTATCTGCAATCGGAATAACATCCGCTATGTCATCAATATCATTGATGACTATTAAAAATTCATCTCCACCAATCCGCACTAAATAATCAACTGAGCGCAAAGCCAGACCTAGACTATGTGCTATTGCCACAATTAATTCATCACCACTTTTATGACCTAATGAATCATTGATATCTTTAAAATTATCCAGATCGACATACAGCAGTGCCATTCGATAATTCTTTTCAACAGCATGCTTTAATGCTGTTGGAATGTAATCATTCAGCCAATGACGATTAGGTAAACCCGTGAGAGAATCTGTTCTCGCCATGACGGCAAGTGTTTCAGTTTGCTGCCGGGCTTCCGATACATCCCGAATAGTTACAGCAATACCATTAGCTGAACGAATTCCGCGGCGCTGAAACCAACCCGCTGCATGCCGCTTACCATGTGCAACATGAAATTCATCTTCAACAAAACCTTCTTTAAGTACTTTGGAAAAAAAATCACGCAGGCTTTGCAGTGCTTTTGTTGGCTGCACCATATAAAAAGCTTCGTGCGCCCCATCCACTGCTAAGCGAAACGTACTTTGAACTTCAGACTCATGTCGCAGACGCTCTAAATGTTTTAGCTGGGTGTATGCACCGCCTGCAGCCAATAAAAGTATGAGCACACTAAATCCACCGGCAATACCCAGATAGACCAACTGCGTTACTGCGTAGGATGCAATAGAATTATTTTCATCAATAGCAGCTACTGCTACTAATGGATAGTTATCGATTCTTTTCCAGCTAATTAAACGCGTCCGCTGATCTATAAATTGATCTGCATTTGCCCGTGCGTTTCCTTGGTATGAAGGAAAACTGGGAGGCATTCGGTAAAACGATTTCACAGATCCACCACCGGAATGGCTGGCCATGAGCAAGCCGTCCGTGAAATAAATTCCAACAAAATCGCCAATTAACAATCGGGATTCATCATAGTAGCGATTGAGATAATTAACTTCTATAGCGATCAGTACCACCCCATCAAATGATCCGTCCGGACGATTAAATGGGCGCGAAAATCGTATGATTTTTTTTCCTGTAAAACCACCACGCCCATCGGTCGGAGCAGATATTAATAGGCCTCCCTTGGGATCTTGACTATGCTTTATGAAAAATGGCAAATCGCCCATAAAAGTGTCTTTGGGTAATTGCCGTGTTGAAGAAACAGCATAGCCCTTGGCGTTAATAACGACAGGGTAAATAGTTTTCTCAAAAACTCCTTGCCGGTATTGCTCATCAAGATCTAAGGGCACAGCTCGGTGCTCCCACTGGTATTTGATAGCCAATGAGAGTTGGTCAATTTGAGATACTAATCGTGATACTTGCTCAGCAGCAGTACCTGATCGCGAAATCGCTTCCTCTCGCGCCTTATCAAGTAAATCTTTGCGATCTAAATGGATTTTAAAAAGCGCAATAACAAAAATAATTGCAGCAAGCGCTATTCCACCTAAACCCCAGCCCAGCACACTACGATTGTGCTTTTTCAGAGCATTGAAGTCCAAGCGTGGCAATAAATTAGGCATGATACAGCTGCATCAATTCTCTAAATAAACAAATGTATGACAGAAGGAAACTCTTACTATTATGCAAGATATTGCTCCAAATTCATAATTGCCACAGAGAAACATTTAGTGACTACTTTTCAAGTTTATGGAACTAACAACACTGCCCGTAATCTGATGATCTGATGATTTCAGCGGAGGCTATGATGCGAAAAGAAATCCCTATTGGCAGTGATGAGGTAAAGGCTGCCCACCATGAATACGCTACATCTGGCAGTTCTATTGGCGCGTTGGGTTTACGAGAGGAATTAGCCAATCTCAAGGACGATCTTGACGCGCTAATGTCACATGCCTCGACCCTGACAGAAAGTGAGCTGCGCGAAGCGAGAGATCGCATACTGACCCGCTTTTCTTCTGTGAAAAATGTGGCCCGCAGTTTTGCCAGTGAAGCGACACGTCAACTAGCGCAAGGCCGGGATGTGACAATAGAATTTGTTCGCAATCGTCCGTTTCAATCGGTACTCATCGCTGCAGGCACTGGCTTGCTGTTAGGCATACTTCTAAAACGCGATTAATCTTCTGCAAGTTGTCTTTTCTTTAGCCAACTGCTCGGACTCTCATACAGAGTTCGGGCTGCGATTGCTGAAACTTAGTGATTAATGTCGCTATGACGAATAAAAGTGTCATATCAACGCTCTAATTGATATTACTAAGGGCGGCAGACAACTCTCTCCTGCCGCCTTTACCCAGCGTATGGCTAGCAGTAATCCATTAACATAATCAGTTAGCCCACATGTCCAGCTACCTGGGATGCAAAGGATGAGCTACCTTCACTAGCCTCACTCCAAATACTGCGCTGCGCACCCAGTGCTCCTAGTGCCCCACCAATTACGCTGAGCGCAATAGAAATTACTATGGCCACGAAGGTAGTCCATGAGGCTACTCGAAAGTCTTTCACAACTTGGGCAGCTGCAGCTCTTCCCTCTGGCGATGCTTGTTCTGACGAGCCAGAAAGAATCAAGGCTTCATCTATTACCGTAGCAGCACGTTCGCGTTGAACATTCATCGTGTTGTTCAAATAATTAATCGCCTGATCTCGCCGTCCGGACAGTATGTATTCTTGCAATGTGCGTAAAGCAGATGATTCCATATTCGGGCCTAACTGCCGAGTCAACATACTGGCTACATTGGCGCCCGAGGGCGTGACCACTACCCCACCCTGTATAAGATTTGACACAAGACCAGAGATTAATGAGCCACCGGTCGTTGTAGCGAGAATTAATGCCAGCATGACTGAGACTGCCCAACAAATAACACCATGCAGCATTCCATCCACTTTGCGCCGCAAGCCTGACAGGCGACCAGCAACATAGGAACCTACAAACGCTGCGATCAACATAGAACAACAAGCCCAGATAAGTGCGCCTACGCCAGGAATTTCACCCAGAGAGATATTGACCAATGCCAGTCCACTAGCTACACCCAGCATCATTAATACCAACTGCACTGATATAGCTATGCTGACCCCGGCAAGTACAGCACTCCAGCGTATAGGAGGGAATAAGCTTCCTCTTACAGGATTTTTATGGTGCGCACCCTCTTCCGCTGTTTTTTCTGTACCACCTTCAATTGATAAGGTCTTCATCAATATCTCCTTGTAGAATCAATCAACTATAAATCACGCAGTAAACCAACAAATTTTTATAACTTAGTAACCACTCCATTTGAAATTTTTACCCTATCACCTTGCTTAAGTATGGGCTCGGACTCTTGCGCAAATGATTGCATCGTTCCATCGTCCATGCGCAACGTAACCTTGTAAACGCGATCATCCTTGTTGCGTTGTTTTTCAAGTTCATGACCTACATAGGCACCACCCGCTGCGCCGGCAATGGTCGTGACTGTTTTTCCTGTCCCACCGCCCACTTGATAACCGAGTAGTCCTCCTACAGCTGCTCCAGCTAATGTCCCCAGACCTATACTTTGTGATCGCGATATCGTTTCTATAGCTACGATGGTCGCGTTGCCATTAACATGACTAGATAAAGGATAGGCTTGAGCTTGCGATCTGCTGCCGCCGAAGTTACCTAAGTTCTCGCATGAAATGCAACTGAGGATCAGTATGCTCATCAACATGATCATTACTTTTCGCAGCATATTGTTCTCCTACCAAAGAAGTTTCATAACGAACAGGGAAAGGATAGATAGTCGGCAGAACTTTTAATTTTTGGTTAGATTTATAGTCTTCAAGTCGGTTATATAAACTTTTTAAACTTATCCCAAGAAGATCTGCAGCCTTTTTTTTCACGCCACCACAATACAAAAGTGTTGATAAAATCAAATGTCGATTAGCCTCATAAATTGTCGTGCCTAATCGAATATCAACAGAGCGTCTTTTTTCTCCGAGTTTATAAATAAATTCTTGCGGAACAGCCATATCAACCGTGTGATTCGAAAGTATGCATGCCCGGTGTATAAAATTTCGCAATTCTCTGACGTTTCCTGGCCAAGAGTATTTTTTTAATTCACAGATCATGCGTAATGACAGAATTTTTTTAGTTGCATACAACTGATTAAATTCATTTAAAAAATACCGTGCTAGTAGTTCTATGTCCTCTATTCGTTCTCGCAAAGAAGGTAATTGAATGGAAAGAATATTCAATCGATGATACAAATCTAGTCTGAATCGTCCCTCTGCAATAGCTTGCACTGGGCACTGATTAGTAGCTGCAATAATTCGCACGTCGCTATCGAGCATTTGATTCCCGCCGATACGTACAAATTTTTTTGTTTCCAATACCCGTAGTAACTTTACTTGCGATGCTACCGGCATCTCCATGATCTCATCCAGAAATAAAGTACCGCCACTCGCTCTCTCAAAATAGCCCTTATGAAGACGATCAGCACCCGTAAAGCTGCCTTTTTCATGTCCAAATAATTCACTTTCAAGTAATTGGGGCGATATGGCGCCACAATTTATTGGTAAGAAAATTTGCTGCTTGCGCTGACTTAGTGCATGAATTTCTTGAGCTGCTAGCTCTTTACCTGTACCACTTTCTCCAACAATAAAAACACTAGCCTCTGTTACAGCAAGCCGGTGAATTTGCTGCCGTAATGTATTCATCGCGGCTGAGTACCCAAGTAAGGTCGTCGATTGCGCTGGGGGATCAGATATATCCTGCAATGGGCTGACCTTTACTTCCGATGACATAGTCCACCTTTGAAATAAACCAGTACCCTTAGTTCGAATACACCGATCGCGAGGTACAGCATTCTTTTCATTACGATATGCGACCTGCGTAAAGCGTGAATGATCGAGGATGGTGTTTTTTACACGGCACGCAGTAAAGCTCGTACCAGCCATAAGCTTGACTTACCAGAGAGCGCTAGGTTCAGTAGCTGATATCAAGTTCTGCGCAATAGCAAACGCAAAAGTGTCTTGATAATCTCAGCATATGAAAAAAATGAAGGTGCTAGAGTTTATTACGTCGTGATAACGATGTCGTTTTGATGATGGGTATTTAGATAACTTCACTTAACACTGAGTCCAAAGCTCTCAGTAATAGATCAGATTTACCACTGGCAAGCTCTTTAGAATCGGATAAACGCTGACGAAAAATACGAGCACCAGGTAATCCTGCTACTAGTCCTAGCATGTGGCGTGTCATGGTATTCAAACGCGGGCCGCCTGCTGCTAGTTGGGAGTCTATATACGGCAACATGGCATGGATAATCTCAGCACGCGTGCGCGGTGTTGCAGTATCACCGTAATACCGAGCATCAAATGCAGCCATCAAGTAGGGGTGATGGTAGGCTTGACGGCCCAGCATTACGCCATCAAGGTGCTGCAGATGTTCATCAATTTCACTGAGCTCTTTAATGCCACCATTAATGATAATTTCTAGCTCAGGGAAATCTTTTTTTAATTGATATGCCCACTCATATCGTAGTGGAGGAATTTCACGGTTCTCTTTTGGACTAAGACCTTTAAGCACCGCGTTGCGCGCATGAACAATAAATGTTTTACAACCCGCTTGCGCCACAATTCCTACAAAGTCACGCACAAAATCATAAGAATCAATTTCATCGATACCTATCCTATGCTTGACGGTTACATCGATACTGACGGCATCGCGCATCGCTTTTACGCAATCTGCCACAAGAGACGGCTCAGCCATTAAGCACGCACCAAACGCACCGCGCTGCACTCGCTCTGATGGGCAGCCGCAATTTAAATTGATTTCATCGTATCCCCACTGCTCACCTAATTTAGCACTTTGTGCTAAGTCATCAGGCTCACTGCCACCTAATTGCAATGCAACGGGATGCTCTTGTTCATTGAAATTCAAATGCCTTGCCTTGTCGCCATGAATAATGGCGCCTGTTGTAACCATCTCGGTATACAACCAGGTATGCCGAGTTATCTGGCGATGAAACATACGGCAATGACGATCAGTCCAATCCATCATTGGAGCAACCGAAAGTCGGCGCGGCGGCAGTGTAGTTGTACGATTCACAGGTCAGGGAGATGCTAATTAATTGCGTATTTTAAAGCGAGCCAGCATTGCTATACGACGCGTTGACATGCAAATAAAAAGCTCAGCGTCGGTCCATTAATCGAGAACCATCTGGTTATTTAATCAGTGCTTCCTATGCTATTTGGTGCAATGCGTCAGGCTGCATTGTACCGGTGGTGGGGTACCTTGGTAATTTGCAGTAAAGTGATGGCACTTTGCAAGCGGAGACCGCACCATGCCCATCGATACTACTCACTACTGGATGCCTTTTACCGCCAATCGGCAATTTAAAGCGCGTCCACGCTTAATGAAAGCTGCCTCAGGTATGTATTACACCGCCGAGGATGATCGTCAAATTCTTGATGGAACCGCCGGACTTTGGTGTGTCAACGCAGGTCATGCACATCCTCGAATTACAGACGCCATTAGTGAGCAAACACACACTCTGGATTTTGCTCCGCCTTTTCAAATGGGTCATGCAAAAGCTTTTGAAGCTGCCAGTGCCTTAGCTCACATGGCACCCGCAGAATTGAACCGTGTTTTTTTCTGTAACAGTGGCTCTGAGGCAGTCGATACGGCATTGAAAATGGTACTTGCCTATCATCGTTTGAGAGGCGATGGACTGCGCACAAAACTCATCGGTCGTGAACGTGGTTATCACGGCGTAGGATTTGGGGGTATTGCCGTTGGTGGTATTGCCGGCAACCGTAAACATTTTGGCTCGGCATTATCTTCGGTTGATCATTTGCGTCATCCATTGGATATTTCTCGCAATGCTTTTTCACATGGCCTTCCATTACACGGTGCTGAGCTTGCTGATGAATTTGAACAGCGACTAGTCGCACTACATGATCCTGCCACGGTAGCGGCATTAATTATCGAACCCGTACAAGGTTCTACTGGTGTCATCATTCCACCTAAAGGCTATTTAGAAAAACTACGCGCTATCTGCGACAAATACGGCATCTTGCTAATTTTCGACGAGGTCATCACGGGCTTTGGGCGATTAGGCACGGCTTTCGCTGCTGATTATTTTGGTGTTATTCCAGATCTGATCTGCTGCGCCAAAGGCCTAACTAATGCCACCGTTCCTATGGGTGCGGTGATTGCCAGACAATCGATACATGATATTTTCATGGAGAAGTCCCCCGAGAATGGCATCGAGTTTTATCACGGTTACACTTACAGTGGTCACCCGTTAGCTTGTGCTGCTGCTATAGCGACTATGCAGGTTTATCGGGATGAAAAATTATTTGATCGTGCTGCGAGCATGTCGGCTGCGTTCGAACAAGCCGCCCATAGCTTGAAAGGCCTGCCGCATGTAAAAGATATACGTAATCTGGGACTGGTGTGCGGCATAGAACTGGAACCCATTCCTGGCAAACCAACGGCACGCGCCTATGAAGTTTTTGAGCGCTGTTTTTGGGAGAAAAATTTATTAATACGAACCACGGGTGACATTATCGCGCTCTCACCACCGCTAATCATTACTCAAGAGCAGATAGATACGCTGTTTGGTACCTTGGCTGATGTTCTGAAATCCATGAAATGAATATTTAACAGCCTATAGCTAGGGACCCAGCAATAAAAAAGCGCCCACAGGCGCTTTTTTATTTTACGTTGAGGGCGATCACGCTGCTTCGCGCGATGCCTTTTTACGCTCATGCTCTTTCAAAAAACGTTTACGCAAACGTATGCTTTTAGGAGTAATTTCAACCAGCTCGTCGTCTTCAATAAACTCAACGGCGTATTCCAACGTCAGATCAATCGGCGGAACTAAACGAACTGCTTCATCAGTACCCGATGCACGCACGTTCGTGAGCTGTTTGCCCTTGATCGGGTTAACCACCAAATCATTGTCGCGTGAATGTATGCCTATGATCATGCCTTCGTATACTGGGTCATTGTGAACAACGAACATACGGCCGCGTTCCTGCAATTTCCACAATGCATACGCAACAGCAGCGCCATCGTCTTGCGAAACCAGCACGCCATTGCGACGACCCGCCAGCTCACCCTTCGTAGGATCAACCAAACCATACGCATCAAACACATGGCTCATCAAGCCAGTACCGCGAGTAAGCGTCATGAACTCACCCTGAAAACCGATGAGCCCACGAGCTGGCACACGGTATTCAAGACGTACACGACCTTTACCATCGGGTTGCATATCTTGTAGGTCAGCACGGCGGCGACCGAGTTCTTCCATCACACCGCCCTGATGAATTTCTTCCACATCAACGGTAAGATTTTCAAACGGCTCATGACGCACACCGTCAATCATCTTGAAGACGACTCGAGGGCGCGATACGGCCAACTCATATCCTTCACGACGCATATTTTCGAGCAAGATCGTTAAGTGCAATTCACCGCGGCCTGATACTTCGAATATCGTATCGTCATCGGTCGGTGACACACGCAATGCAACGTTGGCCTTGAGCTCACGATCCAAACGTTCGCGCAGCTGACGACTGGTGATGAACTTGCCTTCACGACCTGCCAGAGGCGAGGTATTCACCATGAAATTCATAGTCAGGGTCGGCTCATCTACGGTCAGCATAGGCAACGCATCTGGCGTATCAGGCGCACAAACGGTGGTGCCTATACCCAAATCTTCTATGCCGTTGATGAGCACAATGTCACCCGCCCAAGCCTCAGTAACTACTTCGCGTTCCAGGCCTCTGAATTTCAATACTTGATTGATACGTGCTTTAACCGGTGTGGAATCCGGGCCATTCATGATGATCACATCTTGCAATGCTTTGACACGACCACGGCTGATGCGTCCTATGCCTATTTTGCCGACGTAAGACGAATAGTCGAGTGACGAAATTTGCAGCTGCAATGGACCGTCCGGATCATCATCGCGAACAGGCACGTGCCGCAAAACCGCGTCAAACAAGGGATCCATATCGCCATCGCGCACATCCGATTCCAAGCTCGCATAGCCATTCAATGCTGAGGCATACACCACTGGAAAATCGAGCTGTTCTTCGGTAGCGCCCAGCTTGTCAAAGAGTTCGAACGTGGCATTAATTACCCACTCAGGGCGCGCGCCGGGGCGATCAATTTTATTGACAACAACGATAGGCTTTAAACCTAAAGCAAGTGCCTTGCGGGTTACAAATCGCGTCTGCGGCATTGGGCCTTCGACGGCATCAACCAATAGCAAAACCGAATCCACCATCGATAGCACTCGCTCTACCTCGCCACCAAAATCGGCGTGACCCGGAGTATCGACGATATTGATATGCGTGCCTTTGTATTCCACAGCGCAGTTTTTAGCGAGAATCGTAATACCACGCTCTTTTTCAAGATCGTTGGAATCCATAACGCGTGTATCTACCTGCTGGTTTTCTCGGAAGGTGCCTGACTGGCGAAGCAGCTGGTCAACAAGGGTAGTTTTACCGTGGTCAACGTGGGCAATGATGGCGATGTTGCGCAATGCGCGGTCGGTACTTGACATGTGGAAACTTGGATGGTCTGAGGGAAACCCAAGATTTTATCATCTTTCTGTGTCAAAACAGTGAAATTCCTTGAATTTTCAATGAGTTGCACCCCAGATTGATCACCTCACCCCGCGGAACTAATGATGCTAAAAAGTTACTACTTTTCGGTAAGTCGCCGCAAAAGCCAAGAAAACAAAGGTTTTGACGACTTGGTTAATCCGTTGATCTGATGAAAGCTCATTACTGATGAAAACACTACCCTCACACATTCGGCTTGATAACCAGTTTAGTATTCAAAAATTGGAAGATTTTCTGAAATCAAATGATCCCAATGAGTCTAAGGCCATCTTCGCTGGAAAAAATACTCTCGGCGTTATGCTTTTGCATCGCTTGCCCACACAGTCGGACAACAAACTAGCACGCCTAGGTTATTTCCTTCGATTTGGCTCTGAACGAAATCAAGTTCGGCAAGAAATCAAGAGCTTTCTAAAAGATAAGGGTATCGAGTTGACCGCCGATATACGCAAAGCTTTACCTAGTCGTTTCAGCGCTGGTAGTGCAAAGGGTCTAATGGATGCCTTAAAAAGAGCGTCGGTCAAGGAGGAATTTGTAATTAGCAGTTTCGGGAGCACCTTAGAAAATTTGGATTGGAACACGCTAAAAGATGCAAAAAGCCTTAGCCGAGAGAATTCTTTAGGTATGACCGCACCCGCGCGCGTTAATGAATTAAATTTTTCTGCACAGGCAAAAACCATAGCCAACGATGTGAAAGACCAAGTAAAAGCAGTACTCGACCAAGGTCATGATAAAGATCTCGCCATGGTGGCGGGCTACAACGCACTGATTAAACAGGTGAAAGAAATAGAAATTAATCCTTCATTTTCAAACGTTGTGAAAGGAATGCACAGAGAGGTCGATAGGGTGATGGCAGAAAAGCTTAATAATACGCCTGCCGATAAACACCAAGCAATCAAGGAGTTCGGCGAAACCTGCAAAAAAAATATTATCCCTTCACTGGTGTTACGTACGCTAGTCTCAGCACTGTTTAATGAATTAGCTGCAGAACGAAAAAATGAGCCCAAAGCCGATGGCTCGGAGACACTGCTGAGCAAGGGGGTCGACGTGGTTCAATTCACTCAACAGCTACAGAAACAACTCAATGAAGAGGCTAATGGGAAACCCATGACGGACAAGAAAACTAATGCTAAGGAGGCATTTCCGGAATTCTCTAAGCTCGTTGCTAAATACAATACTGAGCTAAGTCTGACAAACGCGATCGAGGCTAAAATATTTTCGTCATCGTGAGGATTAAATCGCTGATACAGACACCAATCGCTGTGGCGAGAGCACTCCACGCACATCAAGCAGTGCTACGCCTAGCAAGGCTGCATCTACGGCACGATACACACGAACAAGTACCGTTGTTTCATCTGTTGATTGCACGCCTACACACACGACGCCGGGTATGCGCTGACCATGCATAAACCGCTGGGCAAGTTCCTCAGTCAAACGAAGTTCAGGTAGATCCGCAAGTAATGCATCCACCGGCAATAGGGACTGCATGCGTGCTACATCAGTTAACGCGGTGAAGCTGGGAAGGCTGATAGATTGCAGCAAGTCCAAGGTTCCCACGCTGGTTCGGCGCAATGCTGTCAGATGTGCACCGCAACCCAAGGCATGGCCTATGTCTTCTCCCAGCACGCGTATGTAGGTGCCCTTGCTACAACGCACTCTAATCTTCACATCAGGTGATGCGAATTCTAGTAATTCGAGTTCGTAAATAACGATCTCACGCGCCTCACGCTCAAGCACCACACCTTCACGTGCGTATTCATAGAGTGGCTTGCCATCGCGCTTTAACGCGGAATGCATAGGTGGTATCTGTGTAATGGCTCCGCGAAATTGTTGAAGTACTTTTTCTATCTGCTCGCGCGTTACAGCTACGGTTTTAGTCTCGGTGATGTCACCCTCGGTATCGGCCGTCGTAGTGGTAACGCCCAAATGCACAGTGGCTACATAGGTTTTGTCGGCATTCAACAAGTCTTGCGCAAACTTGGTGGCTTCACCAAAACACAAAGGGAGTAGACCTGTAGCAAATGGATCGAGAGTTCCGGTATGACCTGCTTTTTCAGCATTTAATAAACGCTTGGCCACACTCAGTGCTTGAGTGCTCGATAGTCCTTCAGGTTTATCCAGCAGCAGTACGCCATGCACAGGTACACGCTTACTTTTTACAAGGCGATTCATAGCGAGGGATGTTGCTACTGCTCGTCTGCGTCTTTTGCTCGGGTAGCATTGGCTTCTTCGATTAGCTTGGAAAGCGCTGCACCGCGAGATGTGGAGGTATCGTGAACAAAGTGTAGTTCAGGCAGGGTATGTATGGAGAGTCGTTTGCCGAGTTGAACGCGCAAAAATCCTGAGGCTTTTTTTAATCCGATGAGTGTATTTTGAACTGATGTTGGGTCATCTATCAGTGTAGTGAAGAACACTTTGGCATGTGCATAATCTGGTGTCAGTTGAACTTCACTCAGCGTAACCATACCGACGCGGGGATCTTTGACTTCCATCGCAATCAACTCGGCGAGATCACGCTGAATTTGATCGGCTACGCGCAGGCCGCGGGCGGGGATGGATTTGCTATGTTTGGCCATGGATAGAGAGTGCTACGTCATCCCGATACATACCGGGATGACACGCACATTTTCATTACAGCGAACGAGCGACTTCCTGAACTTCGAAGACCTCAAGCTGATCACCTTCTTTGATGTCGTTATAGTTTTTGAGTGACAAACCGCACTCAAAACCAGATTTGACTTCCTTTGCATCGTCTTTGAAGCGCTTGAGCGAATCAAGTTCACCTGTCCAAATGACGACGTTATCGCGCAGTAAACGAACATGAGCGCCGCGCTTAACTAAACCTTCAAGTACGTAACAGCCCGCAATCGCACCCACTTTGCTGACCATGAAGACCTGACGAATTTCAACCAGACCCAACGCATGTTCGCGCTTCTCTGGCGAGAGCATGCCACTCATAGCAGCTTTGATCTCATCGATCGCATCGTAAATGATGTTGTAGTAGCGAATATCGATGCCGCTGGATTCGGCCAATTTACGCGCAGAGGCATCGGCACGAACATTAAAGCCTATGATGACTGCCTTGGATGCCAATGCCAGGTTGACATCAGATTCACTAATGCCACCAACTGCAGCATGCACGACTTGTACACGCACTTCGGAGGTCGATAGTTTTTGCATCGATGCGACCAATGCTTCTTGCGAACCTTGGACATCGGCTTTGATAATCAATGCCAGATTTTTGACTTCGCCTTCGGTCATTTGCTCGAACATATTTTCGAGCTTTGCGGCTTGTTGCTTGGCCAGCTTCACATCACGATATTTACCTTGTCTAAACAAAGCAATCTCGCGGGCTTTACGTTCATCCGCTAACACCATGACTTCTTCACCGGCTGCCGGCACTTCAGTCAGACCCTGTATCTCTACAGGTATGGAGGGTCCGGCTTCGGTAATCGGTTTGCCGTTTTCATCGAGCATGGCACGAACACGACCATACGACGATCCAGCCAAGACTATGTCGCCACGCTTTAATGTGCCCGACTGAATCATTATGGTCGCAACCGGACCACGGCCCTTGTCGAGCTTGGCTTCAATGACCAAGCCCTTAGCTGGGGTCTCAATGGGTGCCTTGAGTTCAAGAATTTCTGCTTGCAGCAGTACGTTTTCCAGCAAGGTATCAATGCCCTCGCCAGTTTTGGCTGACACTGCAATAAACGGCGACTCGCCACCGTACTCTTCAGGAACAACTTGCTCTGCAATCAGTTCGGTTTTAACGCGATCGGGATTGGAACCGGGTTTGTCGATTTTGTTAATCGCAACCACTAGGGGCACACCCGCTGCTTTAGCATGCGCAATCGCTTCACGCGTTTGCGGCATGACGCCATCATCTGCAGCTACGACCAAAATAACAATGTCGGTAGCTTTTGCACCACGCGCACGCATAGCCGTAAATGCTTCGTGACCTGGTGTATCGAGGAAGGTAATCATGCCTCGCGGTGTTTCAACGTGATAAGCACCAATATGCTGAGTAATACCACCGGCTTCACCAGAGGCTACTTTTGCTCGTCGTATGTAGTCGAGCAGAGAAGTTTTACCGTGATCAACGTGTCCCATCACCGTGACCACAGGCGCACGCGGCAATGTTTCAGCATCTGTATGCTCTACACCAAAATCTAGCAGCGCTTCAGGATCATCCAGTTTGGCAGCATGAGCAAGGTGACCCATTTCTTCTACCAGAATCATGGCTGTTTCTTGATCGAGCACTTGATTGATGGTGACCATTTGACCGAGCTTCATCAATTGCTTAATCACCTCAGATGCCTTGACTGCCATCTTGTGAGCTAACTCGGCCACTGTAATAGTTTCGGGAACGTGTACTTCACGCACCACTGCTTCGGTAGGCTGCTGAAAATTTGTTTCGCGATCGTCGTTTTGTGAACTACGACGGCCTTTGGGGCCGGCACGCCATCCATCACGCCCAGCACCCGCTGGAGCACCGCGCGTCTTTAAACCACCTGGGCTACGTTTTTTCGCTTCATCTTGCCAAGTAGAAGATACGTTTGCAGACTTGATGGATTTCTTCTCACCAGGCTTTTTCTCTTCTTTCTTTTCTACTGGCTTTTTATCGCCTGGGCGATGCAGCGTGCCCTCTGCACGAACCGGTTCGGGGGCTTTGATAACTTTGCGCGGCGTAGTCATCATGGCTTTGATCTGCGCCACTTCGTCGGCTACCGCTTTACGCGCTTCTTCTGCTGCGACAACACGTGCAGAGCTTTCTTGGGCACCGCGCAGTGCAGATTCCTGCACTTCGGCGATTTCACTGGAAACTGCAGCTTCGGCAGCAGCACTGGCACGAAGTGCTTCTTCTCGCTCGGCTTCGAGTTTTGCCAGACGTTCTTGTTTCTCTAGTAAATCGGCTTCTTGTCGTGCGATGAACTCCGCTTGACGACGTGCTTCTTCATCACGACGAGCTTGTTCAGCTTCATCAATAACACTTGTTTTTACAGGCTCGACTTCCTGCACAGGCGCGGCATCCTCGCGTTTAACGAAGGTGCGCTTTTTGCGAACTTCAACTTGAATAGTGCGTGATTTACCGCTTGAATCAGCTTGCTTGATTTCAGTGGTTTCCTTGCGCGTCAGCGTGATTTTCTTTTTTTCTCCATCCGCTGCAGCACCATGAACCTTGCGCAAATGACCGAGCAATTTATCCTTGTCTTCTTTGGATAATTGATCATCAGTCGAACTCTTTTCGACGCCCGCGGCTTTGAGTTGCTTTAGAAGCAAATCAGCCGGCATCTTTAGTTCGGTGGCAAATTGGGCTACATTGTTGCTTGCCATTCAGTCCTCTTTTCTAGTCATGCTTTTGGATGGTGTTGGGGGCTGGTGCTTACTTGCTTTCGGCAAGACTCCAGACACGCGACTGCAACTCTTTGGCATGATCGTCGTAACGTCCATCGATCAGCTTCATTTCGTCGTCCGTCACATCCTTGAATTCTTCATCAATCAGTTGACGCGCACGCTCAGTGGGTAAAGCGAGGATTGCTCCAAACTCGTCATAAGCGAGAGCCGCAAATGCGTCTAAGGATTTGATTCCAGCCAGACCCAGCTTGCCAGCGGTCGTGCGATCCATACCTTCCAGATTGAGCAGCGCTTCTTCCATGCCCTCGAGTCCTTCTTCTGAAGCAATCGCTTCAGTTACCAAAGCATCGCGTGCACGATTACGTAGCTCATTGATGGTTTCTTCATCAAACGCTTCGATATCGAGCATTTCAGAAATCGGCACGTACGCGATTTCTTCTAAGGTGGAGAAACCTTCTTGAGCCAGGATCTCTGCGACTTCTTCATCAACATCTAATTTTTCAACAAACAAATTACGAATAACAGCTGTTTCAGAGGCCACTTTGTCGGCAGATTCTTCTGCTGTCATGATGTTGATTTGCCATCCGGTCAACTCGCTGGCTAAACGTACATTTTGTCCGCCTCGACCTATAGCAATCGCCAGATTCTCTTCATCGACAACCACATCCATGGCGTGCTTGTCTTCATCAACAACAATGGAGGAGACATTGGCAGGGGCCAGTGCGCCGATAACAAACTGCGCAGGATCATCCGACCACAGCACGATATCTACGCGCTCTCCACCTAACTCGCCCGTGACGCTCTGTACGCGGGAGCCACGCATACCTACACAGGTTCCGATAGGGTCAATACGTTTATCAGCGGTGAAAACTGCAATCTTGGCTCGTACTCCTGGATCACGCGCAGCCGATTTAATCAGCAGTAAACCCTGTTCTATTTCAGGAACTTCAAGCTCAAATAGTTTGGTAATGAAATCCGGCGCAGTACGGGAAAGTATGACTTGAGGACCGCGAGCATTACGATCTATGCGAAGTATGTAGGCACGAACACGGTCGCCTATACGAAGGTTTTCTTTGGGAATCATCTGGTCACGAGGCAGACGAGCCTCGATCTTGCCGGACTCAACTATTGCATCACCACGTTCCATACGTTTGATGGTGCCGGTAACCAGTGCATCACCGCGGTCAAGGAAATCTGAAAGTATCTGTTCGCGCTCTGCGTCACGAATACGCTGCAGCACAACTTGCTTAGTATCCTGGGCAAACCGACGACCGAATTCTACGGATTCGATGGCCTCTTCTATGTGATCATCAACTTCGATATCTTCAATCTGTTCTTTAGCTTCGAACAGTAAAATTTCTTGGTCGGGCAGCTGCAGACCCGCCTCATCTGGCACAACATGCCAGCGACGGAAAGTTTCGAACTCGCCTGTATCGCGATCAATCGCAACACGAATATCAACGTCACCTTGATAACGTTTTTTAGTAGCCTGTGCGAGGGCGTGCTCAAGCGCACTAAAGACAACTTCTTTGTTCAGGCTCGTGCAGCAAACCCTGGAAGGATTTGCGATTTGCAGCTCCAGGCATGGGCGCCCTCAATTTGACGGTAGCTTCGTGGCCTGCAAACCGAACGTAATCTGAAAATTTTTTCAGTGGGCGATCCAGACCAGGCGAAGACACTTCCAAACGCTCATAGTTCGCGTTCTCCACCGTGAGTACATGCAGAAGCTGGTGAGTGACTGTTTCGCAATCTTCCACGGTTACTGCGCGATCGAGTTCAACGGGCACATCAATGAACACTCGGAGTAGACCGCGTGCTGCGTGCTCAAAGTCCACTAGCTCATAACCTAAACCAGTAACCGTTTTTTCAATTAACGCTGACAAAACCAAACCACGCTCCTGCTGAGCTTCTTCACCCAGAGACACAACAACAAACTTTTAGGAAAAAAAAAATGGGCATCTGCCCATCTTTCTTGCTCTGTACATGCTCAGGTGTTGTCAGCTATGAAATCTGAACCGCACGCAGAGTTACAGAGACTTTGTTAAGTCCCTGATTATAGGCGATAAGCATCTGCGCTGCAATGCAAATGCCACCCTAAAGAATTAGCAAATCAGAAACTTAACCTCGTGTACGGCGGCGACCAGGTGTGCCAGTGCCAAAGCGATCACTCGTCCACTGTCCATTTCCACCGTTTTGCGGCCGGCGCTGACCATCGTGTGTTCTTCCCTGTCCTGTACCACGTACCACCGTAGGAAATCCCAAGGCAGTTTGCAAGGGGTCGGGCTGACGCGGCTTGGTTGGACGCTTGTTGTTGGGCGCGCCATGACGCGGGGCTATGCCCTGAGGCGGTTTGCCTGCTGCCTGGTTGCCATTGGCTTTGGGATGACGAGCAGGCACTTTTTCAAGTCCACTGGCCGTCATTAGCTGCCTGACAGTATGCTCATCCAACTCTTGCCAACGCCCGCGTCTAAGCGCTGAAGGCAAAATCATGACGCCGTAGCGCGTGCGTATCAGACGCGAAACTGTAAGGCCTACGGCTTCAAACATGCGCCTAACCTCACGATTACGGCCTTCGGAAATAGTTACGCGATACCATCGGTTAGCACCTTCACCACCGCCGTCGGCAATTTTATTGAAGTGCGCCGGACCGTCATCAAGATCCACGCCGGAAAGTAATTTCTGGCGCATGCCTTCTTCGAGTTCACCTAAGGTACGCACTGCATATTCTCGCTCTATGCCATAGCGAGGATGCATTAATCGGTTGGCTAAGTCACCGGAGGTAGTAAATAACAATAAACCTTCGGTGTTGAAATCTAATCGACCTACAGCCAGCCATTTGCTGGCTTTGATGTTGGGTAGCCTATCGAACACTGTCGCGCGGCCCTCAGGATCATTCGAACTAACGATTTCTCCTGACTGCTTGTGATAGATGAGAACTCTCGGAGGCTTGCTGCTGACTTTGCGTTGTACTGGCTTGCCGTTAATGCGCACCAAATCGGTAGGCAAGATACGCTGGCCTATGTGAGCCGGTTCGCCATTGACAGAAACTCGGCCTGCAATGATTAGCTCTTCCATATCGCGACGCGAACCCATGCCGGCTTCGGCAAGCACTTTGTGTAGTTTTGGAGCATCGTCATCTGCAGTTAAATCGCGTCGCACAGGTTTTTGTTGACGAGCTCCTGAACGTACTGGGGCATCTTCATTGGGTGTTGGCTGATCATATGCATCCGACGTCACAAAACTAAAAATGGCGTCTGGATCGGTTGAAGCGGAACGAGGATCAGGCTTACGTGGACCCTGACGGTCAGCATGCGCAGGGCGTGTGCCATGCCGTGGGTTCTGAGGATTGCGATGAGGCTCTTTGTTGTCTTTGAATTTTTGCTGCCGACCTTCGCGATTGGTACCCGGTGACTTGGATGCTTCTGTCGTGACCTCGGGCGACCTATCCCCGCTTCTGGATCGACGCAGTGAGCGTGGACCTCTTACGCCCCGATGTGGGGGTTTGCTGTCAGCATCGCGTGATTTTTCGGTCGATTCCGCTTTTGGCAGCTCGGTCTCAGATCCGGAATCAGCTGCGCTCAAGGCAGCCGGTGTGTCAGTGGGATTGTGAACTGTCATTGTCAGGCTCGGTATCAGGTTTATCGTCGGGCAAGGTGTTCGAGTGCTGATGATCTTCAGGGTTTTCGTGCGTCAAAATTTCTGTGTCGGTGCCACTATGCACACTCACTAAGTGAACTGCTTCGTCATCGTTAACTGCTGAGTCTACAAATTCTATCGAGGCCTGATTCAAGGTTGCCTCCAGATTTTGTTCCAATGCTTGCATAGCGGAAGCTCCATCACTGCCGTCGCCACCGACTTGTTGCAGCGGAGGTAATTCTTCCAGCGAGGATAATCCCAAGTCATCCAGGAATTGCCGTGTAGTCGCGAGCAGCGCAGGACGTCCAGGTACATCACGATGACCAATCACATCGACCCATCCGCGGTCTTCTAGTAACTTAATCGTCTGAGAATTCACTGCTACACCACGAATGTCTTCAATGTCACCACGCGTAACGGGTTGTCTGTAAGCAATGATTGCCAGTGTCTCAAGTGTTGCCCGAGTGTATTTAGGTGGCTTTTCCGGATTGAGCCGGTCAAGGAATGGCTTCATGTCAGGGCGACTCTGAAACCGCCAGCCGGTTGAAAGCATAACAAGCTCAACTCCACGCTCGGACCAATCTTGCGCCAACTCCTCGAGTAGCGATTTGATGGTCTCGGTATCAAGCGCTGATTCCGCACCTTCGACAGATGAAGCAAATAGCTTCTTC
>JAJTGE010000104.1 GCA_021298555.1 Oxalobacteraceae bacterium
CCTAGTTGCTGAAAACGTTTTTCTACACCGACCAATGCTGCGAGTTTGTGTCGACTATTCATGTTACCTCCTGAATCATCGCGGCCCTCAAAGCGCCTGGCAAAACCTGCCTGGTATCTACCCTGCAATGCTGCAATCTCCGTTGCTAGCATGGCAAGTCGCCAGTCATGTTTTGTCAGGCACTCTGAGATGAGGCCAATTGCAAGCGTGCTGCGTGCTTCAATTCACCGCGAGACAAAAAAATCATTTGCAGCCAAACTGCAGGGCTTGCAAACGTCGGTGTTGCTTTGATACGCCCCGCATGGGGTGCGCAAGCAATCTTTTTTGTGGGGGCTTACATTAAACGTCGCGAATATCATTCGCTAGTTTCCCCGAGTTGGAGGGCAGCTTTACTTCCCCCTCTGGACTGGATTGCTCCAGTAGCTGTCCTTGAAAATTTCGCGGATTGTATGGGTGCGTTTATATCAAGTCAATACTGAAGAATAAGAAAGCTATAACTAAAAGTTATGTTTATTTATGTATTAACTATCAATATCCCATAAAATCAACTAGTTGGGATAATTATCTAAGCATCCACATACCACTTTGAAAAAACTCAAAAACTGATGAAATATTCTGATCTTAGGGATTTTATTGCCAAATTAAAACAATCTGGAGAATTGCTCGAGATTGATATTCCGGTCTCCCCTCAGCTGGAAATGACCGAGTTGTGCGATCGGACTTTACGTGCTGGTGGACCGGCACGGTTGTTCACGAGACCGACCGGCCACAGCATTTCTGTGCTGGGTAATTTATTTGGAACTCCCAAGCGGGTAGCCATGGGCATGGGTGCTGCGGATGTGGGCGAGTTAAGAAAAATTGGGCATCTGCTCGCCATGCTCAAAGAGCCTGAGCCGCCTAAAGGGTTCCGTGATGTACTTGGCCTGGGGTCCCTGGTTAAGTCGGTGTGGGACATGGCACCCAAGGAGTTGAGTTCAGCGCCTTGCCAAGAGATAGTGTGGGAGGGCAAGGACGTCGATCTGTCTCGCCTGCCGATTCAGCATTGTTGGCCGGGCGATGTGGCCCCTTTAATTACCTGGGGCCTGGTTATTACTAAGGGCCCTAATAAGAAGCGCCAGAATCTGGGCATCTATCGGCAGCAGGTCTTAGGACCCAACAAGCTCATCATGCGATGGCTAGCGCACAGAGGTGGTGCACAAGATTTTCGTGAGCATTGTTTAGCTAATCCCGGTAAGCCTTATCCGATTGCGGTGGCGTTGGGCGCGGACCCCGCCACTATATTAGGAGCGGTAACGCCGGTGCCTGATAGTCTGTCGGAATATCAGTTCGCCGGTTTGCTGCGCGGCAGCAGAACAGAGCTGGTCAAGGCCATAGGTAGTGAGCTGCGCGTTCCGGCCTCAGCAGAGATAGTCCTGGAGGGGCATATTTATCCCGACGCTGGCGTTCAAGCAGCTATACCCGATGGTGCGCCGCCTCTGCCGTCTACAGGTTTTGAGCATGCACTTGAGGGGCCCTTTGGAGACCATACGGGTTATTACAACGAGCAAGACTGGTTTCCGGTGTTTACGGTGGACCGCATCACCATGCGCCGCAACCCGATTTATCACTCTACCTACACGGGCAAGCCGCCAGATGAACCCGCCGTGCTGGGTGTGGCACTCAATGAAGTATTTGTGCCCTTGCTGCAAAAGCAGTTTTCTGAGATTACCGATTTCTATCTGCCACCTGAAGGCTGCAGCTACCGCATGGCCGTGGTGCAAATCAAAAAATCGTATCCGGGGCATGCCAAGCGCGTGATGTTTGGCGTGTGGAGTTTTCTGCGTCAGTTCATGTACACCAAATTTATTGTAGTGGTCGATGATGATGTAAACATACGTGACTGGAAAGAAGTGATCTGGGCGATTACAACGCGCGTTGATCCTATACGTGACACAACCTTGGTCGATAACACACCGATTGATTATCTTGATTTTGCCTCACCCGTTAGTGGCTTAGGCAGCAAAATGGGCATCGATGCAACCAACAAGTGGCCAGGTGAAACAACACGTGAGTGGGGTCGCACGATTACTATGGATGCAGAAGTCAAAGCCCGCGTTGATGCGATCTGGCAGAGTCTGAATTTGGGTTGATTCGTCAGCAGATAGTCACTCATTCTGCATTTTTGAGTGAGTGATTGCTGATAGAATCAACACCGGCGGGCCCCTGCGCATTGTGGCATGGTCAACCTGGTCAGGTCGGGAACGAAGCAGCCACAGCCATATCCTGCAAGTGCCGCAGACAAGGCTCGCCTTTAACTTCCCATGTACTTCCTGTGAGTTACCCTCTGTCGGGTAAAATGCGGCTCTTGGACTTTACAGTGCCGTCTATGTCATATCAGGTTCTCGCCCGCAAATATCGCCCCAAAAATTTCGACAGCCTGGTTGGGCAAGATCACGTGGTGCGCGCTCTCACGCATGCGCTCGAAAACAAACGTTTGCATCACGCCTATCTCTTTACAGGTACACGCGGCGTTGGCAAGACCACACTTTCTCGCATACTTGCCAAGGCGCTCAATTGCCAGGGAACAGACGGGCAAGGTGATATCACTGCCCATCCCTGCGGTGTCTGTGATGCCTGTACATCGATAGATGCTGGTCGCTTTGTTGATTACATAGAAATGGATGCAGCGTCCAATCGCGGCGTGGACGAAATGGCGCAGCTGTTAGAGCAAGCTATTTACGCGCCGTCAAATGCTCGCTTCAAGGTCTATATGATCGATGAAGTACACATGCTTACCAGTCATGCATTCAATGCGATGCTCAAGACTCTGGAAGAACCTCCTGAGCATGTGAAATTTA
Source organism: Oxalobacteraceae bacterium (assembly GCA_021298555.1). Taxonomy (GTDB): domain Bacteria; phylum Pseudomonadota; class Gammaproteobacteria; order Burkholderiales; family Burkholderiaceae_D; genus Pernthalerella. The sequence continues at coordinate 2,838 of JAJTGE010000104.1, forward strand.
TCTTAGCTACGACCGATCCTCAGAAAATTCCGGTAACAGTGCTTTCTCGCTGTTTGCAATTTAATCTTAAACAAATGCCGCCCGGGCATATCGTGTCGCATCTGGAAAATATTCTGTCGCAAGAGCAGATCAGCTATGACACGCCGGCATTGCGTTTGTTGGCTCAAGGCGCGCAAGGATCAATGCGCGACGCTTTGTCATTGACAGATCAGGCGATTGCGTACTCGGCCGGTAAGGTCACTCTAGATGCGGTGCAGGGAATGTTGGGCGCGCTGGATCACACGTATTTGGTCAGGCTAATGGATGCATTAGCTGCGCAAGAGGGCGCAACATTGCTGGAGGTGGCTGACGATATGGCTGCGCGCAGTCTTTCATGGAGTGCGGCGCTACAAGATTTAGGTACCCTGCTAAACCGCATCGCTATTGCTCAAGCAGTACCGACTGCATTACCTGATGATTTGCCTGAACTAGACGACATACAGCGATTAGCAGCGCAGTTCTCGGCAGAAGATATACAGCTGTTTTATCAAATTGTTGTTCATGGGCGCCATGAACTAGGACTTGCACCTGATGAATATGCGGGCTTCACCATGACGTTGTTACGCATGTTGGCATTTACGCCTTTGCATGCTCATGGTGATGGCAAAACGCTGGCAGCTCCAGCCTCTGCAAAATCGGTTGCGGCAACAACTAAACCTAAAGCATCTGCACCGGTAAGCTTAGTCAGTGCAACCAAGCCAGAAAATAATTCAATGACTGCCGAGGTTTTGCCACCAGCGGCGGCCAAGTCACCTAGCCCTGCAATGGCGGCCTTAGCGGCGGCTCGCAGCAGTAAAACATCCAAGTCTGCGGGAGAGACTGCAGCAGACTCCTTCACGCAACCGTTTCCCGCACCACCATCTGTAACAAATCATCCTCAAAAAAAAACTGAACTAAAACAAGAGCCTGAACTGGCAATCGTGGATGATGCCCATGAGCAGAGCGTTACTCCTAACGTAGCCATAGTCGCACCATCGTCCACGAGTGCGCTTGATTGGCCAGTAATAGTCAGGCAGCTAGATTTACGTGGCATGGCACAGCAGCTGGCAACGCAGAGCGAATTGTTACGTTCGCATGAGGCCGATGGATTACTAAACATTGAATTACGTGTGCCAGTCGATACGCTGCTGTCGTCGGGTAGTGTAGACAAGCTTACTAAGGTTTTAGCGGCGTACTTGAATAAAAAAGTATCTATTACGACTGAGATAGGCGCAGTGCA
>JAJTGE010000105.1:0-4640 GCA_021298555.1 Oxalobacteraceae bacterium
AGTAGTAATGCAAGGTACCGTATAGAAGCGAGTTTGCTAATCAATGAACTGGTATCGCATATGTGGATAGGCGATCATTCATTAACCGGATTGAGGGACCGCTTTACAGATACGACTTCTACCGATTACCAAAGCTGGTTTGCATCTGTCAGTCGCCGTTTACCCGGCGTGTCTGCATCTACGAACACACCACAGATCACTATTGATGATGCACGTACCGTGACAGTTAATCTCAAATGGCAGGTACCTGGAGATAAGACATCGCATCAAATGATAGCGCAGACGTTAATTGCTGATTAAAACGTGGCCAAGCACTCACACAGTAAATGTTTAAGAGGTGTAGGGCTAACCGATCTCATGGTGGGATTGGTAATAGGCTTATTGGCTATGCTAGTCATTCTTAAAGTGGCTATCTTATTTGAAGCACGCCGAAAATCTACCGTGGGCGTGACAGATGCTCAACAAAATGTAGCCATTGCAGTGAGCTTAATGTTGCGCGAATTGCGTATGGCAGGACATGGCCTAGGTGCTATAGATAGTTTAGGCTGCTTAGTTACCCATGATCTGGGTACGGCACTCGGAGCGCTGTCACTAGTACCCGTCACCATCATGGATGGTGGTGATGGAGCACCTGATGAAATCAGAATTTTTTCTGGTGCAAGCAAGCAAAGTACTTCAGCCACTTCGTTACTGACTGCACATGCAGCATCTGACACGTCGATGCAGATAGAAAGTACTTTAGGCATACAGCCGGGTGACCGTTTAATGTTGTATGAGCCAGGAAAGCCCTGCAGCCTTATAAAAGCTACTGCAATAACCACAGGCTCGTACCGAGTTGATCATACATCCATGCCGTTAGTAACACCGACTGGAGCAGGGGTGGCTGACTCGGTCGCTAATCCCGTCGCATTAGATTATGCCGCTGGTACCCATGTGATTAATCTGGGTTCATTGCGACTTGTCCGGTATGGCATAGACAGCAACAACGATCTTCAAGCATCTCGCTTTAGCTTGGCATCGTCTAATTGGCAAACAGCTGCAATGTCATCCGGCATAGTTAATCTTCAGGCGCAATATGGATTTGATCATCGTGCTGGATTACAAACCTCGCCACAAGTCACTTTCTGGAGTTCTTCCATGATAGACGCAGATGGTAATGGCACAGCAGGCGACAACAATGATTTAAAACGACTAATCGCTATAAGGTTTGCAGTAGTTGCTCGCAGTAGTGAGCGCAGCGATCAGGGTTGTAATGCACCGCAACCACAATGGTCAGCAGGCAATCCTACCACTGGGCAATTGCACATGACTGATATCGCTATGAGTCGTTATGAGTCATGTAGCTAACTGGAATTGCTTTCGTTACCGTGTGTTGGAAGCTGAAGTGCCACTTCGAAATATGATTTGGAATGATAAATGAGGCGAGGTCATCATTTGGGTACCAGCTTAGTTATAGCACTCGTCATGCTGGTCATTATGAGTTTGGGTGCTATAGGTTTAGTTCGCTCCATCGATACCAGTTTGATGGTGGCTTCCAATTTAGCATTTCGCGAATCTGCAGTGCTGGCATCGGATGCAGGTACCGAAACGGCAATCAGTTGGCTTTCACCTTTGGTGATGACCTCCACACTGTTTACTAATCAATCTACTTCGGGTTATTACGCGAGCGTGCCTGACGGACTAGACATTAGCGGTATGGACGGGGAACATGCAAGGGTAGCAATTGATTGGGATGATACTAAGTGCGCAGGTAGTTCCGCAGCAATTTGTCAACAACCTGCGCAAGCATTAGCAACCAATGATGCGGGTAATTCGGTTCGTTACATCATTCATCGTCTTTGCCGCGCCGCTGGAAGTCCAGACAATGCAGCGAATAGTTGTTTGATGTATGGCACAAATAAGCCGAGCAACCTAAAAAAAAGTCAAATTAGCTATGGAGCTGCCAACAATTTCACATCGACGGCAAGCGTTTATTACCGAGTTACGGTCCGTGTTCATGGCCCACGAAATACCAGTGTGTTTACCCAAACCCTCATCCATTTTTAGTCGATCTAGTAACAAAATTTCTGATGGGCATAGTTACGCTTGGTGTGTACAAGTTTTTCTGAAGTGATCTGGAGCAGAGTATGTCTAGTTTTCTAAAGGGTATTTTTTTTAATTGTTTTATATTACTAACGATACCCAGCGCCTTTTGCGCCAGTGATATAGCTCCATCACCTATCAATTACTTGATCTCTTCTCAAGTGAAGCCAAATATTTATTTTGTATTAGATGATTCGGGCAGTATGCAATGGAGTTATCTCGGCGACGAAGTTGTAATTAATGGCTATGAAAAAACTGTTGGGTATCGTAGTTATCTGTGTAATAAAATTTATTACAATCCATTAGTCAATTACGAGGTGCCCGTAAAGGCAGATGGAAGCGCTTATCCCGCACAAGATTTCAATGCTGCTTTGTACGATGGGTTTAAGCCAGATTCAGTTGCAGTTGATCTCTCAACAAACTTTGTTGCCTGGCGTACGGCAAATAGCACTCTATCTATTCCTCCAAATACAACGACAGTTACATATCACAGTGACTGCTCTACGAATTATGGCGCGCCCTGTACGACCAGCAATAACGATTATCCCAACCGGCCAGAACCTGCTTATTACTTTGTTTATCAGGGCACGCAAGCTAATCGACTAGGTGATAGCTCATCGGAGGATCATTGTCTGAATTCATCCTTATCGTCCAATTGGCGAAAGATTGTCGTTGGCAGTAATTCTGGCCCCGGATCTGCTGATGAGCGTAAGAATTTTGCTAATTGGTATAGCTATTATCGAACCCGTATTCTCAATATGAAAACTGCGGTTGGCAGGGCGTTCCGTGACATGGGTAGCCAGTTTAGAGTGGGATTTTCTACGATAGGCTACAGCGGCGTAAATTCAAATAATGCTGGATTTTTAAAAATTTCAGATTTCGATGCTGCACATAAACAGCTGTTTTACCAAAAACTATATGCTATCAATCCTCTGGCAAGTACACCGTTACGCGCTGCTTTAGCTAAAGCCGGTCGGCTTTATGCAGGAAAGCTACTCACTGGCGCAGATGATCCAGTGCGATTTTCTTGTCAGCAGAATTTCACCATTCTCTCTACTGATGGTTACTGGAATACCAATTGGGAGTCAGGTAGCTACGGCCCAAAAAAGATCGATGGCATAACGGATGTTGGTAATCAGGATCATGATTTACCTCGTCCTCTATATGACGGTGGCTTGATGGCTGTACCTATTCGGGCAGCGAAGCTGACTATTCGTCCTAGTAGTACCTCCAAAGAGCCCTATATGGTTGTTTATGCAATCAAAGTGGATGGGAAAGATTTAATGAGCGTCGGAACACAAGTGGATATTGGAGCAGGTGCCGATAGTGATTTTTTATCCTCTCTTCTTGCGGGTGGAATAGCTACCAATATTAATCAACAAGGATATAGAGCAGTAGCACAGGGAAAAGATATTTACATCATCGCCCCCCAGTCTACGTCGCAAAATTTGGGCGTTCCGGAAGTAGAACAGTACGGGAACATCGACGTGAGTATCGAGCCTTTCAAAGATATTCCACGCAACAATGGTACGAGCAATAGTTTGGCTGACGTGGCGGCCTATTATTTTCGAACCGATTTACGCCAACCAGCTTTTTCTAACTGCTTTACTGAGCGTGATGTATGCATAAACAATGTGCCCATACCGCAGGGTAGTCGTGATGGAAATTTCCAGCATATGGTGACTCACACGCTAGGTTTGGGTGCGTCAGGTAGTTTGCATTATCGGGAAGATTATCCCGAGGCTAGTTCGGGTGACTATGCTGAGATCGTGAATGGACGTCGAGATTGGCCAGATCCTATGTTTTTTAGCGGCCCAGAGCGCGTCGATGATCTTTGGCACGCAGCGGTCAATGGAGGGGGGCGCTACTTTAATGCATCCAACCCGGAGTCACTGTCCAAGGCGCTTGCAGACACTCTATCGGCTATACGTGCATCGATAGGGGCGGCAGCGGCCGCCTCGACCAGTAGTCAGCAACCTGTAGAAGGTAACAATAGAGTATTTTCATCGCGCTATCGAAGTATTTACTGGGATGGCGATGTAGAGGCTAGACGAATTAATCTTAGCGATGGCACGCTGTCTGTGGCGATTGAATGGTCGGCATCGAATCAGCTTGATGCGCTGATAGGTAGCCAATCAGATCGCAGAAAAATTTGGATGCAATCCCTAACTGATGCAGGCCAAATCAAAAATTTTTTATGGTCTGAATTAAGTGCAGCTGAGAAGGCCTTATTTCAGAACCGATGTGCCTCTGTATCAAAACTTTCACAATGTCAAAATCTAAGCTCTACTAAGCAAGCTGAATTCTCAGGTGAACGCTTGCTTAATTACTTAAGAGGACAATATGGTTTTGAAGACAGAGTTGAAAATTATCTGAAGTTATTTCGTCGTCGTGAACATACGCTGGGAGCAGTGATGAGTGCCCAGCCTATATATGTTGGTCAACCTGCATTTCGTTATGCCGATGAAAATTACGGTATTTTTCGCGATAAAGAACAGGTTAATCGCAAAGGAATGCTGTACGTTGCTGCCAACGATGGAATGATCCATGCGTTAGAC
>JAJTGE010000105.1:4647-8688 GCA_021298555.1 Oxalobacteraceae bacterium
GGTACTGGAGTTGAAGCCTGGGCGTTTATCCCTGCAGCTGTACTACCTGATTTATACAAATTGGCAGACACTCAATTTGGGCAACAATCTACTTACGTACTTGATGGAACACCTGTAGCAGGCGATGTTTGTCCGGGCCCGGCGCCTGTTCGTTGTGCGGCTACAGACTGGCGAACTGTTTTGGTAACTGGCTTGGGATCTGCGGGGCGTGAATTTTTTGCCCTTGATGTGACCAATCCTGATAATCCCAAGTCCTTATGGCGATTTAATCCATCCAATGATAGCGATCTAGGCTTTGCGATGGGCAGACCAGTAATTACCAAGCGCCGTGATGGTCGTTGGGTTGTAGCGCTGACATCGGGCTACAACAACATACAACCAGGGAGTGGTCAGGGAGTTCTTTTCATTCTTGATGCATATACCGGCGAGTTGCTACAGAAAATTACCACAGGCCAAGGTAGTGCGACTTCGCCGGCGGGTCTTGCACAAATTAATGCATGGATAGACTCGACCCTAGACAATACGGTCAGCCGATTTTATGGTGGAGATTTGTTGGGAAATATATGGCGTTTTGATATCGATGATCTGTATCCACCTTCAGGTAAAGAGGCGGTACTCATTGCTAGCTTGATCCAAGACCGTACAGCACAACCTATTACCACGCGACCAGAGCTATCTGAAGTTCGCATAGGTACACAGCGACTACCGGTGATTACTGTGGGTACGGGCAGCTATTTGGGAATGACTGATCTTGCTGTCAGATCAGTACAGAGCATTTACACGATTAAAGATGAGCTCGCAGCTAAAGGATATGGCGATATACGTGCGTCGAAAAATTTAGTGCAGCAAACACTATTGCATGGGGCCTCGGCTAATGAATTAATCGGCGCAACGACACAAGCAGTGGATTGGCAAAATAATGCGGGCTGGTATGTAGATTTAAATACGATACAAAATTCAGGAGAGCGTATTACGCTTGACCCTGAGCAGCAGCTAGGAGTTTTGCGAGTTGTTTCTAATGTGCCTGACCAGACAGCATGCCGTTCAGCGGCTCAAAGTTGGATCTATGAATTCGATTACCTCACAGGTAGCTATTTGCCTTTGGCTACTGGACGCATAGTGGCAAGAAAAGTATCTGACACGTCATTAATAGCAGGTATGCGAACAGTTGCATTGGGACAGAAGGTCATCGGTTTATTAACGGATGAAAGTGGAGCAGTGTTAAGCGTAAGTAGCGTTGCTCCGGCCAGTACAGTTAATGCAGTCAAACGTGTAACATGGCGTGAGTTGGATGAGCAGTAGAAAAAATTTTCTGTTTTGCTTAATTGCATTAGGCGTACATATAATCCTTGCAGGCATATTTTTTTATATGCTGTCTATTCGATCAAACACTACGCGTATTTCAACGAGAACCATGCCAGCCATGCTTGCGGAGATAAAAACAGCTACTGAAACATTCATTTCAACAAAAGAGCTGCCACACACATTAGGAAATCAACTTATCGCGACCACTGATGCAATACTGCCCTTTGCATTGGAAACTCATTACCTGCCAGCGTCACAATTAGATGTTAGGCCATTAGTCATAAACGATATTGATCCTGATTTACTAGATAATTTTCGTGGTGTCGAAGCACAATCGCTAGATTTCGTATTGCTGATCAATGAATATGGCGATGTTGATCAAGTCATTTTTGATGCTTGGTCTAACAGCCTTAATTTACCAGATAGTTTACTCAACGATCTAAAGCAACGATTTATGCAGGCACGATTTTTTCCAGGAAAAATAAAAAATCAGTCAGTAGCTAGTGAATTACGTATACGTATACATTTAGAGTAACGGGCTATAACTCAGGCGAATAGACCTAGTTTTGGAATTAACTAAAAAACACTCATTACAAAGAAAAAAATTATGCTCACAGATTATTCACTGAGCTAGTAACAGTGGTGTGCGCGGGTCACTTACCCAGCGCACGGCCACCATCACTTGAGGATCAAATAATTAGCGTGGCACACCTTTACGTACCAAGTTAACTACGGCAAGCAAAATAACAGCACCCAACAAGGACACCACAAGCGCCCCTAAACTAAAGTCATTTTGATTAATTGTCCCTGTACCAAATAACGGTGCCAATAGCCAGCCACCGACCAATGCGCCTACCGTACCTACTGCGACATTGAGCACGATACCTTGTTGCTCTTCGGTCTTCATAATCACACTGGCAGCCCAGCCTAGTAATCCACCTACCACTATCCAGATAATAAAATTCATTTTGTCTCTCCAGTCAACACCAAGGAAGACCGCTCCATCGGCAGCCCGCGCGTTAGGCAGGCCTGATGGCGGCTGGTTCAGCATGAATGCGTTGTGCATGATCGTGATGAACTGAATCCTGATGAGTGCTTATAGGGACAAAGTGAAAACATCCATCTTTGCCTTGCCTAGCAGTATTTTCAGGTTGGATGCACAATAGGACTTGTTGGAGAAAAGAAATTTCTCTTTTTGCATGATTACGTCATACCAGTATTTTCCTAAGGAAGTCCATGCAGCACAAAAATAATACAGTCGGTCGTTGTAGCACTCTGGTATTTTTTACCTTGTTTGCTGCGAGTATTCATGCATCCCCGTTGAAAATTGATGGTGCCAAAAGTTCTGTCACTGCAGTTTTTAAGCAGATGGGTGTTTCAGTAGACACTAAGTTCAATAAATTTACAGCCCAGATCGACTACGACGCCGCCAAACCACAAAATGCAAAAGCGAGTGTGGATATAGATATCCTTAGTTTTGATTTGGGTGATCCGGATTACAACCAGGAAGTGCAAAAAAAAGAGTGGTTTCATGGCTCGCAATTTCCTAAAGCGAATTTCATTTCAGGGAAAATTACATCGCCAACCCCTGGAAAACTTGAAGTCACTGGCAAGTTGACCATTAAAGGAAAAACAACAGATGTAAGCTTTCCCATGAGCGTAAAAAAAGAAGGTGCTACTCACGTTTTTGAAGGTAGTCTGCCGATTAAGCGTTTAGCTTTTAGTATCGGTGACGGAACCTGGAAAGACACTAGTGTTGTAGCTGATGAAGTCATTATCAAATTTCGTGTAGTTGGAACTCAATAAAAGGAAAGTCTCATGAAGGTAGTTACTCTGCTCATGGCAAGTATTTTTTCTTTAGGTGTTAATGCAGCATCAGCTCAAAGCTATACCATCGATCCTGGCCATACCTACCCCAGTTTCGAGGCTGATCATTTAGGCTTATCTTTTTGGCGAGGTAAATTCACCAAGAGCAGCGGTAAGGTCGTGCTCGATCGATCTGCAGCTACGGGGGGCAGTGTAGAAATCACGATTGACACAAATTCCATTGATTTTGGTCATGCAAAAATGAATGAAAATGCTCGTGGAAAAGATATGTTTAATGCAGAAAAATTTCCAACTATTGCATATAAGAGTACAGCTCTTAAATTTGACGGTGAAAAGCTAGTCGCTGTCGAGGGCGATATGACGTTACTGGGCGTGACCAAGCCTATGCTATTAAAGATTAATCATTTTAAATGCATCATGCATCCATTACTAAAGCGTGAAGTATGCGGTGCTGATGCGTCTGGCCGCTTTGATCGTAGTGATTATGGTTTGACTTACGGTATTCCACGTTTTGCACCTGAGGTGAAATTACAAATACAAGTGGAAGCCATTCGTGCTGATTAAAATCCCCTCCCATTGGTTTCTCACTTGCGCAGTAGCGTTGATCACCGCAGTGAGTCATGCGGAAGTAATCGATCTTCATACAGGCAGCGAAGTCTCAGATGCAGCACTAATAGAGATTTTAAGATCAGCTGACGTCGTCTTGCTGGGAGAATTGCATGACAATAAATTTCATCATGAATTACGCGGTAATTTAATCAGTCGTTTCGCTGATTCCAAGCGTAGCGTGGTTAGTGAGCATCTCCCGGCACCGTCACAGGTTACGTTTGCTTCTGACACGAAGGCAGACTTAGAGGCCGCTGGTTTTGATCCTGAAGGATGGGAGTGGCCAGTACATCAGTTACTCTA
>JAJTGE010000106.1 GCA_021298555.1 Oxalobacteraceae bacterium
ATTAATGAATCGCATTTCTGTGTCCTTTCGATTTTTGGCGAAGTCACCACGGCCTACACAGCAACCTCGCCATAAAACTTCAAGAGAAATTAATCACCATGACCATGACCATGGCCATGTCCATGACTGGAGCTTGAATTGAGACAGGTAATGCAATTGGAATTTGACGAGATATTTTGTGTAGCCTGAGCGCCCCAGGACGCTTTATTAATTACAGTTGAGCCAGTAATGACGGCAACTTGAGTCGTCGTGCTGTATAAGCCAGCGGTACCCGCATTCGAAGCGATGTTTTGGGTAGCTAGACCACCACGCTTACTTTCATTCAAAATATACGAATCCTTCGCATCGACAGTTTGGTCTTTCGTATTTAAGCTTGTAAAGTTACCTGCATTCGATGCCAAGTTTTGCTCAGATGCGCTGTTCATTCCATCACTGGTATTCATGACTGAGGTATTTACCAAGAATGTTGCCTGGGTAGTTGGGTTACTGCCACCACCACCGCCACCGCCATTCGCAAGGGCGAGAGAACTCATAGTGATTAATGCAACCGTAACTAATGCTTTCATAATTTTTTCCCTTTAGAAATTTTATCGAAGAACGTTTTTTTCGTGCCTAACGAGTTGAGCATGCTGAAGGTCGAGTCCAACCAAAAAGTTTGGGCTCGGCATTCATCAGCACGTTGCGAATTTACTATCTTATTTGGAATGATTACGTTCAATCATCATTTCACTGATCGATATCAATGTCCGTTGGGGAAAGCTATGGTTTTGGTAAGAACACAACCAATGCATCATTGTTTTTTTTGGAATCTGGTGCATACAGAGACATAGCTCGCATGAGCGCCAGACAGGCGCTGCGAAAACGAGCAAAAAAGAGTAGATGACTAAGTAGGTTGAAGTGCAGCGAAGGCAGCGATACGGCTCAATGGACAGACACTATCTGCGTTATTAATCAATTGAAAAGCTACTCGCTTTTAGTTTGCAAATACAGATACTGCGCACATAGCCATTGCAGCTGTGCGCGCGATAGACCAACGCTTAATTAAACTCCGTGAGCGTCATCCGTAACATCCCGCCCTGGAAGAATCGTGCTGTCGTGGGTTCTTTACGCTCAAGCTGTACCAAACCTACGCCCGGGCAATACCATTCGCGACTCACAATAAGAACTGGTTTATAAGTTGTTTCGGTTTCCACCCACAATGTGATCGGCGCAACTCCCTTAATAATCAAGCAGCCGCTAAAGTCTCCTGCAGGAGTTTTCACTGCCTGACCTGTCGCTTCTATAGAAAAATCCATGGTCAGGTAGCGATACTTATCTACGTACTTGAATTCTGGTGGCCATTCACTACGACGCTTTAAAAAATATGGCATCGTCGGTATAGACCATTTTTCATCCTGGCTTAGTTTTGCCGGGATCACAATGCGAGGCGCAGCATCCAACACGGCAGTTTTTGATGAGGGGCCGCGGCTGGCGATACGGTAAACCCCTTTTTCATCAGAACGTAACCAGTACTCATTTCCCGAATCAGTACGCCGTCGCCAGGCTTCCGTGCCATTGATGTCGTGTCGGCCCCTATTAGTAATCGTTAGCGTCGACGTATCGACGTAGCTTTCAGGGTCATCGAAAGTGATTTCAACCTTATAAACCCAGCGTAATCCTTCGGCCAACGGGAAAAACGAATTTTCACGCTCAGGCTTTTCACAGCCGCCGAGTAGCGACAGCGCCAATATCACCAATAACAGTCGTCGCATATTATTTTTCCGGCGCTTGTGGCGTAGGTAAATCAAGAATCTTGATTTCTTGTTCATCGGCTCCCGGATTAATCCGGCTCGAACCTTTACCCGTACCTGCTTTGATTTCAGCAGTACCCATCTGGCTAATACCCTGCCGACCTTTTTTCATGCCGTCATTTATTTTTTCGTGCATCGCTCTCATATAAGGCAGCTTGTAGGCTCGTGGCTGTAATTGCTCTTTGCCTTCTTCTATGGGCGTTACCCATAAATAGATCGCTCCGGCAAATTTGGGTCGGGGTTCATCAACTACAGCAGCGATCAATAAAAAGCGACTAGGCAGCGCATCAGAGCTGGGGTTACCGATCAGGCTAAACACCGCCATGTAGCCATAAAAATAAAAAACAACAACACCCAGGGTCAGTACTGATTTTAACCAGGCTGGCCATCCAGAAAAAATAATTGCCAATGCAAACAGGAACACGAATATCGCAAAGGCGATGATGAGGGTCAGGGTCATGTGATCGATTTCGCTAAAGATTTAGGAATAGTATTGATATTGTTTACAGTACCGTCGGGGGCTACAGTAAATCGCAATAAGGTGGTTTCTTTGCCGCGGCCTTCAAGCACAGCCTGACCATAAAAAATTACTTCAGCTTTGGGGTTAACTTTTATCACCGTCAGCGTTGCCTCTACTGGGCCACCTGCTTTGGGTTCGTTCGGGTCGATATCCTTAGTTTCATAGTAGTGAACATTCGCCACATACTCACCCGGAATAATGCTACGTATAGTTGTAACTTCCTGGCGCAAGGGATTGACCACTTTTTTACCATTGATGACCAAGGTGTTATTCGACGTGCCCCTGTCATCACGATCGAGGTGCATCAAACCCGCTTCACGATTACGAAACCACACGATTTCGCCTGAAGGCCCTTGCGTCCATAAATCGAGATCGTTCGGATCATTGTCTGCCCAGGAAAGCGTAATAATGAACTCTGCCTTCGCAGGTATATCACCTGATTTTTTTGCTTTGGGATTGATAGCCAAGAAAGCAATAATAAAGCAGAAGACGAAGGCAATGAGCATGTTGAACAACATGTCATACATGGGATCGACTTCTGGCTCGCGAGATTTTTTCCGGTTACGCATTAAATTCTCTAATCTCGCGCTTTAATCTTTAGGCCATGTGTCTGTGCCTGAACAATAAAATCATCCGCGTAACGATCTAATCGTGTCAGCTGCAAGCCCAATAAAATATTAGCCACCAGGCCGACCATGGTCGTCAACAGCGCAATCCCTAAACCAGAAGTGAGTTCACGCAGCATATCTTGCGCCTGAGACTGATCAAAATTTTGCATGTGTCCGATTTGCATAGCCAAGATAGAAAAGCCAATGACTTTACCCAGCAAACCCAGTTTTAACTGAAGACTGTTTACCCACCATGCCGTGGAATGAACACCGTGGGTTTTCTCTGACAACACATCCATAGGCGCGCCTGAATCGCGTGGGTTCGATCGTAGTGCTTCCCAATAGTCATACGCCCAACTATCAGGGGGCGGTGGGCTACCAGGATTTGTTTTTTGGTACTCAAGGCTTTGCCGTTGACGGTGCAACTCACGACTGCGCGTGCCGCACCAGATGGTAGCAACAGAAAACATAATGATGATGATCATGGTGATACCCGTGGGGTCTGACTGCAGTAGCAGACTCCAAACACCGCGTATCCCCAAAAGCCAACCTGCAAAGATGAACATACCAACCAGTGTGAACCACTCAAAAAGTATAGGTTCAATCTTTTTCTGAGAACCCGACGACAGCAGGTTGGAAAGACGGATTTTCAAAACAACTCCCTTGTCTCTTATTCTTTTGTCCGGTCAGGTAAGGCCTGTCGAACACAGCATTTTATATGGCAAGCAAGAAAAGCTTCTTGGCCTAAGTTAGTTAACCCTAGCCAGTGAAGCATTCATTCAATAAAAAAAGGACGCTTAAAATTAAACGGCACCTGCTTACGTCTTAGGTCCTAATTGTGGCTCAAAACCGCAAGCCAAAATAAAAATCTCCTCTTGCGCAGAGTCTTCTATCGGGACTTCCCACTCGCCAGCCGATTTGTCCATAGTGAGCGGCTCGCCTATACCCATGCGATATGGGTGAGATGAAAACATCAGCGATCGCATCTGACTGTGTGCACAATCGACTTCCCACAAAATTTTAGCGGACAGGTTACCAAATTTATTTGGCTTTTTGTAATCCACCAATTCCCAAATCAAGGTTTTCGGACCGCGC
>JAJTGE010000107.1 GCA_021298555.1 Oxalobacteraceae bacterium
AGCAGGCGGCCATACAAGCAAAGCAAGTCGAGGAGCTCAAAGCAGGGATGCTCCCGACAACGATGGCTCCGCTGGTGTATCAATTGTTGTTTAAGCCAGATAAAAACACGATTGAATACAAGGCACTTGAAGCAGCCTGTCAGGATCTTCAGACCTCACCTGCGCGATTAATGCTGTCAGTAGGAGCAATTTCCTCTCCCAGGGAATTGCACATGAATCGTTTTCTCTCTGCGAATTTTCCACGAGGGACAAAATTTCCTGATGTGGAAATACCTGCGAAACCGCAGCTATCGCAAGCAGATGTAGCGGCGTTTTCAATTGATGATGTCACTACTACAGAGATCGATGATGCGTTTTCGGTTCGCATAGTTGGTGAGGGGCGAATTCGTATTGGCATTCATATTGCAGCCCCAGGCATGGCAATTTCTCCTGGCGATATGATTGATAAATTAGCCCGTGAGCGTATGAGTACTGTTTATATGCCTGGGGACAAAATCACCACGCTGCCCGACGCACTTGTGAATGAATACACGCTGGCTGAGGGTGATGTACGACCTGCGCTATCGTTGTATACCACCGTGGACACCAGCGACTGGTCGGTTATAGCCACCGAGACAGTGGCCGAAGCCGTACCAGTCAAGGCTAATTTACGGCATAACGATTTAGACGAGATAGTCACTGAAGAAAATTTATTGGCAGGGAGTGGCGATTACCCTCACAAACAAGAAATTGAACTCTTGTGGCAGTGGGCACAAACGCTAGAGCGGACTCGTATGCAAAAGCGCGAGAGCTTTGGCTTGCGGCCCGAGCAAAATAATCGCGTTGATTTTAATTTTTATGTTGAGGATGAGACGGTCACTATCACCCGCCGCAAACGTGGAGCGCCTCTCGATAAAATCGTTGCCGAGTTAATGATTTATGCAAATAGCAGTTGGGGACGACTGCTCCACGAACATGGCGTACCAGGCATTTACCGTACTCAGGGTACAGGCAATGGCTGGGCAGCGCGCATGCAAGTACGTATGCTTACGCATGCGGCGCCACATCAGGGTTTGGGTGTAGATCAGTATGCATGGAGTACATCACCACTTCGGCGCTATACCGATCTTGTCAATCAGTGGCAACTACTGGCATGCATAAAGCATGGTGTAGCCGCACCGTTAGTCGCTCCATTTAAATCCAGAGATGCCGATTTGTTTGCGATAGTTTCTGCATTTGATAGTGCGTATGCTGCTTACGCAGATTTTCAAAACATCATGGAAAATTACTGGTGTTTACGCTGGCTGGGTCAACAATCATTGCGCAAAGTTCATGCAGTGCAGTTGCGTGATGATGTGGTCAGGCTAATCGATATTCCACTCAGTGTGCCTATGACAGGCACCAAATATGCGCGTGGTACTCAAGTCACGATAGAGCTTATCTCATGGGATGAAGTCGATCTCTCGCTGCAAGCACGCTTGCTGGAAGTAAGTGAAGCCGTAGCTACAGCCGAAGATACTGATGCATTTGCAGAAGAGGATATTTCCGATGAAGCTGTTTTGTTGCAAGAGCAAGCACTGAAGGTCGATGTCGATTTAGCTCCGCTGCCAGCGCTGGCAGATCCGACTCTGCAATCTGATTCGGCAGCATCACCCTCATAGCTATGATCGTTAAGACAGTCAACGATGATCGGCGACTTTGGGTGGCGATAGGTTCATCCTTCGCGATACACGCTGTTTTGCTATCTTTTCAATTTGCACCACTCACAAATGTGACATCAAAACCATTGGCGAGTAGTTTGGAAATTATTCTGGTCAATGCTCGGCATGAGAAAGCACCAGTAAATGCAGAGGCGCTGGCTCAAGCAAATTTATCTGGCGGAGGTAATGCTGAACTTGGTCGGGCTCGTTCGCCGCTAACCAATCTGCAGCAAATAGTTGATGGAAATCATATAGAGACTCAGCGCAAAAAAATTGCTGAGCTTGAACGTCAGCAGGAACGTATGTTTTCTCAATTGTCTGCAAGGTCAAATGATCGAATCAACTTAACTGATAAATCTGTAAAAAAATCTGTAGAAGTTAAGCAAACACCGCAAACGATAGATAGCGTGGCATTAGCCAGGCGAGAAGCTGAAATTGCTCGTGCAATAGCTGATTACAATAAGCGACCCATAAAAACTCAGCTAACACCCCGTACGCGTGAAGTTGCTTATGCTGTGTATTACACCGCGCTACAAAAACAGATTGAAAAAACAGGAACCAATTATTTCCCTCAGTACGACGGAAAAAAATTATACGGCGATTTAATTGTCTATATTCCTGTTTATCAAGATGGTCTGATTTATGAAAAAGAAGGTGGGCCACGCATAGAAAAAACATCAGGTAACCGTATGCTTGATCAAGCAGCGCTGGCGATCGTTCGCCGTGCCGCGCCTTTTGGCCGTTTCCCTCAGGGGGCTATTGGTGATGGCAAAACTCATGTGTGGGAAATCATCACGCGCTTTCGTTTTACGCGTGATGAAGTTCTTGAAACCAGTACACCCGGGGAGTAAGCAGTGAACTTGGCCGACCGTTACGTAGTGATAGGTAATCCTATAGCGCATAGCAAATCACCGCAGATACATGCGCGGTTTGCGGAGCAGACTGCCCAAACGATGCTTTATGACCACTTGCTTGCCCCAATCGATGGGTTTGATATAACCCTTAAAGCATTTATCGCATCTGGCGGGCGCGGAGCTAATGTCACCGTACCTTTTAAGCTAGAGGCATTTCATGCTGCGACTGAATTAAGTTCGCGCGCGCGTGCTGCTGGAGCAGTAAATACTTTGAAATTTAATAATGATGAAATTTTTGGCGACAATACGGATGGTGTTGGGTTAGTGCGCGATATTGTTCAGAATGCCAAAAAAGAGATACGAGGACAGCGGTTACTTTTACTGGGTGCAGGCGGAGCAGCACGCGGTGTTTTACATGTCTTAATGGCTGAGAAGCCATTACAGATCGTTATAGCCAACAGAACACCCGAGCGGGCTTATGAGTTGGTAGAGCAGTTTTCAAGTGATTCTTCTCTTGTTATGCAGGCTAGTAGCTTTTCAGATTTGGAGGGGAGCTTTGATATGGTTATTAACGCGACCTCTGCCAGCTTGGCATCCGAACTTCCTGCGATACCTACATCAGTATTTAGGCCTCAAACTTTTGTGTATGACATGATGTATTCGTCCGGTCCTACGTTGTTTATGCAACTGGCTACAAGTCATGGAGCACTGGTGCGTGATGGGTTAGGTATGCTGGTTGAGCAGGCTGCTGAATCATTTTTTATCTGGCGAGGTGTGCGACCTGAGACAGCCACTGTGTATCAATGGCTCAGAGCCCAGCTATGAAATTACGCCGTAAGCTCATGCTATGGCTAGTTGCCATACCACTGACTTTGGTTCTACTGCTTCAGTGTTGGTATCTGCTACATATCTGTTGGTGGGTCAATCATAATCCTTCATCAACGGCGTTTATGCGAACTCAGCTAGAAAAGCTGCAGGAGAAAAATCCCAAAGCAAAATTACAGCACACATGGGTTCCTTATAATCGAATCTCTGTTCATTTAAAGCGCGCCATTATTGCAGCTGAAGACGCAAATTTTTCTGAACATGATGGTGTGGATTGGGAGGCTTTGCAGAGAGCCTACGAAAAAAATGCAAAGAAGGGTAAAGTTGTGTCGGGCGGTTCTACCATCACACAACAATTAGCCAAAAATTTATTCCTTTCAGGTCAGCGCAGTTATTTGCGCAAGGCCGAAGAAATGGCTATTACATTCATGCTAGAGATGGTTATGGATAAGCGCCGTATTCTCGAGATTTATTTGAATGTGATTGAATTGGGGTCGGGAGTTTTTGGTGCAGAGGCCGGAGCCCAGCGTTATTTTGGCGTGTCAGCATCCGCGTTGGGCCCGCAAGAGGCTGCACGTTTAGCTGTTATGTTGCCTAACCCGCGGTACTTTGGAAAACATATGGAATCAAATTATCTTGCCCGTCGCAGTGCGCT
>JAJTGE010000038.1 GCA_021298555.1 Oxalobacteraceae bacterium
TTTAATGGTCGGGGCGGCGGGATTCGAACTCGCGACCCCTTGCACCCCATGCAAGTGCGCTACCAGGCTGCGCCACGCCCCGACGTGTTTCGAATTATATCAGAGGCATGACGTTCTTACTTGTATCGCTATGTCTTGGATATCTACTTAGCGCATTCACGTTTTAGTTTTATTTAATCAGCGTTACTTTAATGTAGATGTCCGCTGTTCTCTCCAACGTCCTCAGGCATTTCTGCGTGCACCATTTCTTCATTGGGATCGCAGAATAAAGGGGCACCGCAATCATCACAAAATTCAGGAGCAAAAACAGTTTCTGCGTTTTGTATTTTGGTGATGCCCGCTTCACGTAATGTGGCCACGATTTGCTGCATAGGAGAGAGTGGTGGTGGTATGCCTGGCCGACGTGACACATCAAGTGAAACGTCATCGTCGGCGCTTTCTTCGTCATAGAGCGGCCATACCACTCCGTAGTAAACATCTGAGTTACCGCTATGACTAAAGCTAATTCTGTATTCATCAATTCGCATTGCGTTGGCTTGATCGCCAACAGAAGCAATAACCGCAGATAGTTGATTCGCTTCGACAGATAATGAGTTAGTAAGGTAATGAACTGCAGCTTTAAGGGAGGTGGGCCGAACTGCTTTATCAGCTTCACGGCAAGCTACATAATACGAATCAGGTAAGAGTAAATCTACGCCGCAGCCAGGTAGTAATAATTGAACATTGGGTACAGCGTGAGTCTGCCACTGCTCCAGTACGCTACGACGAGTGAGTTGTGAATTGATACCTGCATCAACTTCTTCCCATCGCAGCAGCGGCTTATTAATTTCAGCTGCCACGGCAATTAATAGATAACGGGTATCTGCCAGGAAGGGTGCAGTCTCTGGTAGTTCAGTAGGAAGTTGCAAAGCCTTTGTATGTAAAGCCGCATCTACCATGCGACGCGTTAGCGAAAAAGTATCGCAATAGCTTTGCGGCAGTTGATCTATAGAGAACAATGCAGGGGCAAGTGCTGCATGAGTATTTTTCGCAATGATGTGTTCGCGTAGCAGCGTAAACAATGGATGTATCTGTGTGGCAGTTATCTGACCCGATGGTATGACATACCGAGTCCAAGCGATGATAGGTACTGCCAGAAGTAATCCTTTATAAGCCTTGCCGTCATATGGCTGACTACAACTAGAGCTGATGGTTTCCACGCAATCAAGCAGCACATCATAGGCAAGCGGATCGGTATGAAATAAGTGATCGAGCGCACTATCGATAGCCTGCTGCTGATTATTACCTAATAATTTTTCTAATAATTTATCTAGAAAACTTTCCCAATGACGTCGCTCAAGTCGACTGCCTGACAAAGCCAGCGATTGAGCCAGCGTTGCCAAATTTTGGCTGTCTGCAGAAAACTTTCGGGCTGTATTTTTAAGCGAACGACGCATGTGTGAGTTCCGAGTTATGAATGACGTACATAAATAAGCATGCGCTAGTTACCAGGTAAAACGAAATTAATCGATTTTTCTTTGGTGCGCAAAAGCTCATCGGAGCCCGATTGTAAAGTAAGGGAGGGTATTTAAAGCTAGCGTAGCTTCAAACCCCCCAGTAGTACCCAACCCAGGTGGGTAAAATTATTTTTTCTCTTCAGCAGTAGGCGTTGCTGGCATGGCAGCAGCAGGAGCTTCAGCAGGCGCAGTAGTTGCAGCAGCAGGGGCTGTTGGCGCATGTTGTTCACTGGTTTCAGTGTGTCCACCTGCTTCGCCTTGCATGTCAACTTTGTCGCCCATTTTGAATACAACTGTCAGAGCGATTGCTGCAAATAGGATGAATGCAACTAGAATTTTCCACATGATAGTTTCCAAACTCGGTTTGAATAATAGAGGTAACTAGGCTACCCAGAAGAAAATAGTCTACCGGGTAGCCAACGACTTTATGCAGCGAGTAGCTGTCGCAACACAAAGGGTAAGATACCTCCGTGGCGATAATAATCTACTTCGATAGGTGTATCTATACGCAGTAGCAATTTTACTTTTTGGCTTTGTCCGTTAGAGCGGTTAATTACCAAAGTAACTTCTTGCTGCGGCTTTATGTCGTGCTCAATGCCGATCAGATCGTAGCTTTCTGTACCGGTAATGTTGAGCGAATCGACGCTATCGTTACCAAGAAATTGCAATGGCAGTACACCCATACCAACGAGGTTGGAGCGATGGATACGTTCAAAGGATCGCGCAACAACCGCTTTAACACCCAGTAGTTGGGTTCCTTTTGCAGCCCAGTCGCGTGAAGAACCCGTGCCATATTCTTCACCAGCGAAGATCATGGTTGGTACACCGTCATCGACGTATTTCATAGCGGCGTCATAGATAGACATTTCTTGACCGCTAGGCTGATGAATAGTGATGCCACCTTCTATACGCGTACCGTCGGACGTCAATGGAATCATTAAATTCTTGATGCGCACATTAGCGAAGGTTCCACGCATCATGATTTCGTGATTACCGCGACGTGAGCCATACGAATTGAAGTCGGCTTTGAGTACGCCATTTTCCTGTAACCATTTACCCGCTGGGCTGGAGTCTTTAATCGAGCCAGCTGGGGAGATATGGTCAGTAGTGATGGAGTCGCCAAATACACCCAATGCTCTGGCTGCATGTATGCCTGTGGCTGCCGCTTTGGGTTGCATAGAGAAATTTTCGAAGAAGGGCGGTTCGGCAATATAAGTAGACTTAGGCCAGTTGTAGACTTCGCCTTCTGCTACGCCAGTGATGTCTTCCCATAATTTGCCTGGTGCGCCTTTCACATCAGCGTAATTTGCTTTAAATGTTTTCGCATTCATGGCGTATTTCATGAGCTTCTGAATTTCTGCACTGGTAGGCCATACATCACCGATGTAGACGTCTTGTCCGTTCTTCCCTTTACCTAAGGGTTGAGTCATAAGGTCTGTGGTGACATTGCCAGCGATAGCATAGGCTACGACTAACGGTGGCGAGGCCAGAAAGTTAGCTCGGATATTGGCGTGTATGCGCGCTTCGAAATTACGGTTACCCGATAAAACAGCGGTAGCCACCACATCATTTTTAACAATCGCTTCGTTCATAGCTGGCGTGAGATCGCCGGCGTTACCGATACAGGTGGTGCAGCCATAGGCTGTTACACCAAAACCCAATTCTTCGAGGTAAGGCATCAGACCAGCGGCTTCAAGGTACTTAGTGACTACGCGCGATCCAGGAGCTAGCGAAGTCTTGATGTGTGGAGACACTTTCAGACCAAGGCCAACAGCTTTTTTTGCCAGCAAGCCAGCAGCTAACAGCACGCTAGGATTAGATGTGTTGGTACATGACGTAATAGCCGCGATTAGTACATCGCCGTTATGAAGTTTTACGCCATCGGACGTGGTGTACTCAGCATCAAGATCATCGGTTTTTTTATTGAAACCGTTTTCAGCGACAGGCTTTGCGAAGAGATCACGGAAAGTATCTTTTACGTTACCGATTTCAATACGGTCTTGAGGACGTTTCGGGCCTGCCAGTGACGGAGCTACTTTTGAGAGATCAAGTTCCACGGTGTTGCTGTAATCAATCTCGCCGACTTTGGGAATACCAAATAATCCCTGTGCTTTGAAGTAGGAAGCAAACGCATCAATTTCTGCTTTCGTGCGGCCTGTACCATGGAAGTAATCAATGGTTGCTTCGTCGACTGGGAAGAAGCCCATGGTGGCGCCGTATTCAGGCGCCATGTTAGCGATGGTGGCGCGATCAGTTAGTGAAAGCGACTGAGTACCCTCGCCGAAAAACTCGACAAACTTACCAACAACTTTTTCTTTGCGAAGCATTTCAGTGATGGTTAACACCAGATCGGTTGCCGTCACGCCCTCGCGCAGTACACCCGTTAAGTTCACGCCAACGACATCGGGCGTTAGGAAATACACAGGCTGACCGAGCATGCCGGCTTCTGCTTCAATACCACCTACACCCCAACCCACAACACCGATGCCATTGATCATGGTTGTGTGGGAGTCGGTACCAACCAAGGTATCAGGGTAATAAACGCCTTCACGGTGGTGTACGCCGCGCGCTAAATACTCAAGATTGACTTGATGGACAATGCCAAAACCGGGCGGCACAACTCCAAAGGTGTCAAAGGCTTGCATACCCCATTTCATGAATTGGTAGCGCTCGTTATTGCGCGAAAATTCCAGTTTCATGTTCAGGTCGAGCGCATTTTTTTCACGGAAATGATCAATCTGCACTGAGTGGTCAACCACCAGATCCACAGGGACGAGTGGTTCTATATTCTTAGGATTTTTACCCATTTTAGAAGCGACGCCGCGCATGGCAGCAAGGTCAGCTAAAAGAGGAACGCCGGTAAAGTCTTGGAGAACCACGCGCGCGACAACAAAAGGAATTTCATCGGTGCGTGCAGCATTCGGTTTCCAGTTAGCGAGTTGATGCACATGGGCTTCGGTTACTTTTTTGCCGTCGCAGTTACGCAATACAGACTCAAGCACGATACGTATAGATACCGGTAGACGATCGATATTGATTCCGGTTGATTTTTTTAGTGCGGGTAAGGAATAAAATTTACCCTTTTTAGTGCCGGAAATCGTGAAATCCTTGAGCGTTTTAAGCGTGTTGTGCAACATGTGCTCTCCTTATTTTTAATCGAAATTCTTAATCAAATACCTGGTGGACTTCGCAGTCCATCATTAACTAGCTGGCGCGGTCATCACCAGTTTTATCTTTTTGGCCTGCCTGAAGTTACGCATTCACTGACGACAGGCGTACCAAGCATACGATCTAACAGCATAGCCTTACTGGGTATGCTGATCCAAACCAGACCACTTTGAGTATGCTCGAAGCGATGTACTCCGGTTGATGTTGGTACACGTTCCATGCGGTACATATATCCCTGCCAAATCATTTCGATCACACTATCTTTATTGTGATCCCCTGCGATAGACATTCGCTGCCCGTACTCGCAAACCATATCTGTTTGCGCGGCAGCCGCCAGTCCGCTTAGCAAGGAGGTAGTTACGATGAAAATGAATGGTTTGTATCGCATACGGCCTCCTGTGCATTTTGTTTAGCTAGAGCAAATCATGCGCCTTTACTGGCAGCGCTTGCCCTGTTTGCTTTGCTCGTTGTAATACAGTCCAATAGTAACGATAACTAGCCCGGTCGTGCAGCTTGCCCTGGTGTTGTATCGGTCCCCAGTCACTAGCTAGCGCAGCATTCAGAATTACAACTGCATCATCTACCTCATGTGCAGCAGGAGCAAACGCTTCCAGTATGGGTTTGATTTGATCAGGATGTATGCTCCACATACGTTGATATCCAAACTGGCGACTAGCCAAGCTTGCGTCGTTAGCTACCACTGACAAGTCTTTAATTTCAGTACACACATTATGCGACGCAACTTTGCCATGCGCGTGACTTGCGGCAGACATTTCTACTTTGGCACGTGTTATGAGAGGGTGACTAAATTGACCGGGGCTACGCATGGCATCACCCGGCACAGCACCATAGTGCGATGAGACAAAATCCATGATGCCAAATGAAAGGCACTCTATGCTTTCCATGCTGGCGATATCCCACACATGACGCAAGGCATGGTGAGTTTCGATGAGAACATGAATAGGTAGTGCAGGGCGGCCCGCAGCCGCAGCATGGTGGTGGATTGTTTGCACTGCGGATTGCAACTGATGGAGAGTTTCTACCTTGGGAATAACAATGTAGGCCAACTTATTGGCAGCAAGCGCGCAAATAGTTGCTACGTCTTGTTCAAAATAAGGGCTACTTGCCTCATGTACGCGCGTGCCTATGCGGTTGTAGCGGTTTTCTGAACTGGAAAGCAAATCCCCTACCAACTTAGCGTGAGCTATTTCATTTCCAGCGGCAGCGCCGTCTTCGCAATCAAATGTAATGTCAAATACCGGCCCAAGCGCTGCTTGCAGCGCGAGCGATTTACGCATTAGTTTTTCTGAACCAGCGTAGTGATCACAGACCGGTATGGCTACCGGCTGGTGTGTCCCCTGAAACAAAACCTCGGACGCGTGCATGAGCAAAGAGTTGGCCAGTAGTGCAGGTTATTTGATCGTGAGAGAACGGTGTCGCCCTCTCACGCATAGCAGACTAAGGCAGCAAATGCTTAACCCCGTCTTTTTCTTCAGTCAGTTCTTTGAGAGTGAGGTTGATGCGCTCTTGTGAGAACGCGTCAATATCCAATCCTTGTACTATCGTGTATTCGCCGTTTTGTGTGGTAACTGGAAAGCCAAACATCACATCCTTGGGAATACCGTAGGAACCATCAGAAGGAATGCCCATGGTTGTCCATTTACCGTGCGTACCGAGTACCCAATCACGCACATGATCAATCGCCGCATTTGCGGCAGAGGCAGCAGAAGAGAGTCCGCGTGCTTCGATAATGGCACCACCACGCTTACCTACCGTGGGTAAAAACACATCTTTATTCCATGCCTCATCGTTGATCATGGTTTTGACTGATTGGCCGTCAACCGTAGCAAAGCGATAGTCAGCGTACATGGTGGGCGAGTGATTGCCCCACACGCAGAGTTTTTCGATAGCAGCCACTGGCTTACCAGTTTTTGCAGCGATTTGCGACAGAGCGCGGTTGTGATCTAGCCTCAACATGGCGGTGAAATTTTTTGCCGGCAAGCTAGGTGCAGATTTCATAGCGATATAGGCATTGGTATTGGCTGGGTTGCCGACCACCAGAACTTTGATGTTGCGTGATGCTACGGCATCGAGTGCTTTACCCTGAACGGTGAAGATTTGCGCGTTGGCTTCCAGCAGATCTTTACGCTCCATACCTGGCCCGCGTGGACGAGCACCCACCAGCAAGGCTACGTCAGCATCTTTAAACGCTGTCATAGGGTCTGAGTGCGCAGTCATGCCAGCAAGCAGAGGAAACGCGCAGTCATCGATTTCCATCATGACGCCCTTTAAGGCTTTTTGCGCTTTTTCGTCTGCAATTTCGAGTAATTGCAGGATCACTGGCTGATCCTTGCCCAGCATGTCGCCATTAGCGATGCGAAACAATAATGAGTAGCCGATTTGGCCAGCGGCGCCGGTAACAGCAACGCGCATGGGGGCTTTGGTCATAGTGAGTCTCCAGTCAAGTCAAGTAATGTGCGGTATTTGCAGGCGCTTGTTAGAGAAACCCGCTTCGATGCCCACGAGTTTAGGGGTAGGCAAGTATCCCTGTCAATCCACATCTTATATCTTATATAAGACATATTACCTCACAATTTTCTGGACGTTCAGCTGCTATCTGTGGTGAAATCAATGACTATGAGCCATACCGTCACCACGCCAGCCGCTGCGGGTTCTGCCGCCAGTGCAAGCGGCACCAGCGCTGCGTCGCCCACCTTTAGCCCCCTCTATCAGCAGATTAAATCGCTGATCGTTCAGAGCTTACAGTCTGGCGAGTGGAAACCAGGCGAACTTATCCCAAGCGAGGTCGAGCTGGCGTTTCGTTATAAGGTAAGTCAGGGTACGGTACGTAAAGCAATCGATGAGCTGTCATCTGAAAACCTGGTGGTACGTCGGCAAGGCAAAGGTACCTTTGTAGCTACCCACCACGAGGCGCGTGTTCAGTTCCGTTTTTTACGATTAATGCCCGATGGCGGTGAAGCTCATCAGCCTGAAAATCATATTATTGAAGTCAAACGCATGCGCGGCCCCGCAGAGGTGGCCCGAGTACTAGACATCAAAGCAGGGGATTCTGTAATTTTTATCCGGCGAGTCCAATATTTTGATGGCGCTCCTATAATTCTCGAAGAAATTTGGCTTCCAGGAGCGATTTTTAAGGGGCTGACATCGGAGAGATTGGCCGAGTACAAAGGCCCGATGTATGGGTTGTTTGAAACCGAGTTTGGCACCCAGATGATACGTGCGTCTGAAAAGCTAAAAGCCATACCAGCAGACGCCATTGCAGCTGAATTACTCAAGGTTGCACTGGGCACGCCGCTATTAAATGTTGATCGGGTGGCCTATACCTACGGCGACCGGCCTGTTGAGTTGCGCCGCGCCCTGTATGCCACTGAAAATCATCACTACCACAATGAACTTAGTTAACTGTAGGGTTAATCTCGAGATACCTGCCGAACTCTTTTAGCCCAAACAGATAGAATCTGATGTTTACCAAATATGACAGACACTGTTGGAGAAGACACTAATGCCTGAAGCAACGCCAACTAAACGCTTTACCAATATCCACATCACCGATATTTTGCGCTACCGCTTGCCGGTTTCGGGCATCGTATCGATTTTGCATCGTGTTAGCGGTGCAATGATGTTTTTGATGCTGCCCTTTATTTTGTATATTTTCGAGCTTTCCATTACTTCGGAAATTTCCTTTGCCGTCCTTCAGGGCTTTGTCAGGCACTGGTTTGTTAAATTGCTGATCCTGGGTATTTCTTGGGGATATTTACATCATTTTTGTGCGGGTATTCGTCACTTAGTGATGGATGCGCACATTGGTCTATCAAAAGAAGGTGCAGCCAAATCAGCACGTTCGGTATTTTTTGTCAGCATCCCGTTAGCGCTATTGGTTGCATTAAAACTGTTTGGAGATTTCTGAGATGAACAACAATATCGGACCCAAACGTCTTGTGGTGGGCGCGCATTACGGTTTAAGGGATTGGATTGCCCAACGCGCAACGGCCATAGTGATGGCTGTATTCACTGTCGTCTTGCTTGTTTTATTTTTGGGCGCGGCAGAATTTAGTTATGAAGCATGGGCGGGCTTGTTTGCTCAGCAGTGGTTCAAGATTTTTGCATTTGTAACGTTTATGTCTCTCTACTATCACGCATGGGTTGGTGTGCGTGATATTTGGATGGACTACGTCAAGCCCCTGGCGGTACGACTGATGTTGCAAGTACTGACAATACTCTGGTTAGTCGGCTGCGCCGGCTGGTCGGTACAGATACTGTGGAGAGTGTAAACGTGTCATCCATTAAATCAGCTATTCCATCGCGACGCTTCGATGCCATCATCATCGGCGCTGGTGGTTCAGGTATGCGCGCGTCTTTACAGTTGGCACAAGCTGGCCTAAACGTCGCAGTACTGTCCAAAGTTTTTCCAACTCGTTCGCATACAGTTGCAGCGCAGGGCGGCATAGGAGCATCGCTGGGTAATATGTCAGAAGATAATTGGTACTGGCATATGTTTGACACCGTCAAAGGGAGTGATTACCTGGGCGACCAGGATGCGATCGAATTCATGTGTCGCGAAGCGCCCAAAGTAGTCTATGAGCTCGAGCATTTAGGCATGCCGTTTGACCGTAATCCCGATGGCACAATTTATCAGCGTCCATTCGGTGGACACACCGCTAATTTTGGTGAAAAACCTGTACAGCGTGCGTGCGCAGCGGCCGATCGAACCGGTCATGCCATGCTGCACACACTCTATCAACGTAACGTGCAAGCGAAGACACATTTTTTCGTTGAGTGGATGGCAGTTGATATCGTGCGCGATGCCGATGGTGATGTAATCGGTGTCGTTGCGCTGGAAATGGAAACCGGTGAGGTCATGATGTTTGAGGCCAAGACCACTGTGTTTGCCACCGGCGGTGCGGGTCGTATATGGGCTGCATCGACGAATGCGTTTATCAATACCGGCGACGGTATGGGTATGGCCGCTCGTGCAGGCTTACCACTTGAGGATATGGAATTCTGGCAGTTCCACCCAACCGGCGTTTCTGGCGCGGGCGTGTTGATCACCGAAGGTGTGCGGGGTGAGGGTGGAATTTTGATCAATAGTGAAGGCGAGCGCTTCATGGAGCGTTATGCGCCTACGTTGAAAGATCTTGCCCCGCGTGACTTTATATCACGTTCTATGGATCAGGAAATTAAAGAAGGTCGTGGGTGCGGTCCGAAAAAAGATCACGTCTTACTCGATTTGCGTCACATTGGTGCTGACACCATACGTAAACGCTTGCCTTCTATATTGGAAATTGGCCATAAGTTTGCCAACGTGGATGCAACCCGTGAGCCGATTCCTGTTGTGCCTACCATTCACTATCAGATGGGTGGAATTCCTACCAACATCCATGGTCAGGTAGTTGCACCTAAAAACGGTGGTCAAGAAATTGTTCGCGGTTTGTATGCCATTGGCGAATGTGCTTGCGTATCGGTGCATGGCGCGAATCGTCTCGGTACGAATTCCTTACTTGATTTGCTGGTGTTTGGCCGGGCTGCAGGTAACCATATCGTAGCAAGCAAGCTTAAAGAGCAACACCACAAGGCCATGCCGGCAGATGGCACTGACTTTGCATTGTCGCGTTTAGCGCACCTGGAAGCTTCGACAGGTACAGAACGTGTACAGGATGTGGCCAACGATATACGCAAGACCATGCAACATTATTGCAGCGTGTTTCGTACCCAGGAGCTGCTGGATGATGGTGTTAAACACATCATGGATCTTGATGAGCGTCGCAAACATGTGTCGTTCAAAGACAAATCCAAAGTGTTCAACACTGCGCGCGTCGAAGCACTTGAGCTCGATAACCTGATTGAAACCGCAAAAGCCACCATCGTCTCTGCAGCTGCACGCAAAGAATCACGCGGCGCGCATGCGCACCGTGATCATGAAAAACGTGATGATGAAAACTGGATGAAACACTCATTGTGGTTCTCCGAAGGTAATCGACTCGACTACAAGCCAGTAGTGACTAAACCACTCACTGTTGAAACATTTAAACCCAAGGCTCGTACCTTCTAAGCTCGGAAAAAATCATGACTCGCACTGTCAAATTTCAGATTTATCGTTACGACCCAGATAGGGATGCCAAACCCTACATGCAAGACCTCACGGTCACGCTGCTCGATACCGACAAAATGCTGCTCGACGCGCTGCAACGTATCAAGGCTGATGTTGATGATTCACTCGCGCTACGTCGTTCATGCCGTGAAGGCGTCTGCGGTTCAGATGCCATGAATATCAATGGTAAGAATGGTCTTGCGTGCACGACCAATTTGAATGAATTGACCGAACCTATCGTGTTGCGTCCGCTGCCTGGTTTGCCAGTGATAAGAGATTTAATCGTCGATATGACGAACTTTTTCAAGCAATATCATTCGATCAAACCCTATCTAGTCAATACCACCATACCGCCAGAAAAAGAGCGTTTGCAGATGCCTGCAGAGCGTGAAGAATTAGACGGACTCTACGAGTGCATCTTGTGCGCGTGCTGCTCCACGTCTTGCCCATCATTCTGGTGGAATCCTGACAAATTTGTGGGTCCTGCGGGTCTTTTGCAGGCGTATCGCTTTATCGCGGATAGTCGCGATGAAGCCACCGCCGAACGCTTGGATAATCTTGAAGATCCTTACCGCTTGTTCCGCTGTCACTCGATTATGAATTGCGTTGATGTCTGTCCCAAAGGGCTCAATCCAAACAAAGCCATAGGCAAAATTAAAGAGCTGTTGGTAAGACGAGCAGTATAGTTGCATGAATAGCGTCAGACACCAGGATGATCCAACGCGACGTGCCCGCCTGCGCTGGCGCAGCAGGCGGGGATTGCTGGAAAATGATCTGATACTGACGAGGTTTCTTGATTTGCACGAAGTCACCTTGAGTGATGAAGAAGTTGATGCGCTGACTCTACTGCTTGCGCTGACAGACAATGATTTGATGAGTCTGCTGCTAGGGCAAAATGACCCTGAAGGTGATTTGAGTGCGCCGCACGTAAAAGCTCTGTTATTGCGTTTACGAGCAGCTTGAATAGTTATAAGTGCGGTTACGTAGTAAGACGAACCCAGCATGATGCTGTGCGAACTTGATTATTTTTTTGATTCAAAGGTGGAACCATGACCCAATCTGACACCAAAGCGACTTTGTCTTTTACCGACGGCTCGCCTTCTATCGATTTCCCTATCTACAAGGGCTCAATCGGACCAGACGTCGTTGATATTCGAAAGCTGTATGGTGCTACTGGAAAATTCACCTACGACCCTGGGTTCATGTCCACGGCTGCCTGTAATTCATCCATTACATACATTGATGGCGACAAAGGTGAGCTACTGTACCGCGGCTATCCCATAGAACAACTCGCAGTGAATTGTGATTTTCTTGAAACCTGCTATCTCTTGCTCAATGGTGAGTTGCCCAATGCTACGCAGAAAGATACCTTCGTCGAAACGGTAACCCACCACACCATGGTGCATGAGCAGATGCAATTCTTTTTCCGTGGTTTTCGTCGCGATGCGCATCCGATGTCTGTGCTGGTGGGTACCGTTGGTGCACTAGCCTCGTTCTATCATGATTCGCTCGATATTAATGATCCACATCACCGCGACGTATCGGCGATACGCTTAATCGCCAAGATGCCTACCCTAGTGGCCATGGCGTATAAATATTCAATAGGTCAGCCGTTTATTTACCCGCGCAATGATTTATCGTACAGCGCAAACTTCATGCGCATGATGTTTGCGACACCGGCTCAAGATTACAAAATCAATGACGTGTTGGTGCGTGCATTAGATCGCATACTGATATTGCATGCCGATCATGAACAAAATGCGTCAACGTCCACAGTACGTTTAGCAGGTTCATCAGGTGCTAATCCATTTGCATGTATCGCTGCAGGTATTGCTTGCTTGTGGGGCCCGGCACACGGCGGCGCCAACGAAGCAGCGCTCACCATGCTCAAGGAAATTGGTTCGATCGACAATATTCCGTCCTTCATTGCCCAAGTCAAAGACAAGAATTCAAATGTGAAGCTGATGGGTTTCGGTCACCGCGTCTATAAAAACTTTGATCCGCGTGCCAAGCTCATGCGCGAAACTTGTCATGAAGTCTTGAACGAACTCGGTCTGCAAAATGATCCGCTCTTCAAGCTGGCGATGGCACTAGAAAAAGTCGCTTTGGAGGACGAATACTTCGTCTCACGCAAGCTGTATCCAAATGTCGATTTTTACTCAGGCATCGTGCAATCAGCTTTAGGTATTCCAGTCTCGTTATTCACCGGTATCTTTGCTATGGCACGCACGGTGGGCTGGATTGCGCAGTGGAATGAAATGATTTCCGATCCAGAGCAGAAGATCGGTCGTCCGCGCCAGTTATTTGTGGGTTCGCCTCGACGTGATGTTGCGCCACTAGCAAAACGCTGATCCCTAGCACTCTGTAAAAATCAAAAAGCGGGCTG
Source organism: Oxalobacteraceae bacterium (assembly GCA_021298555.1). Classification (GTDB taxonomy): domain Bacteria; phylum Pseudomonadota; class Gammaproteobacteria; order Burkholderiales; family Burkholderiaceae_D; genus Pernthalerella. Next base: position 13,160 of record JAJTGE010000038.1, read on the forward strand.
TGGCTCGCTTTTTATTTGCAACACTACTTGCGGATTGGTACTAAGCGACTAGATGCAACTACACTTTTATTTCTCTTTGTTCAGACAAGTATGCGATGAACAGTAGTTGCTAGCCCAGTGAGGGCCTTGTCAGTTGTTAAACCAGCGTCTGATGCTGGGTGGTTAGGGTAGGTTTTTGATCGGGCATTTCTGTCAATAATTTAGGGTCGTGCCCGTTGCAGCATTCACGTTGATATTAAACCTACAAAGCGACTGGGTAGTCATAAAACGGGCACTGCAGGGATCCGTTTTTCCGTGTTCTAAAGCATTGCGCTGTGGTATTCTCCGCGCTTAGTATCAACGTCGTATGTTATGCAATCCATAGCGCGGAAAGCCCGTAACGTGGATGGTTAAGTGGGTCTTAATTGAGGCCCTTTTGGAAGTTGTGGGCACCGCGCCAAATACTTTCTAACCCCCAAACTCTCGCGAAGCGCGAGCAAAAGGTGAGCTAAATGATGCAGCAGTATTTCTCCAACTCCTATCTGTTTGGAGGTAATGCCCCCTACGTGGAAGAACTCTACGAGGCCTACCTTCTTAATCCAGGCGCAGTTCCTGACAATTGGCGAGCGTATTTCGACTCCATGCAGCACGTTCCGGCTGTCGATGGTTCTGATCGTCCTGATGTTCCCCATGCCAGTGTGGTTGCTTCCTTTGCCGAGCGCGCAAAGCTAGGCCCGATACGCACTGTGTCTGCGTCGGCTGATGCTGAGATGGGTAGAAAACGGGTGGCAGTAACTCAGCTGATTGCAGCCTATCGCTTTCTGGGTACTCAGTGGGCCAATTTGGATCCGCTGCAGCGCCAAGAGCGGCCAGCGATTCCTGAACTAGAGCCTTCGTTCTATGGTTTCTCGGACGCGGACATGGACGTTGTGTTCAACATTAGTAATACCTACTTTGGTGGCGAGACAGCGTCTCTGCGCGATTTGCTACAAGCCTTGCGCGATACCTATTGCCGCACCATAGGAGCAGAATTTCAATACATGACGGATCCAGCCCAAAAACGCTGGATGCAGGAGCGCCTGGAAGCCTCACGCTCAACTGGTAATTTCACGCGTGAACAAAAACTGCACATCCTGGATCGCATTACTGCAGCCGAAGGTCTGGAGCGTTACTTACATACCAAATACGTGGGACAAAAGCGGTTCTCTCTTGAAGGCGGCGAAAGTTTTATTGCTTCACTCGATGAAGTTATACAGCGCGCTGGTAGTCAGGGTATACAAGAAATCGTGATCGGCATGGCTCACCGCGGCCGACTGAATGTGCTGGTCAACATATTGGGCAAGATGCCGCAAGATTTGTTTGCCGAATTCGAAGGTAAGCATGGCGATGATCTTCCTGCGGGTGATGTGAAATATCACCAGGGCTTCTCGAGTGATATTTCGACTCCTGGTGGCCCTGTGCACTTATCGTTGGCGTTTAATCCTTCGCACTTAGAGATTGTTAATCCTGTGGTTGAGGGTTCCGTTAAAGCCCGTATGGATAGACGCGGCGACAAAGAAGGCAAGCAAGTACTGCCAATACTAGTGCATGGCGACGCCGCGTTTGCAGGTCAGGGCGTTGTAATGGAAACCCTTAACCTTGCACAAACACGTGGCTATGGTACGGGCGGAACGGTTCATATCGTTATCAATAATCAGATTGGTTTTACTACCTCTGATCCGCGTGATACGCGCTCGACCTTGTACTGCTCGGACGTAGTTAAGATGATTGAAGTGCCCGTGTTGCACGTCAATGGCGATGATCCTGAAGCAGTAGTTTTTGCAACGCAGATCGCGCTGGATTTCCGCATGCAGTTTCAAAAAGATGTGGTCGTCGATATTGTGTGCTTCCGCAAACTCGGCCATAACGAGCAAGACACTCCTGCGCTGACTCAGCCACTGATGTACAAAAAAATCGGACAGCATCCTGGCACGCGCAGACTGTACGCTGACAAGTTAGCTACACAAGGCACGATTGCAGTGGATGGTGGCGACACCATGGTCAAAGATTTTCGTGATGCGATGGATGCAGGACGCAGCACGATCGATCCAGTCATTTCCAGTTTTAAAAATAAGTATGCAGTCGACTGGATGCCTTTTCTTAATCGCAAATGGACAGATGCCGCTGACACCTCAGTGCCAGCGGCAGAATTAAAGCGACTGTCGGAGCGGATTACCACGTTGCCTCATAATTTCAAAGTTCATCCGCTGGTAGAAAAAGTATTGGCAGACCGCGCTGCCATGGGCCGCGGAGAAGTGAATCTGGATTGGGGCATGGGCGAGCATCTCGCGTTTGCTACCTTGGTGTCTTCAGGCTATGCGATTCGGATTACTGGCCAAGATGCAGG